>JBOHVS010000413.1:0-4025 GCA_050735975.1 Binatia bacterium | reverse complement strand
GTCTTGCCGCATCCCGACGGGCCGATGAAGGCAGTTGCCCTTTTCTCCGGGATTTCCAGGTTGATACTTCTCAGAGCACATACCGATCCGTAGTAGAAGTTGACATTTTCCAACTGAAGGATGGATCCTTTTTCCGCCTTTTTTTCGGGTGAATCTTGGTCGGGCTTCTCCACTTTTGACGCCTTTATCGTTGATCCCTCGAGTCTTTCTTGAAGTTCCATAATACCTTCCCCGGTGGTTAAATTCCAACTGCGTGTTCGGGCGGTTACCATTTGACGCGCTTCCTGAAACGATATCTAAAATAGATGGCGATGGCGTTCATAGCGAGGGTCATAATCATCAGAACCAGGCCTGCCGCGGCGGCATTTAAGTGGAAATCATGCTGCGGTCGCGATACCCAGTTGAACATCTGGATTGGCATGACGGTAAAAGGGGACATAAGCCAGTCAAAAGAAACGAAGGGAAACTCTCCCTGGATGGGCGCTTCGGGTAGGAAGGCGATGAAAGTCAACGCACCAATGGTGATGAGCGGGGCGGTTTCCCCGATGGCCCGAGACAGCGCAATGATAACCCCGGTTAGAATGCCCCCCATGGAGTAGGGCAGGACGTGATCTCGTGTCGTTTGCCATTTTGAGGCTCCTAAGGCCAAAGCCGCTTCTCGCATGCCTCCCGGCACCGCTCTGACGGCTTCGCGGGTGGCAACGATCACTATGGGAAGAATCAGCAGCGCAAGCGTCAGTCCAGCAGACAAAACGCTTTGCCCCAGCCTTAATTGGTAGACAAAGAGGCCCAAAGCCATAAGGCCGTAAACGATTGAAGGCACGCCGGCGAGGTTTGCAATGTTAATCTCAATAAGAGCCGTCAACCAGTTCTTGGGTGCGTACTCCTCAAGGTACACGCCTGCCGCCACCCCCACAGGCACGGCAGTTATGGCGGTTACGACCATTACCAGAGTGGTCCCTACCCAGGCAGAGAGAATGCCTGCTCTTTCCGGGAAGCGCGATGGAAAGTTCGTAAAGAACTCCGCGGAGAACCGCGCCGCGCCGTCTATCATCAGGTCGATCAACAGCGCTGATAGGGTGATCATCCCGACAAAAGTCGCGAGCAAACCAAGTGCCGCGAAGGCTCGATCCTTATGCTTGTTCCATCCGAGCGTCTCTTCAAGATCACTCATATCAGTAAATCTCCCGGAAACGCTTTCTGAGAAGATGACCACCGATATTGAAAGCCAGCGTCATCACCATAAGGGTCAATCCTGCGGCGAATATGCTTTGATAGGCGATGCTCCCGTGCGGGAGGTCGCCTAGGCTGACTTGCACGATATAAGCCGTAATCGTCGCTGCGCCTTCCATGGGGTTCAGCGTAAGGTTGGGCTGTTGGCCCGCGGCGATTGCAACCACCATCGTCTCGCCGACGGCCCGGGAGAAGCCGAGTACATATGCGGAGGCAATCCCGGAAAAAGCTGACGGGATTAGAACCTTAGTGGCGGTTTGTAGCCGCGTCGCGCCCATTGCATAGGAACCTTCGCGAATGTGGACCGGGACTGCGCGCATGGCGTCTTCGCTCAGCGAGCTCACGTAAGGAATGATCATGATCCCGATAACAATCCCCGCGCCGAGCATGTTGAACCCGGGGAGATTCGGCAGAAATGTCTGTAGGAGCGGGGTCACAAAGAGGAAAGCGAAGTACCCAAACACGACAGTCGGGACTGCGCTCAACAATTCAAGAATCGGCTTGATAACCTCTCTGACGCGAACGGGGGCATATTCACTTAGGTAAATAGCAACCGTTGTGCCCAAAGGGAGCGCAACAAACAACGCGACTCCCGAAGTCACTAACGTCCCGGTCACGAGCGGCAGAATGCCGTAGCGCGGGTTTTCAAATAGCACCGTCCACTCGGTATCGGTAAGGAAATCTATCAACGAGACGTTCTCGAAGAAATGCCAGGACTCAAGCAGTAGAATCCCGACAATTCCCGCGGTAATGGCAATTGAGAAGAGCGCCGCGAGGAACATGGAGAATTCGATCAGGCGCTCCCGTATCCGCTTGATGGAGATTACTGGCGCACCTGATTGATCCCAATCTTGTTCGTGGGCGTTGGTGGTATCGATCTCAGGATTTGTGGCCATCTGTTTACCTGTTCAGAATATTAAGAAGGGATCTTTGACAAGGACTTGTGGCATCGTGGAGAGCGCACGCTCGATGCGGCGCTCCCACGATGCACTTCCTGTTGGTTAGGACTTGGCCTCGCGCTTTAGCAAGTCCTCTATAGTCACCCCGACTTCCGGCTTGCCGGCGAACACCGTCCCGAACGTGCCTTTTTGGAAGCGGGCCAAGGCCATCTTGTAGGCCTTTGCCGGAAGCGGTACGTATTTGACCTCCGTTACCAGAGAAGCGGCGTTTTTTAGATAGAACTCGACGAATTCCTTGACCTCCGGCTTGCTCATTGATTTCCTGCTCACGTAGATGAAGATCGGGCGCCCCAATGGCTGATAGCTCCCGTCCTCGACTGTCTTGCTCGAAGGCATAACGGGTTTACCCTTGCCGTCATCAATGGCTACCGCCTTCAACTTGTTCTGGTTCTCGGCATAGTATGCAAAGCCGAAATACCCGAGGGCGTTCCGGTCGGTGGAGACCCCTTGCACCAGCACGTTATCATCCTCGCTGGCAGTGAAGTCACCCCGGCTGGACTTGGCCTTTCCCACGATGGCTTCGGTAAAATACTCAAAGGTGCCCGAATCCGCACCCGGCCCAAAAAGCTTAAGCGGCGCATTTGGCCAGTTGGGCCGGACCTGGTTCCAGTTCGTAATCTTGCCTTGGGCGGAAGGCTCCCAGATCTTTTTTAGATCGGCCACCGTCATCGTGGAAGCCCAGTCGTTCTTGGGATTGATCACGACCGTAAGCGCGTCAAATGCAACCGGCAGCTCCACGTATTGAATGCCCGCTTCCTTACAAGCTGCTATTTCCTTTGCTGAGATTGGCCGCGAGGCGTCGCTGATGTCGGTCTCGCCGCGGCAGAATTTTTTGAAGCCGCCTCCCGTGCCCGAAATGCCCACGGTGACTTTGATTTTGCCTTTCTTAGCCTTTTGGAACTCTTCGGCAACCGCCTCTGTGACGGGAAATACCGTACTTGAGCCGTCGATCTGGACGATTTGTGCGGCGGCCACTCCAGGCAGCCATGTCGCAAGGGCGGCAAAAACAACCGCCAAGAACCTTAGTTTGCTTTTCATAGTTTTTCCTTTTTCAATAAATATTTCGCCTTCCATTGTTACAACTCTGTTACAGCCTGTTTAAGCTTCCGTGAAGTGCGACACGGACTGCGGCAGCGTATCCGATTCTTTGAGCGAGCAATCATCTTGTTCATTCGACGAACAAGATGAATCCCAATCTTAAAGCGCGGGTAAATAGGAGATGAAGAACGCGTTAAGAGGCGGGCCGCCTTTACCTTGTTCGCGGTTCCGGCTGAATTTCGCGATTGTCTCCTCGAGCACTGCTCCCAGCTTGACCTTTTCCATGCGAACCTCCTCAAATGGATTCTGCTGGTTATCCATCGCTTGCTTAGGTTAAGATCTGATGACAGAAAAATTAACTTTGTAAGCGGCGTAGCCGCGTTAAACTTATGCGATCCCGGCGCTTGCTTGCTTTGGCAGTCCGGCGGTATGGCGGGCCGTCTGGATGACGAGCGGTTTGTGCCGACGTCAACTTGCAATTCATGAGCCGCCGTCTAGCAACGGGAGGGAGAAGCCTTTATAGCTAAGGGTCACATATGCGCACTTTGATTTGGAAGCTGTTTGCGGGGGATCGATTTCCTCCCGAGTCGAGGAAAAAGCTTGGCGTGGTTGCGTTACTGTATTTTGTCCAGGGGGCGCCTGCTGCGATCCTCTGGGAGGTCTTGCCGGTGTACTTCCGCTTGCATGGCGTTTCGCTGCGAGCCATCGGCGGGTTGCGTCTGTTAGAACTTCCCTATTCGTTAAAAGTGTTTTGGTCGCCGCTGGTGCACCGGTACGGCGACCGGCGCATATGGG
>JBOHVS010000412.1:0-37102 GCA_050735975.1 Binatia bacterium | reverse complement strand
TGCCAGCAGCCTCCTAGACTATCATTGCGGCGTTCCTTTGTGCTATCAAAATATTTCATGCTGATTCTTTCCGAGAAACAAGTTCAAACCCTCATCGACATTCGCGAACTCATCGAAGCCCTCGAGCAAGCCCATATCCAGTATTCAATGGGCAAGGCCGTCATGCCTGTGCGACTGGTCGTGCCGCTGCCCGATATTAAGGGACGCATCACCAGCATGCCGGGGTACCTGGACCAGGACAAGGCTTTGGGCATGAAGGTGGTCACCTACTTCCAAGACAATCCAACACGCGGCCTACCCGCGATTCTCGCGACCATCATGCTTTTCAGCTCAGAAACCGGGAAGATAATCGCCGCAATAGACGGCAGCCACATCACCGCGATTCGCACCGCCTGCGCGTCCGCAATGGCCACGAAAGCACTGGCGAATCCAGCGACAGCGGTGATGGGCATTCTGGGCGCGGGCGTTCAGGCCAGGGCGCATATACAAGCGTTGACCGAGGTGAGGAAACTCGAGCAGATCAAGCTTTACAGTCCATCGGGTGCAAGCGCTGAAACCATCAAAAAGGAAATGGAGCCGAAGGCCGGCGTCAAGATCGCGGTCGGGAAGAGCGCTGAAGAAACCGTCCGGGATTCAGATCTAGTCGTGACCGTGACCACCGCGAAAGCGCCCATTCTTAAGCCGGACTGGTTGAAACCCGGCGCACATATCAATGCGGTCGGTTCGCACCGTCCGGACTTCAGAGAACTCGACGGCGCGACTCTGGCTCGCTCGAAGGTCGTCGTTGATTCGCGCGAGGCGATCATGGCGGAATGCGGCGATGTACTGCTGGCAATTAAGGAGGATAGCTTCGCCGCGAACGATATCTATGGCGAGATCGGCGAAGTCCTCGCAGGCGTCAAGCCGGGCAGAACCGCCGGCAGTGAGATAACTCTCTACAAATCCGTCGGCATTGCTATCCAAGATGTCGCTACGGCCCGCCTCGTCTATGACAAAGCGCTGAAACGCAATGTCGGTACCCACGTCGAAATCTAGCCGGATAATCCATGCACCGGGAAGCACCGAACACGCACCGTAGCGCCGCTTTCATAATTGATCCCGTCTGAAAGCTATGACTTGGGATCTGACGAGCTACTTTCCGCAGTTTAACGGCCCCGAGATGCGGGACTTCAAGGCAGCTCTGGCGAGAGATGTCGCGGCTCTAAACGATCGCGCCGCTGCCCTGCCGCGGTTGACCAGGAGAACCGCGTCTTCCTGGGAGGAAATTGTCATCCGCCACGAGGATCTTACGCGCCGAATGTCTCACCTGGGGTCGTACATCAATTGCTTGGCCTCCTCAGACGCGCGCAATGAGGAGTATCACAGAGAGGAAGCGGCCCTGGCGCGGATGCGGGCCGAGTTCGCTAAGGTAAGAATCGAGTTGCTCCGCTGCCTAAAGGAAACTACGGACGAAGTTTTCGCTTCTTTCATTTCTAAACCCTCTCTGAACGGCGCTCAGAACCACCTCGAGCGCGTTCGTGAAGAAGCACTCCGGGCCGCGTCCAAAGAAAAGGAAATCCTCGCCGCGGACCTCGGCGTCGACGGCATCCAGGCCTGGGGGCGGCTCTACGATACGATCTCGTCGAAGCTCGAGTTCGAAATGGAGTTTCCGGATGGCAGGCGCGAGCGACTGCCGATGTCGCAGCGTCGATCGCTGATGGATCACCCTGATCGCCGCGTCCGTAAGGCGGCATTCGAAAAAGGCAATGAGGCCTGGGCTGCGATCGAAGACACGGCGGCTGCCGCGCTCAACGCAATTGCAGGCGCGCGCCTCACACTCAACCGCCACCGCGGCGTCGATCACTTTCTGGATATCGCGCTGTTTCAGGCGGCGATATCGCGCAAGACGCTCGACGCGATGTTCGAAGCTCTCTTCGCGCGTCTCGAAATTCCCCGCCGCATTCTTCGCCTGAAAGCAAAGCTCATCGGAGAAACAGGGGTCGCATGGTTCGATCTCGGCGCCCCGCTTGCCCTGCAAAATCAAGAACTCCTCTCGTGGACAAAAGCCAGCGCCCTCGTTATGGCCGCTTTCAGCCGAGCCTACCCGGCGCTTGGCAATTTCTTTCAGACCGTTATCGAGAGAAATTGGGTTGACTGGGAGCCCCGGCCCGGCAAACGGCCGGGCGGTTTCTGCACCGGCTCCATGATCACCAAAGAATCTCGGATATTCATGACCTACAATCAGTCGTTAGGCGACGTGCTCACCCTGGCGCACGAATCCGGTCACGCGTTTCATGGACACCTCTTGCGCGACGTGCGTCCTTACGGTCGCATCTATCCGATGACCTTGGCGGAAACCGCTTCGACGTTCGGCGAACTCGTGCTGACGAACGGCATTCTGGAAGATCCGTCCATCGGCGACCTACAAAAAGCGAGGATATTAGACGTCGAGGTCGGGCATGGCGCGGTCTATCTACTGGACATTCCGGTGCGATATGAATTTGAAAGGGCCTTTTACGAAGAGCGAAAGGCCGGTGAGTTAAGCGTTAGCCGCTTGAAGGAGCTTATGGTCGAAACCCAGCGCCGGCTTCTTGGCGAAGCACTCCTATCGGGAGGTGAAGATCCCTATTTCTGGGCGTCCAAGTTGCACTTCTACATCACAGGGCTGACGTTTTATAACTTCCCGTACACTTTTGGCTTCTTGCTGAGCCGCGGTCTCTTTGCCACGTTCAAAAAAGACGGCGCCGATTTTCTGCCGAAGTACGAAGAGCTTTTGCGGCTTGCCGGCAGCAATAGCGCAGAGAATGTGGTCAAAAGAACCGTCGGTCATGATCTCGAGAAACCGGAATTTTGGGCCGACGCCATCCAAAGCTTGGAAGAACCGTTGTCTCGCTTGGAGGCTCTCTTGCCTAAAGTATTGCCGCCGTCCTAACGGGTGAAACGTTCAAAGCAGGTTAAGGCTTAGGTTCAGGTTGAGTTTTCCAACTTCGAACTTCGAACCTGTTAAGCTCAGCCCCAGCCTTGACCTCAACCTGCCTGAAGAAGCGCGGTGCGCAGCAGATCAATGGCGTTTAGCGCCATGCGCGACCGATCGTATTGCCCCCTGCCCGCCATCGAGGCCGTCCGATTTAGGATTGTGCGGCCGTCCGTGAGGGCAATGTAAGTCTGGCCGTCGGCCATGTTTTGAAGCTTGCTGTTGGGGTCTGGAATTGCGTGCAAGGCGAGACCGAAGTCTGCGCCGGACTGCGCCCTCACTGACCACGCCAGCTGCTCGGTCAAAGTAACCGGGTCCCGGAGAATCTGATCCAACTTTCCGGGATTGCGCGCATGAACCAGGATTCCCCGCAAAGAGACTTGCCCATTCGCTATGAAACCCGCGAGAAACTTATCCCCGCTGCCGGTTTGCAGCCGTTCTGCGAGATGGCCGCAGGTCAGGTCTTCATAGACCGCGACAGTCTTATTTTTTTCGCGCAGCAATTTCCCCACCACGTCCTCTATCGTCTCCTCATCGACGGCAAAAACCGCACCTCCCAGTAATTGGCGCACCTCCGCTTCGATGGGCCCGATCTGTGCCAATGCCTCGTTCTTGTTAGCAGCCTTGGCCGCGATCCGCACATCGACTTGCCCCGGCCCCGCGAGCACCCCGACCGTCGGATTGCTGGAATTTGCGATTAGGTGGCCAATCTTATCATCCACCGCGCTCTCGCCAACCCCGACTATCTTGAGGACCCGATAGTGAATGACTTCAGCGAGATTGAATTTTTTGCGCACGTAAGGTTCGACTTCGTTCTCGAACAGCCATTTCAACTCCACCGGCACCCCGGGTAAAGAGAAGATCACACCACCGAGATCCTCGACGATAAAGCACGGTGCGGTTCCGTTCGGATTTTTGACCGGAATCGCTCCCTCGGGGATGTAGGCCTGCCGGCGATTGTTCGGCGTCATCGTTCGTCCGCGGCGGCGGAAATGAGATTCGACCTGCTCCAGTAAGTCATCGTCGAACACCAGTTTTCGCCCGGTCACTTCGGCAACGATTTCGCGCGTTAGATCGTCTTGGGTCGGGCCGAGCCCGCCGCTGGTGATAACCACGTCCGCCCGCTCCAACGCTCTCCCAATCACCTCCTTCATACGGCCCGGGTTGTCGCCGACGACTGACTTGAAGAACAGATTCACTCCGAGCGCGGTGAGCCGCTGCGCCATCCAAGCCGAGTTCGTATCAACGATCTGGCCCAGCAGTAACTCGGAACCGATAGCAACGATTTCAGCGTTCGCCATAGGCACTCTCCTTAGCCCGGATCAATCATGAACCGAGAAAAACCACCGCTATTCCCTGCTCCTACTCCCCGCTCCTTGCTGTGAATAGCCCGGCTAAAACCATACCGTAGGCTGGACTTCATCTACAAGATCCCCTGACTGTTCGCCCTTGTTCGTTTTGCCCTTCTTTGCCAGAATACAGCCATGATCATTCTAGTCTCGAACGACGACGGCATCCAATCGGAGGGAATCACCGCCCTCGAAGAATCGCTCCATCACGTGGGCGAGATCTACACGGTTGCGCCCGACCGCGCGCAAAGTTCGATGAGCCACGCTTTGACTTTACACCGCCCGCTGCGTGTGCACGAAGTCGCTCCCCGCCGGCTGGCCGTGGACGGAACACCGACGGACTGTGTGAAATTGGCCCTCACCGGTTTATTGCCGGTGCGACCCGACCTCGTGGTCTCAGGAATCAACAAAGGTCCGAATTTGGGCGACGACATAATCTATTCCGGGACCGTCTCTGCCGCTATTGAAGGGGCCCTGCTCGGAATTCCGGCGATCGCTGTTTCATTGGTGACATTTCAGAATTTTGATTTCCGCGCGGCAGCGGAATTCACCGCCACTTTGGTTTCCCGGGTTTGTGAACGTGGCGGCATACCTCCGGAAACTCTTCTAAACGTCAATGTGCCGCCCCTCCCCAAAGAGAAACTTAAGGGCTGGCAGCTCACGCGCATGGGCAAGCGCCACTACAGCGAGAACATCGTCGAAAGAATCGATCCGCGAGGAGTGAAATATTACTGGATCGGCGGCGACGACCTCGGGTTCGCGCAGGAGGACGGCACCGATTGCGTAGCGGTCCACGACGGTTATATCTCCGTGACACCTTTGCAGGTTGATCTGACCAACTACAAGCTGCTGCAAGACCGCAAAGTCCCTGAGTTCCAGTGGCCATAATCGTTGCGGCTGACGGTAGGGTGGTGAGGACGGCTTCAGGCAATTGCTAGTTATCCCGGATGATTGAGAGATCGGTTCAGCGAACGTTCACCATTCCTGTCGGACAGAGATCGAGCAGTACACACCGAGCGCAGCCTGGCTTGCGCGCGTGGCAGACTCTGCGGCCATGGATGATGAGCCGATGAGAGAAGCCGGTCCATTCTTCCGGCGCCAAAAGCCGGCTCAAGTCACATTCGATTTTGGTCGGATCTTGCTCGCTCGTTAAAGCGAGCCGGCGCGACACCCGCCGGCAGTGAGTATCGACGATAATCCCCGGCGTGTTGAAGGCATGACCCAAGATTACGTTAGCGGTTTTTCGTCCCACGCCGGCAAGCCGGGTTAACCCTTCCATCGTCGCCGGAATTTTTCCGTCAAATTCTTCAACCAGTTGCTGAGCACAGCACTTTAACGACTTTGCTTTCGCGCGGAAAAGCCCGAGTGTGCGGATGATCCGTTCGATCTCTACCGTCGACGCCTGAGCCAGCTTTGCCGGTTCGGGATAACGGCGGAACAGCTCCGGCGTAACACGATTGACCGCCGCGTCGGTGCACTGAGCCGAAAGGATAGTGGCGACGATGAGCTCGAAGCTGTTCCGATGGTTGAGCGGCACGACGATCTGAGGGTAAGCCCGTGCCAGTTGCACGGCGATCGCTTCGGCTCGCGCGCTTTTTTTGTTAAGTGTCTCGCTTCGCCGACGCGCCGTCGTTTTCGGCACAGTCAGCCTCGCCCGAGCTGGATTGTTCATAGACAAAGAAAAGACCCTTAACCTCATCCTCGCATGTCTGTCTAGCTGCCGGGTCTCACGCGAAACGCCTTCTTTCCTGCGTAGACGGCTCTCTTGCCCAATTCTTCCTCTATGCGAAGAAGCTGGTTGTATTTTGCCGTTCGTTCGCCGCGGCACGGCGCGCCGGCTTTGATTTGGCCCGCGTTAGTGGCCACAGCGAGATCCGCGATCGTCACATCCTCGGTCTCACCGGAACGGTGGGACATTACGGTCGTGTAGCCGGAGTCCTTGGCAAGCTTGATGGTCTCAAGAGTTTCCGTCAACGAGCCGATCTGATTTACCTTGACAAGTATGGAATTGGCCACGTCGATCTCAATACCCCGTTGAAGCCGAACCTTGTTGGTGACGAAAAGATCGTCACCGACCAGCTGAACCTTTTTTCCGAGCGTTTCGGTGATCGTCTGCCAGCCGTCCCAATCATCCTCGGCGAAAGGATCTTCGATCGAAATAATCGGGAATTGTCTAACCCAATCTTCGTAAAGCCGGACCATCTCAACGCGGCTCCGGCTCCGCCCGTCGGATTTTTTGAAAACGTAGCGGCCGTTGTCGTAGAACTCGCTCGACGCGACATCCAGCGCCAGCGCGACCTGGGATCCCGCTTTGTAACCCGCCTTTGTGATCGCCTCCAGCAGCAATTCGATCGCCTCGGCGTTGCTCTTGACGCGCGGCGCAAAACCGCCTTCGTCGCCAACTCCGGTAGAATAAGAACGATCGTGCAAAACTCTTTTGAGCGTCTGAAAAATCTCGGCCGCGCCTCTTAGTGCCTCGGAGAAGCTTCTCATGCCATACGGCACGATCATGAACTCTTGCACGTCAACGTTGTTGTCCGCGTGAACGCCTCCGTTGAGAACATTCAGCATGGGCACGGGCAGCGTTTTGGCGGCTGCGCCGCCGAGATACCGATAGAGCGACAAACCTTCCGAGCGCGCCTCCGCGTGCGCAACTGCTAAAGAAACGCCAAGAATGGCATTGGCGCCGAACTTGCCTTTGTTAGCCGAGCCATCCATGCTGATCATCAGCTGATCGAGATCTTTCTGGTCTTTGGCGTTTTTGCCACGCAGGCGTGGAGCGATTTTTTCGTTGACGTTCGCCACCGCCCGGGCCACTCCTTTTCCCAAGAAACGCTTACCGCCGTCTCGTAGCTCCACGGCCTCGTGCGCGCCTGCGGATGCGCCCGAGGGGACTGTCGCCCGCCCAACCACGCCGTTTGTCAACGCCACCTCGACTTCCACCGTCGGCTGTCCCCTGGAGTCGAGAACCTCTCGAGCGTGGACCCGTTGTATTTTCATGCGCGCCTCCGAAAAAGTTGGTTAAAAAGCACAAAAGCATAGATTGTGTTATATTACCATCGGCTACTATAGATAGATGAACTTGCCCTTTCAATTACCGCAACGCTGGCTTCTTTACCTTCTCGGTTTCGGCATTAGCCTACTTTGCTTTGTCACGATTATCGGAGACCGAGGGGTCTTCCACCTGTTGCGGCTGAAAGGGGAAAAACGGAGCTTGGACGAGCGGAACTACCGATTACAGAAGGAGAACGAGACGCTGCGGGAACAAATCTCTCGTCTCCGTTATGACGATTTCTATCTGGAAAAATTCGCCCGCGAAGAGCTGAATCTGGTCCGCCCGGGAGAGATCATCTACCGCTTTCGGCCTTCCGAGCCGAAAAAACCGCGCAGCGGTGCACTCAGCGCGACTCCTCCCGAGCCGCGCCCGTAAGCGGCACAAAGAGAACGTCCGTAAGATCTTCGATCACCCGTTGGCCGGCCACTTTTCTGACCCGAACGAGTTTTTGGCTTTGATCTACCTCTCCGCGAGGCATGACCAGACGTCCGCCCTCGCGCAGCTGTTGCCAGAGCGGCTCGGGAATCTTGGGAGCGGCGGCGGTCACGAGCACGGCGTCGAAAGGCGCTTTCTCCGCCCACCCGAAAAAGCCGTCGCCCGTTTTCAACTGGATATTCCGAACCCCAATTTGGTCCAAGACGCTCTTAGCCTGCTCGCTTAACCTCGGAATGATTTCGATCGAAAAGACCTCAGCCGCAAGTTTTGCCAGGACGGCCGTCTGATAGCCGGAGCCCGTCCCGATCTCCAACACTCGTTCCGTTCCTTTGAGTTCCAGTAGCTCGGTCATTAACGCGACGATATAAGGCTGCGAGATGGTCTGACCCTCCCCGATCGGCAACGGCCGGTCGTCGTAGGCGAAAGATTGTAGCGGATCGGGCACAAACCGGTGGCGTGGAATCGATCCCATCGCATCCAAAACCCGCTGGTTTTTGATGCCGCGCCGCCGCAGGTCGCGCTCGACCATTATCCAGCGAGCGCTTTCAAAGGCGGCCTGCTGCGATGCGGCAGCCGCGAAGAGGTGGTTTTCAACAATAAAAAGCCAAATCAAGAAGAGAACTGAGAGGCTACAACGGAGGAAGGCTGGACAGAATGGCTTAGGACCCAGTCTTGAAGACAAAATGATAGTACTCATCCATGTCCATGAGGCCATCGACGTCGGACTCGTCTTTTAATCTTACTTCGACGAGCCAACCCTCATTATAGGGATCTTCGTTAATGATGGCTGGATGGTCCTCCATATGGGGATTTACGGCCAACACTTTTCCTGAAACCGGCGCTATCAGCTCATGAACGGTGGATACGGATTCGACCTCCGCGAAAACCTCGCCTTCTTCGATCCTATCACCGATGTCCGGGAGTTCGACAGAGATGATTTTCCCAAGCTCCTCTTGGATATAGTTGGTGAGCCCCAAGTCCACATGCCGGTCTTCCACGCTGACCCACACATGCTGTTTACTGACTTTAACAATTCGTTCCATGATCGCTTGCGCTATTGTTCACTATAGGACGTGCCGCTTTTGTGTCAAGACTGTCAGGGCTAAACGTTTTTCTGCGAGTCGACCGGTCGCTTGACAACAAATCAGCTTAGGGAGTATTCGGTCAGGGCGTAGGCGCACGGAACCGACAGTGAGTGTAGCGTGGTGTCTCTTAAATTCGCTACATAATTCCCGCGTCATTCCGGCCAACCCCGGATCACAGTCCGGGGTAGTGCGAGCCGGAATCCAGGAAATCAAATGCTTCTGGATGCCCGACTTTCGCGGGCATGACGGTGGGGAGATCGCCAATTCTTTTGCGAATTTCTGAGTCAGAAAACTAACGACCATGGATGCGAAAAAATGCGCCGCGGCGATCGTCGCTGGACTCAAAACAGCCGGAATCGATTTCGTGGCGACTTTGCCGGACGAGAAAATCGTCGAAGTGATCCGCGCCGTCGAATCGGATGCCGATCTGCAGCATGTGCCGCTCTGCCGGGAGGAAGAAGGTATCGGCATCTGCGCCGGCGCCTATCTTGCCGGAAAGAAAACCGCCCTAATCATGCAGAACGCCGGCTTTCTCAATAGCTGCAACGCGCTCACGACGACTTCTCTTCAGTTTCAGATTCCTACTCTGCTTCTGGTCTATTATGCCGGTGACATCGGTGACCGAGGCTTTACGACTCTCGGTTCAGTGACCGAGCCGGTGCTTAACGCCATGGGAATCCGCTCGTACGTGCTTAGGAAAAACGAAGAGGTTGAACAGACGTTGCGCGGCGCGCATATTCTGGCCGAGGATTCCAAGAGGCCCGTGGCCGTGTTGCTGACGAAAACCGTTCTCGGGGTGAAGTAATGCAGCGCTATGATTTCTTGAAGGCTATTGCCGCCAACTCAGGAGATGCTTTGGCCGTCTGCACCGGTTGGGGCGCGCGGGAATGGTGGGCGCTCAGGCCCGGCGACGGGAATCTGAAAACGCGGACACTCGGGTTGGTTTCGTCCATAGCAGCGGGACTGGCACTGGCGCTGCCCCACCGCAAAGTAATCGCGATTGACGGCGACGGCGCTTTTCTCATGAACCTTTGCGGACTGCCGACGATTGCGCTGCAGAGTCCTCCCAATCTGATCCATCTTCTCTTTGACAATGAATGCTATGAGGCTTCGGGCGGCACCGCAACGGCCTCACACGTCGCCGACGCGGTGGCTCTAGCCAAAGGGGCGGGTTATAAACACGCTTGTTGGGTCGCAAACCCGGAAGAATTCAGAGCTGAGTTTTTGAATGCTTGGAAGCGCAACCAGTTAAGCCTCATCGCGGCTAAAGTCGTCCCCGGCCAACCCGCGGGGCTCCCGGCGTTGCGCCTGGATGAGATCGAGAACAAATATCGCTTTATGCGCTACCTGGAAGAGACGGAACAGAAAAACGTTCTGAGCCCAGGCTTCGACTCCAGGCAAGGTTGAGGTTAAGGCTGAGGTTGAGAGTCGCCGCGCCGCTTCCTCCGCCTTCGTCTGATACCGTGACCTGCTATGCCGTTGCGTCGAAACCCCAACCAGTTCCACTGGTCCGGGTAACGTCGAATAGCTTCCTCAAGATAACGCGTAAAAAGTCTCGTCGTTTCCGCCACGCTCTGTTCTACGTCTTCGCTTCTGATCAATTCCACCTCTGCGCCGATTCTAAGGATCGGTGCGCCGTCGGGCCGGCGCGTGGCGAACATCGGTAACGTAGGGGCGCCGGTGCGCAGGGCCAGGGTTGCCGGCCCGCGCGGCGCAGGAGAGATCTGCCCCAGAAAGTTAACCATCAACCCCCCGGACTTGAATTCATCGGCAATCACCAAGACAATTCTGTTTTCGCGCAACGCCTTGAGGATTCCGCGAGCAGCTTCCCGGCGCGGCTTTGCCGAAATCGTGCCGATCCCGATCTGAGCCCGATAGCGATCGATCAAGCGCGCAAAGCGTTCGTCACCAGGATGCTTTACCACGACGCTAAAGGGATAGCCGGCAGCCGCCAACCGGGCGCCGATCAGGGTAAAGGCGCCCAAATGGGCGCTCAATGCAATCACTCCCTTCCCTTTCGCAATAGCGCGCTTTAGATGATCCTCCCCTTCGATAGTTACAAAGTGAATGATTTGCTCTCTGGGAAAATGCATTACGGCGCTGGTTTCGAGTATGCCGAGCGCAAAGTTGTTCCAGGCGCGCCAAACCAGGGCTGTTCTTTCCACCGGCGTGGTAAGCTCCTCGCCCATCGCCATGGCGACGTTGTTTTCCATTCGCGTTCGGTATTTCCACAAGCAACCGAAGGTAACCCAGGCCGAAAATCTTGTGTACAGAACCAACAGCGAGTACGGAACCCATGGTAGGATGGCGACGAACGCCCGGAGGGCGAACTCGGCGAGACGATAGCGCAAACTATAGAGGAACTTCTCGATCAGGGATCCCTTCCGCCGCATCGACCGCGCCATAGGACGTATATGAATTCCTTTTACGCGCTTTTCATCGTGTCGATCTCGCCTCCTTAGGCGGCGACACCTTTGCCGCTCGGAACGGCACGACCCGCTCCGATTGCGATTTCCCTACGGACGGCCCTCAGCGCTCAATTCCAAGCACCAGGACTGCTTCCTCTTCAGTGATGATGGTGGCGGTGCGAGTGCCCGCGACCGGTCTCCGTATGGCGGAAGATCAGGGATTTAATGACCACCGGGACGGCCTTCGCATCGGGCAGTTCCTGTCCGATATCGATGAAATCGAAATCCTTAAGATCGATGCCGTCAATAGAAATAATGCCGGCGCCCGGCAAAAGCTCGCGTTCGATGATGTTACCCATTAGCTTGGCGATATCGGCGTCGAACACCAACACAAGCGGCTGCCCTTGGTTAACATGCTCCTTCATGGCCCCAACGAGTCCCTCCGCCAGGGTTCGAATCAGCGGATAAGACGGTCCGAGCTCCCAATGGAGAGCCAAAGCCACGGCCCGGTCCCCGTCCTGAATATCGAAACGCTGCAACGCCTTTTCAACGGCGCTCTTGATCTCGGCCGGTGTAACCGATTCCTGCTGCTCGAACTGCGGGGTGACGACCTGCAGATTGCGCAATGGCAGCACATCGGCATGGGACAGGTAGATGGTGTTGCCGCTGACCTGAACCGTGTATTGAGAGGCGCCGATAACCGTGGCGCGAATACGCACTTCCGCCGGTCTTAGCGGGATCTTGCCGCCGGAGAGTTGGTTCGCCCGCTCGCGCACCCGCCGCCCGAAATGAACCCCAAGGTCGCCAAGATTTCTCTTTTCGTAACCATAGATATACTCGGAAACCCCGCCCGAGAACATGATCGCGTGAATATCGCCCCGATAATCGATACTCGGGGTCAGGAGAAGATCCTCGATCTCAGGCGGCAGCGGACCTCGCTCCAAAACCTGGAACAGAGAATCGCAAAGTACCCGGCTGAATTTCTCTTTGTCGTCTTCACTCATCGTAGCCCCGAGACTCAGGGAAACACCCGCAAGCTTGGCGATCTTTAACGCCGTGTCCTCGAGCCGGTTGATCTTGCCGTTCTCGTCCAGGGCAATGAGCCGCGCCCCGACTTCAATCGCGCAGGTGTCGATGACCTGACCCCGTTGAACGATCGCGATCTTGCACGTGCCGCCGCCGACATCAACGTTCATGACCGTGAAATCGCCGCCTTCCTCGCGAGTCATCCCGACAGCGCCGGATCCGTATGACGCCAGAATGGCCTCCAGATTATGGCCTGCCGTCGCACAAACGAATTTTCCCGCTTGGGCCGCGAACAGCGCGGCTATGGCCTCGGCGTTTTTCTTTTTAGCCGCCTCGCCGGTAACGATAATCGCCCCGGTATCGATATCGTTCGGGATCAAACCGGCCGTTCCGTAGGCTTCGTGAATGAAGTCATTCAATTTTTCCGTATCGATGGTGGTCTTGTCGACGTAAGGAGTCAGTAAGATCGGCGATTCGTGAATGATCTCACGGTTGACCACGACAAACCGGCTTGAAAGCGCGATCCCTTGGCGCCGCAGAGTCAAACGGGAAAAGATCAGATGGCTGGTAGACGAACCGACGTCGATGCCGACGGACGTGAGCGAGATCCGTTCGGAGCGCCACATGGGGTGGTCTTCATCCATGGGCATGCCGCCATCTTCGTCCTCATCCTCGTGGCCTTCGTGCAGATAGAGACTCTCGGTTGCTGCCAAATTCTCCATTACCATTCGCGCTTCCTTTCTCGTTTGCTATGATCGCAACGTATCATGTTTGAATAGCATAAGAGGCCGCGTCTTGCCACCGCCACTAACGGCGTTTCGAGTCTAAAGTTTCGAGTTTCGCGTTAACCCGAGATTCGGAACCCGGAACGCGAAACCGCGCAAGCGTAATGTTTTGACCGGCCTGAAAGCCGATTTCCGCCAGAGTCTGGCAAAACTTAACAGTTACGGGATGGACAAGGCCTGGGATCGGCGATAAGATGACTACTCGTTTGCTACGATGGGCCAAGAGGAATACCAAGAGCTCTCCTCGTTCCTGAAACGATTTGTCCGACGCTTCAGGTTTCTTCAAGGAATCGAAGGAATCTGCCTGGCGCTCATCTGTGCCCTGCTTCTCTTCGCCCTCGGCCCGGGCGTTTCTTACCTGAGAGATTTTTTTCCCTATGCACCCATCGCGTATGCGCTCCTCACTGGCGCTGTTTTGCTCTTCCTTCTAGGTCGGACCCTGATACGGGTTTTTCATGGGTTTTCCCCGGAACGGGCGGCGGTCTATATCGAGCAAAAACAGCCCAAGCTGCGGAACAATCTGATCAACTCGCTGCAACTTTACCCACAACTAGCGCAGTCGGAAGATGCTCGGGATTTTTCGGCGTCGATGGTATTGGCTCTGCTCCGATCGACGCGCAAACAGCTTGTTGGACTACGAATCGAAGATCTAGTCGATAGCGGCAGGCTGAAGGCTCATCTGCGCCTTTTGGGATTCATTTTTGTTCCGGTCGCTGCTATGGTGTTGTTGAATCCACCCTGGGTGGGTGAGACTTTCAGCTTGTTGAGCCGCCCGCTTGACCATTTGCCCCCGTCTCAAACCACCATCGAGCTCAACCCCAAAGGCATCCGTGTCGCCCGCGGCTCGCCGGTCACGATCCAAGCCGCGACCGCGGGCGCTGTTCCAAAGTCCCTCGAACTCATTGTCTGGGCCGGCACTAACGATCGTGGCGAGTTGGTAGCCCAAGAAAAGCTCGCGATGGAAAGTCTGGGCGAGGGCAAATTCACCGCCAAACTGCCGCGCCTGGAGAAGACGCTTCGCTATCGTGCCGTGACAGGCGCGTTCTCCTCACCGGTATACACGGCTGAAGCCATCGATCCGCCGGAGGTTGGAAACATTCAGATCACGCTTTATCCGCCGGCTTATACCGGGTTGGGGTCGGTTACGGTGGCCGGCGGCAACGTCGAGGGCATCCGAGGCTCATCGATTCGCATGCGCGCCGCAACGACGAAAGACATCGTTAAGGCGGAGATTCTCCTCGGCGACGGAAAGCGAGTGCCGCTCAAAGCCGAGGGCCGAAAGCTTCAGGGCAATCTGGTCCTATTCCAGTCACAACAGTATCGAATTTTGATCGAGGACTCGTATGGTTTCCGCAACTCGCCGGTTGTTTATCAGCTAACGGTCAAGCCCGATGGCTTTCCCACCATCGATATCCTTGCGCCCACCGACGACCTGGAAGTAAACGGAGACGAGATATTGCTTCTCGACTATAGCGCGCGCGACGACTTCGGCGTCGCCGAAGTCAACCTCGCGGTCAAAATCGGGGAACGGGAGGAAAAAGTTCGGCTTCAGAGAGACGACGGCAGGAGACTCATTCTGAGGGACCAGTATAAGTGGGACCTCGGCAGACTGGCGCTGCGCGAGGGTGAGGAAGCAATCTTTCATCTAGAAGTTCTCGACAACGACACCATCTCCGGTCCCAAACTCGGCACCTCCCGCGCCCTGAGACTGCGACTTAAAAACTTAAAAGGCGAGCACCGACAAGTAGCGGAGATGATCCGCGATCTCAACAACCGCATGATTGATCTCTTGGGCGACCATCTTGAAACGCCGCTCCCCGGGGACAAGGAAACCGCGGAGTCTAAGGACGTGCAGCGCAAGTTTGAACAGAACCTGGCCGAGGCGCTCAAACGTACCGAAGAGGTGATGCGGCGCACCGAAAAAGACCGCCTTTCTGATTTTGCCACCTGGTCCGATCTGGATGCGCTGAAGAGAAACCTTCAATTTACAAAAAATGAACTGCTGCAGAAACAAGCGCAGGCATCCAGCGAGCAAGATAAGACGAAAGTTCGCGACGAAATTTCCTCGGAGCTTGAGCGGATGTCGCTGTTGTCTGAAGACATCAGTAAACGCATGAAGGCCCAAGAACTCGCCTCGACCGCGCGGGACTTGACGCGCAGCCAAGAGCAACTGATGGACGCGTTGGACAAGCTGCAAGTCGGCGACAAGAATCTAGATTCGATCCTGAAGCAGATATCGGAGCTCGGAAAGCTATTGAGCTCTTTGCAGCAGGCTCTCTCTCAATTTGCGCAGCAAATGACCGATGACTTCATGAACATGGAGTCGATGCGCGGACTCGGTTTCAACGAGATGTTCTCCGCGCTGGATGAGATCCGCAAAAAACTCATGCAGGGCGACATTGAAGGCGCGCGGCAGCTGGCGCGCGAGCTTTTTAATCAGATGGCTTCGATGGTCGCATCCCTGCAAAACTCTCAACGTTCCGCTATGTCGTCGGCGATGGGGAGAATGCAAGGCGAGATGGCCCGGTCAGCCAGCGAGCTACAACAGATCGTCCGCGAGCAACAAGAGATTCTCCTGGGGACCGAAGGGCTCAACAAGTCCGCCCTAAGCGAGAGAGATAACCTTCTAAAGGAGAAATTGGACCGCTTTTTGGAGCGAGCCAAAGAGAAGTTGGGCCAGTTGACGGAACTGTTTCCCGACCGAGAGGGCGGCGAGAGCGGGGATGACGGGCCGGACGCGCAACTGGACGATGCCACCATGAATCACCTGCTGAAAAACCTTATTGCCAAATTGCTCAACAGAGACTTTCCCGGCTATGCCGAAGGCGATCAGTTAGCGCGCAAAGAGCTGGCCAAGAAACGCAGTCAAGTCCAGGATCCCAAAGCGCGAAGAACAGAAAACAGCCTGAGCGAACTCAAGGCCGAGTTGGACACCATAGTAGGAGAGCCGGCCCAAGCACTGAACGATGCCGATAAAATAGAAATGCGCAACTTGGGACAGCGGCAAGAGGTTTTGCAGCAGCGAACCCGTGAGTTGCAGGAAAAACTCGAGTCGCTCTTTCAGTTGTTCCCTTCGCTCGATCCTAAAATCGTCCAGAATATCGACGAAGCCGGAACTTCGATGGGCAGCGCCCGCGACCGCCTGGGAGATCTCGATGCCAGAAACGCCGTCCCTCCGGAACGCGACGCCTTGGATCGGCTTTCGCAATCGCAGCAGCAAATGCAAAGCGCCATGCAACAGCTGGCGCAGCGCGGGCAGCTCGGCAATATGCCCGTTCCCATGGTTTTCCGGCGCGGCCGATTCTTGCCTTCAGGAATGCTCGTTCCCCTTCCCGGCATGCCGCAGTTTCCCGAGTTCAACGTCGAGGGGGGCGTTACCGGCCTCGAGATGGAGCGTTTTCGCCTGCCTGGTAAAGAGGAGTACAAGGCGCCGCGGAATTTCCGCGAGGAGATTCTTGAGTCCCTAAAACAAGGCGTCCCGCCGCAACACAAGGATCAGATCGAGCGTTATTTTAAGAATCTCACAGAGTAATCCACAGGCTTCATGCAGCTAAAGAGTTCCATCGGGTATTTTTTCGTTATTCTGCTTCTTTCTTCGTCCAGCTTCGCGGCGGAAGTCGATTCCAAGCTTAAAAAAGCCGAGGAGCTGTTGGACGCGTGGCGCCTATCCGAAGCCCGGGAACTTGCCGGCAAGTTACTTGAAGAAAATCCCAAGTCAGCGAGCGCCCTCGATCTCGATGCGTGGGCGAAATTCTATCAAGGGCGCTACAACGAGGCGCTCGAGTCGGTGGAACGCGCGCTTGCGATCGACTCGAAAAACGAACGGCGGCAGGCGATGCGCCTCTTCACCCAGCAAACCATCGATGTGTCCAAAATGCTTAAGCGCTTCGAGAGCGATCATTTTATCTTGCACCTGGACGAGAAGCGGGACGGCATCATCGCATCTTACGCCCTGGAGATTCTCGAAAAAAGCTACGAACACTTCGGCGCGGAGCTGGGCTACCGCCCAAAGGAGAAAGTCCGGGTCGAGATTGCGCCGGACGCAGTGACATTCAACGCCATTTCGACTCTCTCTCTGCGCGACATCGAGCAGACCGGCGCGGTGGGCATCTGCAAATTCAACAAACTCATGATCATCTCTCCGCGCGCGCTCAGTCTCGGTTACCGCTGGGCCGATTCTCTCAGTCACGAATATCTGCATTATGTCATCGTCGCCCTCAGCAATAATCAGGCGCCGATCTGGCTGCACGAAGGGATGGCGCGCTTCTACGAAACCCGTTGGCGCAGACCCATTCCGCCCAAAGACGCCGCGGAAGATTATTTGACGCCCGCGAATCAAACCTTGCTCGTCCAAGCTCTCGAGAAGAACAAATTTGTCGGATTCAAGAAAATGGAACCCTCGTTGATCCATCTGGACACGCCCGAAGAAGTGCAGCTCGCTTACGCCGAGGCAGCTTCGGCCGTCGATTTCATTAACAGCCGCAAAGGGAAATCCGGGGTCAGGGAGCTGTTGGCGACTTTGAATGAGAAATCGGCCCCCGCGGCAATCGAAAAACTGTTTGGACTTTCTTTCGAAGCTTTCGAAACGGAGTGGAAATCTTTTTTGAAGGCCAAAGGACTCAAGGAAGTCGAAGGATCGCGAGTGCGGAAGCTTAAAGTCAAAACCGACCAGAAAGAAGATGAAGAGGTCGTCGAGCTCAAGGAAATCCAGTCGGTCGTTGCCCGCAACCGGACCCATCTCGGCGATCGGCTCCGCGGCAAGGGCCGGACCGTTGCGGCGGCAAACGAATACCAGCGCGCCTTGCAGGCAAGTCCCCATTCTGCCGTTATCCTGAGCAAGCTCGGGCGGGTCCTCATCCAGATGAACCGCTACGAGGACGCGCTGCCGCATTTAAAAAAAGTGTTGGACCTGGATCCGGACAACGGCGGCACCTACGTTCAACTCGGGCGCATCCATCACGCCACAAAAAATCATCAAGAGAGCAAAGGCGCTTTAGAGGAAGCGATTCAGATCAATCCGTTCAACCCGCTCATCTACCGGCTCCTGACCGACGTCTACGCCGCGTTGGGAGATCACGCAAAGGCCGCGCAGACCAAAGCGACGCTCGATAAACTGATGAGCGCCAGGTAAAAGGACCCCCGATGGAGTCGATCGAAATTCAGCAGCACGAAATTGCCGAGATTGAAGAATTCGCGGCCCAACGCGACACGATGCTCAGCGAGATCCGCAAGGTCATCGTCGGTCAGGACAGAGTCGTCGAAGAGGTTTTGACCGCGCTGTTCGCGAGAGGCCATTGTCTCTTGGTCGGCGTTCCGGGATTGGCCAAGACACTCCTGATCAGCACGTTGGCGGAGATTCTCGATTTGGACTTCAATCGGATACAATTCACTCCGGACTTGATGCCTTCGGACATCACCGGCACGGATATTCTGCAAGAAGACCCAGCCACCGGCAAAAGACAGTTTCAGTTTCTGAAAGGTCCGATCTTTACCAACATCCTGCTGGCCGACGAGATCAACCGCACCCCGCCAAAAACTCAGGCAGCCTTGCTGCAATCAATGCAAGAGTACAGGGTTACCGCGGGCGGGAGCACGTTTCCATTGGATCTCCCGTTCTTCGTGCTGGCGACCCAGAACCCCATCGAACAGGAAGGAACTTATCCCCTTCCCGAAGCCCAGCTCGACCGCTTCATGCTGAATATCGAAATCCAGTATCCGGGCTTCGAAGACGAAGTTCAGATCGTTATGCAAACGACTTCCGTCGGGAAACCATCGCCGAAAAAGATCATGGATGGGCCGGCAATTTTGCGCTGTCAGGATCTCGTCCGTCGCGTGCCCGTGTCGCCGTTTGTTGTCTCCTATGCGGTGGCGCTGACACAAAGATCTCGGCCCAAGAATCCCGAGGCGCTCCAGTTCATCAAAGACTACGTGGAATGGGGCGCCGGCCCACGCGCCTCCCAATATCTTATTTTAGGCGCCAAGGCCCGCACTATGCTCCAAGGCCGCTACGCGGTTGCAATCGAAGACATCCAGGCCCTCGCCCCTTCCGTGCTGCGTCATCGGATCATTCCCAATTTCAAAGCCCAAGGCGAGGGACTCTCGTCGTTGGACATCGTCAGCCACCTGCTTACTGAAGTCAGACCGCCAATGGACGGCAAAGCCGCCCGTTAGGGGGTCATCCCCTGAGTAGGTTGAGGTTGACGTTAAGACAGGTTCGAAGTTCGAGGTTCGAAAACTCAACCTGAACTAAACCTCTTGGCGGTAAGCCGCTGAGCCACGACGGTGCGAAGGCACGTGGCAAGGGGTTCATTCTGAGTGCCGCTATAAAGTCGCAGTTGTCAATCACATCTACAGTCTTTCGTCGTCGAAATTCTGCAAGCGTCGGCGATATCGAAATACTCGGCGACCGAGAGTTTTGCGCCCGTACCTTGGAAGCGCTCCGGCTGCTAAGTTCCCTATCGTGCTTCGAGATCGTCCGGGAGCACATAGCGCTGATCAAACAGGGCGCGAGAAGCGGCATGAGAGCCTGGGCAAAGCGGCCCACGTTTGCCGTTGGCCGACCCACCTGGAAGCATTCGATTTTATGGTATGCGGGAGCCATTGCCCACGATGCTTACCATTCCAAGCTCTATCATGAAGCCACGAGCGCGAACGGCGGCAGACAGCCCGACGCCGATACGTGGACGGGAACCGACGCCGAGAAAAAATGTCTGATATTTCAACGTCAGGTTTTAATTGACCTCAACGCGGACCGGAAGACCATCGCCTACCTCGAGGAACAGCTCGAAAATCCCACCTACGGAGGCCGCAACAAGGGCTTTGGAGCGTGGCTAGATTATCTCAAACGGTGGTGGTAACGTTTACCAGGCTGGTGAAAAAGGCCCATCTGCTTTGTTGCGCTCGATCACCTCGCTTTTCAAGCAGGTTGAGGTTCAGGTTAAGGCTTGGTTCGATCTAAGCCTAAGCCTTAGCCTCAGCCTTCGGAAGATCGCGCGCCTCGCATCTGAACCTTTTTGATCAGCCTGCCATATGTTTATACTGAGGAACGTCAACGTACGTTAAACTGACCAATTAATCATTCTGCGTTTCTAGCAATGGCCAGCGGAGAAAAAAATTACTTCGACCCCGCGGTCCTCGCCGGTATTTCGAATCTTTACCTGCGGGCCCGCTGGGTGGTCGAAGGCATTATGTCGGGCGTCCACCGGAGCCGATCAAAGGGCTTCAGCGTCGAATTCGAGGAACACCGTGAGTATTCGCCGGGCGACGAAATCCGGCGGATCGACTGGAAAGCGCTCGGCAAATTCGACCGCTACTTCATCAAAGAATACGAGGACGAAACCAATCTCCGCGCTTATCTGCTGCTCGACACCAGCGCTTCGATGGATTACGCCTCCAATGGCATCACTAAGTTCGATTACGGCTGCACCTTGACGGCCTGCCTTGCCTATCTAATCCTGAAGCAACAGGACGCGGCGGGTCTCGTCACCTTCTCGAATCGCATCGAACAATTCATTCCGCCGAAGGCCAAGCGGGACTACCTGACCCAGATTCTGCAGGCGCTCGAGAACCGCCGGCCGGCGGGGGAGACGAACGTCGGCAGGATCCTCGAGGAGATCGCAGGCCAGATCAAACGGCGCGGCATGGTGATTCTCGTGTCGGATCTTATCGACGAGCCGGAAGCGATTCTCAAGGGACTCCGGCTTTTCCGCTACAAAGGCAATGACGTTATCGTCTTTCACCTTCTGGACCAAGCTGAGATCGATCTCCCTTTCGACGGCAATATTCTCTTCGAAGATCTGGAAGAGGCGAATTTAAAAGTCGTCGCCGATCCCAAAGCCATCCGTCAAACCTACCGCCAAGTCATCGACGAATTCACCGGACAGATGCGCAAACAATGCCACGATAGTGCGATCGATTACCAGCTGTTGTCGACGACAACCCCATTGGACCGAGCTTTGGCGAGCTATTTGAGCTGGAGGGGTTGATCTCCCGATGTCGGTTTTTTTTCTCTATCCGATTTATCTCTACGGTCTGGCGGCAGCTGCACTGCCGCTGCTGATACATCTCCTGAACCGGCGCAAATTGAAGCGAATCCGTTTTCCCGCAGTTCGGTTTGTTCTGTTGTCCCAAAAACGGATCTCTCGCAGCTATCGTCTGCGCCATTGGCTGCTGCTGGCGTTAAGAACCGCCGCCGTGATCTTGCTGGCATTGCTTCTCGCCAACCCGATTTTTCAACTGGGCTCCGGACTGTTTGCCAGCGGCGGCCAGGTGTCGTTGGTTGTTCTGCTGGACAACTCCCTGAGCATGACCTGGAGCGGTGACGGCAACGGTTTTAAGCAAGCCAAGGAAGGGGCGCGCCTTTTAATCAACTCGCTCAGCGAGGGCGACCGAGCTGTGATTATCCCGACGACCCTGAGCGACAGGGAACCGTTCAGACTCAAAGGCGAAAAGCAGGTCTTAGTGAGAGAGTTGGACGGCATCGAACTCGCCGACGGCACGTCCAATATCACCGCCGCTCTCAATAAGGCCTACGAGCTTCTTAGTGAGCCGGCAGGACAAAAAGAGATTCGGTTGATTACCGACATGGGTTTAACCGGCTGGGATCAGTTCAGCATCGCCAACCTAAAACAATACGATCCATCTATTCCGATTCGAATCATCCGCGTCGGGCGCAAAGAACAGCCGCTCAATGGCGCCATCAAAGAGGTCCGGCTGACCGGCCAAGGAGTCGGGGTCGGGCTGCCGGTGAACCTGGAAGCCGTGGTCGCCAATTTCGGGAACCAAGAGATTAAAGATTTGCTGTTGCAGCTAAGTCTCAACGGGCAGAACAAAGAGCAGAAGCTCGCCTCCGTTGCTCCCAAAGCGGAAACGACCGTGAGCTTTCAGGTTGCTCTCGCTCAAGCCGGGGCTCATTTTGGTCGGATAACCTTGAAAAAAGACGGCCTCGCAGGAAATCCTACTGCGCACTTTACGTTCGAAGTCCAGGACAAACTTAAGGTTCTCCTTGTCGACGGCGATCCCCAAACATCGCTGGTGCAAAGTGAGACTTTCTTTCTTTCTCGCGCTCTTAACCCGGCCGGTGAACGCGATTCGTCGCTGTTTCTCCCGGCAGTATCCATTGCCGATGGGCTCGGCGCCGCGTCTTTGGATTCCTCTCAGGTGGTGATGCTCAGCAATGTTTCTGCGATTCCGGATGCCTTCGTCCCAAAACTCCAGAATTTCCTCCGCCAGGGGGGCGGGCTGCTTATTTTCGGCGGCGATCGCCTGCAACCGGAACAGTACAACTTGAGACTTTTCCAATCATCGCCCCCGGTCTTGCCGGCGCAGATTCGCGAAAGAAAATTGAGCACGGAAGCCTCGGGCGAAAAGATCGGCAAACTGGACCTGAGCCACCCGAGCCTCAAAAATCTTGCCGATCCCATCCTGCGGGAATCGATCATGTCGGCCCGGATATGGGGGTATTACCGCATGGCCGCACCGGGAAAATCTGCGTTGATTTCGTTGACCAATGGCGACCCTTTACTCGTGGAGCGTAGAGTAGGCGAGGGACGCGTCATGTTTTTATCGACGACGGCGGATCGAGACTGGAGCGATTTGCCGCTCAAAACTGCGTATCTGCCTTTGGTGCAGTCGTTGACGAGCTATCTTGCCGGTGGGAAGCGCGGCTCTTTCGACCCAGGTATTTCCGTGGGGGAGACGAAGACTCTCCGTGTGCCGCCTAGCTACGTCGGCAAAACAATAAAGATCACCAAGCCCGACAAGCGGCCAGCGGAGATGACGGTGACGGCCGACAAGAATCGCGTGCAGGCCGCGTTTGACGATCATGATCAGGCGGGGATTTATCGTCTTTCCCTGACCCCGGCGCCGGAAGAGGAAGCCGTCCCGCGTCTTTATGCCGTCAACCCGCCGTTTTTGGAATCGCGGCTGGATGAGATCGGCGAGAGAGAACTGCAAGCAAAGCTCAAGCCGATCCCGGCAGAGGTTATTCCTATTGAGGCCCTGGAGAAAGGCGGGAAGCGAATGGATCTCGCTCTGCCGCTCTTGGCTTTTCTTATAGTTACATTGCTCTTGGAGGGTTGGATCGCGCAGCGTATCTAACCGCAAAGATCGCGGCGGTCACGTGCTGTGTTGACTGTAAATCATTCGGGATAAAGCTATGAATCGGCGAACTTTCATCCGAGTTCTTTCGCACGCTCTAATGGCAACCCCGCTGCTGCCTCAACGTGCCGAAGCGAGTCATCCGAAAGAAAAGCGCCCGATCCAGTTTGTCTTCGCGCAAGTCAGATATCGCGGCGGCGACTGGAATCCCCATCCGCTGGCGATTACCCCATTGATGGAAGAGCTGGTAGTGCGCACCAGCGTCGACGCGGCAGGGGTTAGGCACGAAGTCACGCTAACGGATCAGGATCTGTTCAATTTCCCGTTTCTCTATATCACCGGAAAATACGAATTTGAACCCTTCACCCCTGAAGAAGTCGAAAACCTGCGGCGTTTCCTCTCTTACGGCGGGTTCTTGCTCATCGATGACGCCTTAGGCCAGCCAGGCTACGGCTTCGACAAGGCGTTGCGCCGAGAGATGCAGCGGGTGTTCCCGGGAAACGCTTTCAAGCGGCTGCCGGCGGGCCATGCTGCGCTGCGCAGCTATTATCTTCTGCGACGCATCGGCGGCGTGCGGATTGCGAGCCCAAACCTCGAAGGAATCAACGTGGGCAATTCGACTCCCGTAATTTACTGCCAAAATAATCTAGGCGGCGCCTGGGAACGAGACCAACTGGGCAAATGGACCAATAGCTGCACGCCCGGCGGCGAAGAACAGAGAAGGGACGCGTTTCACTTGGGCATCAATCTGATTCTGTACGCGATGACCGAGAACTACAAAGAAGATTTGATTCATGTGCCGTTTATCCGTAAGCGGCTCACTCGGTAAGTCATGCAGAACCTTTATCTCATAAGCGGCATACCATTATGGGCGATCGTGATCGCCGCTTTGGCTACGGTCGCGCTGCTCGTCCACCAATTTGTCGGTCTAAGGCGGAGGCTAAGCGCCTTTCAGAGCGCGTTTCTTACCTTCTTGCGAGCAACTGTGTACGCGCTGCTCATTTTCTTTCTTTTCGGTCCTGCTTTAGTGGAGAAGCGGGTCACTAAACTACGGCGACCCCTCACCGTACTCGTGGACAGTTCCCAGAGCATGGCGTTCCCCGTAAGCGCGGACGGTACTTCGGATGGGAGCCCGTCAAAGAGTCGTCTCGAGTCTGTCAAGGAAAAGCTGTTAGCGGGCAACGACCCGCTCATCCAGCGATTGAGCCGCGAGTACGATCTCAAGCTGTTCAAGTTCGGCGCCAGCCTCGAGCCAATCGCGCCCTCGTCGATCGCCCATCTAACGCCTCAAGATCAGGGAACGCGACTGGTGGAACTCGTGCAGGCAGCCGCCAAGGAAAATAGCGGGCAAGCCGGCATCATCGTATTTAGCGACGGCATTGCCAACGGCGAAAAGAAGGAGATCGATGGCGCGCCGGCTCTGCCGGTGCCTGTGTTTACCATCGGGGTCGGCGTCGCCGAGGGATTCACGGATGCGCGCATCGTCGAGGTCCGCGCGCCCGAGTTTGCCTTCCGCGGACGGGAGTTCAAGGTGAACGTGATTGTTCAAGTCCACGGCCTTAAGGATAGGAGCGTTCCCCTTTATTTTAATCGCGGACGAAACTTAATCACAAGCCAAACTATCAAGATCACTTCAGATTTCTTCGAGCAAAAGATAACGCTTGGGTTTACGCCGAAAGAGATAGGCACTCACAATTTCACGGTCGCTCTGCCAGAGCAAGCCGGCGAACAGATCACGCAGAATAACCAGAAGGAGTTCAAGATTGACGTCCAACGGGATAAGATTCGTGTGCTGACCCTTTCAGGTTCGCCGGCGTGGAATTATCGGTTCCTGCGCATGGCGCTTAAGCAGGACCCGTTGATCGACCTCGTCTCTTTCGTCTTCTTGCGTACCCCGACCGACAGCGTCGATGTCCCGGACAATCAGCTCAGTTTGATTCCCTTCCCCATCGACGACATTTTTCTCGAGGAGTTAAAGAACTTCGATATCCTGGTGTTCGATGACTTTTCCCACCGGGCCTATTTCAATCCCGTCTATCTGGAAAAGGTCAGAGACTTTGTCCGCGACGGCGGCGGGCTGGCCATGCTGGGCGGGGCGCGCTCTTTTGACAACGGCGGCTACGCGGAAAGCGCATTGAAAGAGGTGCTGCCCGTCGAGTTGGATGGCAAAGGAAGCTATCAGACGCAGGTCGCGATCCGCGCGACCCTGACTGGCGCAGGCAAGGGGCACCCAGTGACTCGTCTATTCGCGGATCCACGCGCCAACGAGGAGGCCTGGTCAAAGTTGCCGCCATTGACCGGTTTGAATCAAATCTATCGCGCCCGCGGCGAGACTCTTCTTACGGCGTCTGGAGAGGGTGTCAGGAGCGGCTCGCCCTTGCTCACGGTCGGGCGATTCGGCAAAGGCCGCACCTTGGCGCTCATGAGCGACGATGCATGGCGGTGGAATTTTATCGCGGTCGGAAATCGCGAAACGCCGCAAAACCATTTGAAGTTCATTCGTCAGGCAGCGCGCTGGCTGGCGCAGGAACCTTCATTCGAACAAGTGGAGATCAGACCCGTGCCGCTCGCGAGACCGGGAGAGAAAGTCGTTATCAAGCTCCACGTCTTGAAGGACGACTTCACGCCGACGCGCGAAGCAGCCGTGCAGCTTCGCGTGTTCGGGCCGGAAGGCGATCCCAGCCTGGTTTCGGTGACGGCCGGCAGCGAAGAGGGCGAGTATCGCGGAGAGTTCACGCCGGTCCGAGAGGGCTCCTACCGCATCGAGGCGGAAGCGAGTCTGGCCGGTAAAACGCTAGGCAAAGATCGATCCAGTTTTTCAGTTGCGTTTCCATTCGGCGAAGCCGATGATGGGCGCCCCCGAACCGATTTGCTCAAGCGCATCGCCGAGGTCAGCCAGGGGGAGTATTTTGCGATTGATGAATGGAGCGACAAGAGCCTCGAAAAGATCGCCGCCAGACTCGATAACCACGCGCCGTCGCAGATCGTCGAGCGACGCCAGATTCGGCTTTGGAGCACGCTCTGGACATTCTCCCTGGCGCTCGCGCTTCTGAGCACGGAATGGTGGATGAGGCGGAAATGGGGACTCGTCTAGTCTTCTGTCCGCAAGGCGAACAAACCCGAATGAAACTGTTAAACGTCCTGGCGCCGCGATTTCTAACATTCGCAGCACTCTTATTCATTCCTCGCCTTGGGCTGAGCTTCTGCCACGAGATGGAGGTAGTCTCGCGGCCACGGGTTCGCTTGGCCGCCGCGCATAGTCCGGCGCTGGCAATCGAGTGGTTCGGCCACGCTACATTTCAGATCACTTCATCCAAAGGGACGCGAATTCTGGCCGACCCGCATTCGCGAAGCGAACTGCGGTGGCCCACCGACAATCAGCATATCGTCACAACGAGTCACCAACACGGAGCCCATAATAATATCTGGATGGCCAGGGGAAATCCCGTCGTCCTTCATGGCCTCACGCCAACCGGAGAGAATTGGCAAAAGGTCCACACGACCATCCGCGATGTTTCAGTCTATACGGTTCCGGCATATCATGACAAAAGCCAGGGTCTTCAAAGAGGCAAGAACGCGATTTTTGTCTTTCGCGTCGATGAAATCTGCATCGCTCACCTCGGCGATCTCGGCCACACCCTGACCCCCGCGCAACTTAAGCTGCTCGGCAAGATCGATATTCTTTTGGTGCCCGTAGCCGGCGGCATGTATACGGTCACCCCCAAAGAAGCGATCGAAGTCACCAAGCAGGTCAATCCAAAAATCGCGATTCCCGAGCATTACTGGTGGGAGGGAGGCGCGGAGCAATTCATCGGCGGCTTTTCACGCGTGAAGCGGTTGAACGGCCCGGTTCTGAAAATGTCCAAACAGCAGTTGCCCCAGCCGATCGAGATTGTCGTGCTGAAAGGCAACGGCCGCTGAACACGAATGAAGGAGAGACGATGAAAGCAGTGCGCGTCCATCAGTATGGCGGCCCCGAAGTGTTAAAAACAGAAGACATTTCTGTTCCGGAGCCCAACGCCGGCGAGGCACGCGTTAAGATCGAAGCCATCGGCCTGAACTACATCGATGTCTATCAGCGCGCTGGCTTGTATCCTTTACAGACGCCGTTCACCCTGGGTATGGAAGGCGCCGGCACCGTCGATTCCCTCGGTGAGGGCGTCACGGAAATCAAGGAAGGCGACCGCGTCGCCTACGCGATGGTTCCCGGGTCATACGCCGAGTCAGCCATTGTCCCTGCAGCGAAACTGGCGCCGTTGCCTGCAAGCGTCTCCTTTGGAGAGGCGGCGGCGCTTATGCTGCAAGGCATGACGGCGCATTACCTCACTCACAGCACCTATCCTTTGCAGGAGGGAGACACGGCTTTGGTTCACGCAGCGGCCGGAGGAGTGGGATTGTTGCTGATTCAGATCGCCAAGAGTTTGGGCGCAAAGGTCATCGGCACCGTTTCGACGGAAGCCAAAGCTCAACTGGCGAGAGAGACCGGCGCGGATTACGTGATTCTCTACACGCAGGCTGATTTCGTTGCGGAAGTGAAAAAGCTTACGGACGGACGCGGCGTTCACGTCGTTTACGACTCAGTGGGGCAATCCACTTTTGACAAGAGCCTCGACTCCTTGCGGCCGAGAGGCTACATGGTTCTCTTTGGCCAGTCCAGCGGTCCCGTTCCACCGCTTGACCCAGCCCGGCTCGTCGCCAAGGGTTCACTATTCTTCACCCGCCCCAGCCTCGCTCATTACTCAAGCGATCGCGAGGAATTACTGCGCCGCGCAAATGATCTTTTCAACTGGACCGCGTCGGGAAAACTCAAGCCGCGAATCGAGCAAAGGTTGCCGCTGGGGGACGCGGCTGAAGCCCACCGGCAACTGGAGGGGCGAAAAACGACAGGCAAAGTTCTGTTGATGCCTTAGCTCGGGTCATCATTCGAGCAAAAACCCGCCACTGACTGAGAAGTGAGACCGGCGGTCAACCCTCAGCCTCGCGAAGGCTTCGTACTGGTGAACAATCCGGTCAGCGCTCTCCCCTGGGCCGATTGCGCGTCAAGCGCTGATCTGAGAGAAGATCCTGTAACTGTTTTCGCTGGTCCGCCGTGAGCTGCTCTTTGCCCTTCTCAATCGTCCGAATACGCGCAAGCCGGAGGTCGGCGCGCAGCCGTTCAATCTCGCGTATTTTCTCCTCGACCTTTCTCATATCGACCGGCTGGGCCTCCAGCGAGCTGTTGAGATCCATTTCGGCGACCCGCAGATCGGCTTCCTTGCGGATCGATTCTTTTTGAAACTTATTCCTCAGTTGCTCTAAATTATTCGCTTGATCGGCGGAGAGGCCAAGCTTTTCTCGATTGCGGAGAATCGTCGAGATCAACGGCCGCTCCTCTGTTGACGTCCCGGAGTTAAAATGTCCGCGCCAGCGGTCGAACCATTCGCGCACTTCGCGGGTAAGATCGTCCCAAGCTTGCCCCACTTCCTCATGAACTGCCGGCCTCAGCTTATCAGCCGGAGAGGCCGGCGCAGGCAGAACTACCGATGCCATCAGCAGAGTAAAGAGAACGTGTTTCCTCATAAACACACTCCTTCCGAGGTCAAATCTGCCCCAGATTAAAGCCCGTGAATCGGTCTTTGTCAATTCGGCCAAACCAACTGCCACCGATGCATTAGCCGGGCAAAGTTCCTGTCTCTTCAGAGCAGCGCGGGTTCACTTCCGCGCTGCAGGTACGGGACTTAACAGCCTCGCCAACCTGCTGTAATATAGTGCCTGGAGCTAACGATCAAGTGAGGGCTTCAGCATGCCCAGTAGCATCGTCCAGATTTCCGGTCACATCATCGACTCTCTCATCCTCCCCAAGGTCTTAGACCTCATCATAAAATTCGGCGCCGAATTCGAAATCCTCGATGTTCACATCGGTAAGCGGCGGTCGGATCGCAGCTCCGCTCGCATTCAGGTGGAAGCGGCGAACGCCGCGCTGCTCGAGAGGGTCCTGGCCAAAATTAAAGAGCACGGCGCCCTGCCCGTGGAGGAAGAAGAGCAAACCGCGCAACTCGAGGCCGCGCCCGCGGACGGGGTATTTCCCGACCATTTCTACGCGACCACGAATCTCGCGACCTGGGTGCGCGTCAACAACGGGTGGATCGAAGTCGCCGTCCCTGAAATGGATTGTGGCATCCTGGTGGATCCACCGGCAATGCGCGCCGAATGCACTCCCATTCATCGCATCAAGAAGGGCGACCTCGTTGTAACCGGCCATCGTGGCGTTAAGGTTTCTCCGATCGAGCGCAAGGTGCCGCGCGAGAACTTTGAATTCATGTCAAGCTCGGTCTCCACGGAACAACCCAAAGGATTGCTCATCCGAGAAATCGCCGAGACCTTGAAAAACGTGAAACGAGAAAACGGTCGCATTCTCGTCGTTGCCGGCCCAGGGCTGGTGCACACCGGAGCGGCGCAATACCTGGTCCGGCTGATAGAGAATGGTTATGTCCAGGTTCTCTTCGCGGGAAACGGACTTGCCGTGCACGATATCGAAACCGCCCTCTTCGGAACCTCTCTAGGCGTGTATCTGGACAAGAACATTCGCGCGGCCGAAGGCCATGAGCATCATCTTTGGGCCATCAACACTGTGCGGAAAGCCGGAGGGATCAAGCAAGCGGTTGAAAGCGGTATCCTTCAAAGCGGCATATTTTACAGCTGTGTCAAAAAAGGAGTGCAGTTTGTGCTGGCGGGCTCAATTCGCGATGACGGGCCCCTTCCGGATGTCATCACGGACACCTTGCTGGCACAAGATGTAATGCGCGAAAAGGCGCGCGGCGTGAGCCTCGCTCTGATGATGGCGACCACCCTGCATGCGATTGCTACCGGGAATCTGCTACCGGCAACCGTGAAAACAGTCTGCGTCGATATCAACCCTGCGGTTGTAACCAAACTAACGGATCGGGGGACGTTTCAGGCGCTCGGGCTGGTTACGGATGTGGAGCCTTTTTTGCGCGAGCTTTGCGGGCACCTGGATTAACTGACCCTTTTCACCTCTTGCGCCGGCCCTGTCTGAATATGCAACTGCTCATGTGTCCACCCACCTACTACGGTATCGAGTACGAGATCAATCCCTGGATGAGCCGGAGCCAGCAGAGCAACCCGCAACAGGCCCAAAAACAATGGGATGCTTTGCGCCGGCTCTTGGTGGAAGAATTGTCGGTTGAGGTTGGTCTCGTCGAGTCGCAACCAAAACTACCGGATATGGTGTTTACGGCGAACGCCGGGCTGGTCTGGAAAAAGAAGTTTATCTCCAGCAATTTCCGCTACGAGGTGAGGCGCGGGGAGTCGTCTCACTTTGAGAAATGGTTCGGTGATCAGGGATTCGAGATTATCCGTTTGCCGGAGAACTACCATTTCGAAGGTGAAGGCGATCTTTTGAAGTGCGGTGAGCGCTGGTTCGCTGGCTATCATATCCGGTCGGATATCAACGCGCATCAGAGAGTCGCCGATATCATCGAACAAGAGGTGCTCTCGCTTGAATTGACGGACGACTGGTTTTACCACCTCGATACTTGCTTCTGCCCGTGTTCAGAAAGCGTAGCCTTTTTCTACCCTCCCGCCTTCGATCCTTACGCTCGCAAGGTTCTCGCAGATAACATCCCTCAGTTGATTCCAGTTGGCTTCGACGAGGCCTCTCGGTTCGCTTGCAACGCGATCGTTGCCGGTAAATCTGTCGCAATGAACGACGGATGCCCCAAGATCCGGGGGGAACTTGAGTCGTTGGGCTTTGACGTATTCGAGACCCCGCTGAGCGAATTTCTAAAAGCAGGCGGAAGCGCCAAATGCCTGGTTTTAATCATCACGTCAGGGTAACGAGCCTAGTCGAAGCACTGATATGACAGTTTTCAGACAATGTGGTCGCTCAGGAGAGCAACAACTCCAGATCTGCGCGGCTGAGATTTCGGATGATGCTGTTATTCTCGTTGATAATCGCGTCCGCAAGATCGCGCTTTGTTTTTTGCAGCTCGAGAATTTTTTCCTCCACGGTGTTTTTCGCAATTAACCGATAGGCGAAGACATTTCGACTCTGGCCGATGCGATGAGTGCGATCAATAGCTTGAGCCTCAACCGCAGGATTCCACCAAGGGTCGAGAAGAAAAACATACTCTGCGGCGGTTAAATTGAGACCCAGCCCTCCGGCTTTGAGACTGATAAGAAAGAGCTTCAGGTCGGGGTCGCTTTGAAAGCGCTCAACAACCTCGGCGCGATTGCGTGTTCTCCCCTCCAGGTAAGCGTACTCGATCGCCGCTCTCTCCAAATGCTGCCGGAGGATGGCAAGCAGGCTCGTAAATTGGGAAAAGACCAACGCCTTGTGGCCTTCTTCAATAATCTGCCCCAGCTGCTCCAGAATAGTTTCGAATTTAGCGCTGGGCCCAGCCAGCTTGCTTTTGTCGAGAAGGCCGGGATGGCATGCGGCCTGGCGGAGACGGAGCAAAGCCTCGAGGATCTGAATCTTGTTTCTATTTACCCCCGAGCGCTCGACATCGGGCAGAAGACGGTGACGGTAGTGGGTGCGCAGCTCGTCGTAAAGCTGGCGCTGGCGCGGCTCCAATTCGCAATAAATGGTCTGTTCGACTTTCGGCGGCAGCTCTTTCGCAACCTGTTCTTTGGTCCGGCGCAGAATGAAAGGCCTGAGCGCCCGGGCAAGGAGAGTCAACGTTGCCGGATCGAGAGTGCGGCTATTGATGTTCTTGCCGAAGAGCCCGGCGCTACCGAGCATCCCTGGATTTAAGAATTCAAAGAGACTCCAAAGCTCTCCGATGTGGTTTTCGACCGGAGTGCCGCTCAAGGCGAGGCGGTGACGGGCGCGCAGCAGGCGGACCGCTTTGGCGCTCTCGCTTCCGGCATTCTTAATCGCCTGGGACTCGTCCAAGATCGCGTAATCGAATTCGATGTTTTTAAAGTGGGCCGCGTCGCGCCGGAGAATTCCGTAAGTGGTGAGGACGGCGTCATAATCCTCGAAATGTTCGCCGGGCTTGAGCCGCGTTGTTCCGGCATGTTCGAGAATTCGGAGCTTAGGCGTGAACCGCTGCGCTTCCTGCTGCCAATTGAAAACCAGGGACTTGGGCACAACGACGAGCGACGGACCTGGCATTTCCTCATCGGCATCATTCGATCGAGAAGCGTTGGCGCGGAGTTCTCGCCGCGATTCGAGAAGCGCCAGCACTTGGATGGTTTTCCCCAGACCCATATCGTCAGCCAGACAACCGCCAAAGCCGAAACGCTGGAGAAAGTAGAGCCAACCAAGTCCCTCACGCTGGTAATTGCGCATTTGGCCGACGAAATTCATCGGCGCATCCGCGACCTGGATGCCTTCGAATCGCTTCAGCTCGTCGCGCGCGCGACGACTGGCATCGTCCCAGAGAACTTCGGGTTCTGCCGCAAGCAGGACGTCCAAAAGACCCATCTGGTCGCGTTCGAAGCGAAGGGTGTCTTTCGCCACTTCGCCAAGATTGGCCAAAAGCCGGTACTGTTTCGCCCATTCTTCGGGTAGCAAGCCAAAGCTGCCGTCCCTGAGTTTTATAATCTTCTCTCCGCGACGAATCGCCATGAGAAGTTCCGGCAGACTGGCTTCGATATCGGCGAACTGCGCGCCGCCTTGGACCTCGAACCAATCGATTCCCGAGGTCACCTCGAACTGCAATTTGCCCGGCCTGCGATAAAGCTTTCCTTCCGCTTCGACCTCCCAGCCTTCTTCGAGTAGAGCGCTTAGGAGTTTCGGCACGTGGCGCTGTGAAAGTTGGAGCTCACGTGGACTTGTGTAACGAGCTTCCTGAAAGCCAAGCTCCTTTAGCCGCCGAAGGAACTTGTTCTCGGCTTGAAAATCTCGCGTAATGAAACGTCGTTGTTCGCCCTGATAGATGCCTTGAATTGCGTCTCGCGCGTCCACCACTACATCGCCATAACGAAAAGAAAGTACGCCGATAAACATAGCGCGATATCGGTAGGACCACCGGTCTACGTCAGAGAGCTTGAGCTTGGGTGTTGGAGTTATGGAAACCTGCTCGAACCGGAGTTCTTGAGGCAATACGATCTGAGACCATCCGGGCAATCGGAGCAAGGCATGAACCAACTCCTCGGCTTCCGGCATTGGAATCGAGAGCTCGCCATGTTCGCGCAGGAAGTCAATCCATTGAAACGCGCCGCTATCGTCGAGCTTGGCGGCTTGGTCCGAGAAAATAACCAGGCCGCCCTGGACCAATAACAAAGGTTCAGACAGCGGCTTGGCCTCGTCTCGTCGCGTTAATCGGCCGCGAAGGTAATATTCCTTCGATCCGGGTTCGACGTTAAGCGAAAATTTCCACGGCGGTCCATCATCCCAGCCAAGTAATCGCAGCGCTTGGTCTTCATACGAATAGCGGAAACCGCACCTTCCGGTTGCGCACATCAGCGGAACGATCAGATCGAGAGTGGCTTGCGGCAGTATGAAGAGTGGCGAGGAGGATTCATTATACCTGCGGGAGTAGTGACTCCACTGGGGCGTCTCTTCCCTTGCGCCTTGCAGAAGGCTCAAAATCCGCCGGTCGCGCGGATCGTGGAAACTCGTCGTTCCGTAAGGAACTTTGGAGTATTTGATCTTTCCCCATTGTCCGTTTTGCTTGCGATCACGGTGTCCAACGTAGATCGCCAATCCTCTCGCCCATTCCAGGGTGTCTTCAACATCGATAATATAAAAAGGTTCACGGGCCAAAGGCCAATGGGCGTATCCAGAGATCGAGCTGCTTGTGATCTTTTGGCTCAGATCTTCCAGCGCGCTTTTCCACTTGGAGGTCTTAACCGCTTCTTTGTTTGGAGCAGGCGCACGTTGCCCTCTAGCCGGCGGCAGGTCATATTCTGGCTCCACGGTAACGATCGACGACGCGCCGTTGCCATAGCCTTGAAGATAACCACGAACCTCCGCGGCAAGGAATGTCGCCCAGATGTGTTTGCAGGTATCTTCCCGATCCAAAAAATAAGCGCATGTGCACGAGACTTCCATCTCGTCGTCCTTTCGGACGATGCTTACCGAATAATTTTCGCTTCCCTGGACCGTTGCCTGAACTTTCCACGGGTCTCCTGAAAGATCAGTCACGGCGCCGGCTCTAAAGTAAGTACGGCCACGGGACTGTACTTTAGTTCCTACCCAGCCTGAAAGACTCGAAGTCAGTAATGCGCGCATCAAAACACCTTAACTTGATAACGAAAAGATGGCTAGCTTCTCGGCTCGTGACAAGCTAAATCATCCGCCGCGGCTCCTTAAGAAACACAGCCAATCCTGCACAGCCCAAGGCAATGGCCGCCGCCAGCGTCTGCCAGGCAATCGCGTACGACCCGGTCTGATCGACGATATAACCGAACAGAGGCGTCCCCAAAGTTGCCGCTCCGGCGTTGATGGTAATCATGATGCCCATCGCCATCCCGGTTCTAGTTTTCCCCGCCAGCTCGCCGATCAATGCGTACGAAACTCCCTGGTAGCCGACCAAACATAGCCCGGACAAGAAGACAATTATCACCAGAAAATAAAGCGACGACATGCGGGTCAGGGAGCTCATGCTAAGCATCAGCGCCGCGCTGAGCACGCCGATTATGATCAGCACAATTTTACGCCGTCCCCCGAATAGCCGGTCGCTGGCGACTCCCCAGCCGATTCTTCCGACCATTGCGCCGGCCTGCGTGATCGCCAGCGCTTGGCTGGCCCAGTAGGCGGAGACGCCCATTGTCTCCTTGATATAGAGCGGAAGATAAGTGATCAACGACATCTGCCCGACGAGAAAGATCGCCGTGCCAAAGCTTGCCGGCAAAAAACCCCAAATGTCGAGCGGACCCGGATTGTCCAACGTCCCCGAGCGCTGAGTAAAGTCGCGCTCCATCTCGCTTGCAGGGTCGCGCCAAAGATAGGAGAAAACGAACCCGAAAAAGAAGTTGATGATGCCGAGAGCAGCGAGAGCGCCGCGCCAGCCGATAAACAACACCAGGGACGGAGCCAAGACGGCGGCAACGACGCCGCCCGCAGGCACTCCGGTCTGTTTGAGACCCATCGCCGTCGCCCTCTCCTCGCGGTAAAACCAGGCCATCACTCCTTTCGTGGAAGCGGGATTGAGAAAGCTGTACCCTAATCCGGCGAGAAAGAAACTGGCGAAGCCCCACGCGAACGATGGCGCTAATGAAGCCGCCACCGTGCAGATCCCGACCAACAAGTGCCCTTGCAACGTTGTCGTGCGAACGCCGAGCCGATCGGCCAACCATCCGGCGCCGAAAGAGGCGCCGGTCATCGCCAGGTAAAACGCCGAGAAGAACAGGCCGACTTGCGCGCGCGAAAGGCCAAGCTCGTCCTGGTAGAACGGGGCCAATGTATTGATGCCGTACTGCGCCGCCGCGCCGATGATGTGAGACACGCTGATGAGCGCGAGGATGGCCCATCGAAAGCTGTTTCGGGCGAGCGTGGTGTCAGACATGCGGACGCAATGTTCAATCGAAGACGGTCGCTGAGTAGGGTTCGACGTCGATGAAAGCTTCGATCACGCTGGGTCCGTCGAGCGCGAACGCCCAATCGAGAGCGTCGCGGAAGGCGTCCAAGGTTTTGGCCGGCTTACAAGGCACCCCGAAGTAGTGCGGCGGAGACTCGGGCGGATGACCCAAGTAAACACCCGAGAGCGGAAAACGCTTTCGCTCCTGCTTTACTTTCATCAGGCCGAGCCAGCCGTCATTCAGGACGATCACCGGAACCGCTAAATTTATGCGCCGTGCCATCGCCAACTCACCGACTGTCATCTGAAATCCGCCGTCACCGACGATACAAACAACCACCCGGTCGGGATCAACGAGCTTCGCCGCATAGGCAGCCGGCATGCCGTAGCCCATTGACGACCAACCGTTGGTCGCCAGCAAAGTCCGTGCATGATCCGTGCGCCACTGGCTGGCGATCTGGTGAGTGTGAGCACCGACGTCATAAGCCAAAATACCATTCGCCGGAAGCTTCTCCCGCAAAATATCTAAGAGCGCGTGCGGCGCGAAAGTGCTGCCGTCGGGTCGCAGCGCGCGTTCCAGCACGGCTCGATGCTCTTGCCACTCTTCCCTAGACCATTCGTTCGCATATGACTGAATCTCGCTCAGAGCCTCGATCGCCCGGTCGAGATCGCATGGACGGTTCCAGAGCAGGTTAAATTTGTTGCTTGCCTCTGCAGCCTCAGTGCTCACGTGAATCACCGGAATTGTTCCGGTCCACTCTTCGTAATTGATTTCAATAGGATCGTAGCCAATGGCCAGAATAAGATCAGCTCTATCAATGAAGGCCCTAACGTCGGTGCGGCGCGCTCGGCCGATGACTCCAGTCCAGTTAGGATGGCTCTCGGGCAAAAAGCCCTTGCCGTGCAGCGTAGTCACGAAAGGCATCTTCTGCGTCTCAATAAAACGGAGCAGTTTCGCTGACGCATGACTGCGTGTGAACGTAAGCCCGGTAATCACCAGCGGTCTACGCGCTTTTTGCAGCGCTGCAGAGACTATCTTTGCTGCCTCATGTGAGAGATCGGGGAACGGCCTTTTTCCCGGTTGAATCGCTGCCTCGCTAGCGGCCGCGTCGCCGATGTCCTCGGGCAAATCAATATGCACCGGACCTGGCGGTTCAGCAGTAGCGATGGCCAACGCCTCCGCCAATGTTTCTCCGATGCGACCATCGCGGAGGGACAACGTTGCCTTGGTCAGCGGTTTGAACAGCGCCTGATGGTCGATCCGCATCTGCATCCTGCGCTCTAGCCATGGCGTCGCCACGTTGCAAGTCAGGGCGATAAGTGGCGCGCGATCCAGCCACGCGCTGCCGACACCGGTCGTCAGGTTAGTCGCGCCCGGACCGACCGTCGAAGCGCAAACACCGGGAATGCCGGTCAAGTAGCCAACCGTCGATGCCAT
>JBOHVS010000411.1:0-12712 GCA_050735975.1 Binatia bacterium | reverse complement strand
GGACCTCGGCCAGGGGGTTGTCGACCGTGAGCTTTTTGGCCTCCGGGTGAAGGCAGCGGCTATGCGCGCTGCCGATCACTTCGCCGCGGTGGATGCACTGATAGCAGTTGGGTTTCGTCTCGCTCATACGATCGCGCGGCGCAGGCGCTGCCCAAGTTGAACGATCTGTTCCGTCGATGCTCCGATCAGTTTGGCGCCCATAAGTGTGCCCACGTAGAAAGCCAGTTCTTCGACGCAAGACATCAGCTCACCGCTGAGATCGCTCATCTTTGAGGCGGCAAATGATGCCTCAACATTTTCGGCTGCTATCGCCTCGTCAATCGTGTCCAGATATTGGCTTCTGCGCCGAATGAGGAGCGCGTAACGTGGGTTGATTGTTGCGTGCCAGCGCATCTTCGCAGTCGCTGCCAGGTTAAAGCCGTCGCCGAAAAGTTCCCTGTTCACCGTTTCGTCGGCGAAGGGTTTCACCACCTGGCCGGCTTCAGCAGGAAAAAAGTGAAAGGCCGTTCCGTCAACGAAGTCATTAATCGTTTCTATGATTTCGGAAATCACAGCGTCGACTTTTTTGGGGTCCGGCCCCGGGCACTGATCGTCCTCCTTTCTTTCCTGAGCCCAGAATTTTTCTTCTGTTGATTTTTGAATATCAACGACGTTGCTTTGGGTCTTTCGTTTTGCTGCTGCCATGGTTTCCTCCTTGGAACGGTTGGTGTGTTTCAGATTTTTGTCTCTTTGCGCATTGGTACTCGCTTTCATTGCGGGTTTAGTCTCGCCATCTCGATTGTTGCCTCTATCCACTTCCATGGCTCACGTCTCCGCGACCGCAAGCGCTTCTTTCGGCCAGCCAAGTGTCCAGCGCCTCACATGCTCGCAGTCGTTGATATTCTCCGGACGATCGGCGCCGAATTGACCCCTGAGCCGCGGGACCTGCAATATGGTTTCCTTCGCTCCGGTCTTATCCTGCCACTTGACGCGCAATGCCCGAAGGTACTCAAAGGGAGGTTTGGCTCCGAGTTTGAACTCGATCAGCGAGTTTCCGTTGGCTTCTGATATCAAGCGATGCCGAGCGGTAGCCAGAAGCCGCGTAAAGCCAAATTTCTGCATTACGGCCATTCTCATTGCCGCGTTATCCAGCTTGAGAACGTCCTCGAGGTTTAGTTGATCCGCCGGCGTCTCGATGTACTGTTTAAACACAGGCACGCCGTTAAGATAGAAAAAACCGGTGCCGTCGCGATATTCCAAAGCCGCTCCGTCTTCGCAGTTTAGGTTTCCGCGCTCATCGAACTTGGCAAACTTCGGCCTATCACAGATGAAGACTTTGTCGGGCTTTATCCAAATGGTCCCGCACGAGGCCATAGCCTCAAGCAGGCCTTGTGGTTTCTGGCAGTGCTTATTACCGAAGGCTGTGGCGAAAAAGTCGGCGACCGCGAGCCACCGTGCATCAGCTTGCCCATAGGCTATTGTTCTATAGCCGCGCGACTCCGCTCCCGATCCCGATCCGAGCCGCCATGACGGCACGGATCTGGGAATGTTGCGATTCATGAAGTTTTCAACCAGGCTAACGACCGGCAGCTCGAAGGATTGCGTCAAAAAGCACCTGACCGCCCAGGCCGAACGTTCAGTCTGGTAAATGTTGGGGTTCTTTTTCTGAGCGTCTTCGTAACTGAACCGTCTTTATGCCCTACCCAGATCGGACCATTTTTGACCCAAAAACGGTTTTTGGGTTTTCGACATCCCATCACTTTCAAAAAGCGCTTAATACCTTCGATGGCCCGATCAACGTCCATCGGCTCGGTCGATCTCGCGATCCGGTTCCACTTCTCGCAAATGACCGGCATTTGCGCTTCCTGCTTGGCTGTAAGTCGTTTGATCCTAACGGCGCCGTGCTTAGTCCATCCCATAGCGCACCCCGCCCCTTCTGCCGGCAAGAGGATCCCACTCGCGCTGCCGGCGAATTTCGTAGTCTCCCTTTGGTAACATGATGTCCTCGTGCTCCTCGTGATAGAGCTTGGCGAACTCCGAGATGACGCGCAGATAAAGAAGCCCGGCGAGCTGGTACAAAAACACCTCGCCCTCGGCGATCCGGTGCGCGTGGCCTGTCACTTCGCCGCGGGCGAGAACCGGCTCGCTGCGTAGCTTCCTCGCTTTGTACGGGACTTTGTTAACGGCAAGGATCGAGACGTCGCCTTGCCGATATGCCTTTTGAACGGTTTTCGCTCTGTCCATTGCGTGTTCCTCCTTGAACGGTTTGGTTGAGGGTTAAGTTTCGTTCGGCCTCTTTTTTTGAGTGCCGAAGGGGTTGCCTAATTTTCTTTCGCCCGGCGGACCGCGGGAAGGTTGAAAGTAAGTGCGAGTGGCTTTACAAGAAGATTTGGGGATGCCGATTCTATCCATCGGTTTTTCTCCGGGGCTGAAGAGGTGATGACTCTTCGGCCCTTTTTTATTGCTTCAGACGGGCGACCTTAAAAGTGAAACCGTTTCACTTTTTCAGGGTCGTTCGGAGGGTAAACAGGGACTTTCAGGGACGGGCGATTTTCCGGGTGGAATCTCTCCCTCGTGAAAAAAGCGAGAGAATTTCTCCGGGTAGGTTTTCACTTGGATTTTTTGCCCGGACGGGTTCGAATCCAGGTGGGCCCACCAATCTCAATGGTGTAAAGAACCTGCACTCAGCGGCCGCCAGAGGTAGCTTGTAGGTGAGGGTGACGTTGTTGCCGCGCACTCTTACCTCCTTCAGAACCTCCTGTAGGAATTCCCTTTTTGCCCCGATTTGCTTCGCTGCTAAGCGGCGCCGTATTTCCGTGACGTAAGCGTCCATGTGCGATGTCGGAATCGCGGAAACCGTTTTCACCCTGCGTCCATTGTGATCGAGCGCCTGTTTCTTTTTGAGCAATTCTTGGCGCTGTTCATGGAGTTCCCTTATTCGTTGAGCGGCTTGTTCGATCGAAAGAGCGCCGGATTCAAGAGCATTTTCCCAACGCTGGAGCCTGGTCTGCAAGTCAATGAGCGCCAATCGGACCGTATCTTGCTCCGGCGAGGGCTTATCTTGCGGCTTTAACGCGCTTTCCATCACCCGCTGGAGGTAGCGCCGTATATTGGTCGGCGTCAGTATTTGTTCCTGGATCTTGGCTAAGACTGCGCTCTCTAATTTGTTTTTATTGATGAGTCGCGCCGCGCAAGTTTCTTTGCCGCCCTTGAGATAAGAGCCACAGCTGTAGTAATGAAATTTCCCGCCCTTGGCGGCCGTTCCAAGATAACGACGACCGCATGCATCACAAACCACCAGTCTGCTCAATAAGTACGTGGTGTGGTTAGCGTACGAGTTCCGCCAATTAGCGGCACTGAGGCGAAGTTTTCCCTGAACCCGATCGAAGAGCTCCTGATCAATGATCGCTGGATAAAATCCCGGGATGGTCATCGGTTCTACCGCGCCGTACCGTTCACGGAAATTATATTCGAGCACTCCGACATATGCTTTATTGCGGAGGATCCAATAAATATGGTTGCTGGCAAACCGCTTTCCCTGAGCGGTTCGAAGCCCGTCGCTGTTAAGGATCTTGGTGATTTCTTTGTAACCAACGCCGCTGTCACATAACTCGAAGATTCTTCGAACCACGCCTGCGGCAGCATCGTCGACGATCGGTCGGCTAATGGTGCGGACCCTTTTCTGACCTTCCCGTTTTTCGAGTACTTCGCGGCGATACCCGTAGGGTGGCCTGAAAACGAGAAACCCTTGCCGAATCCTTTCGGTGAGTCCTTTTCTTATTTCTCGGGCTAAATTCTTACTGTAAAACTCCGCCATTCCGACGAGGATGTGTTCCATGAAGGCATCTTCGGGGGCATCGGAGCCGACCACCGGTTCTTGGACGGAAATGAGGCGGATTCGAGTGCGGTGACCGCGCTTTCCATGTTGTCGATCCCACGCGCCGGGAGGAACATCAGCGGCGATTGGAGGCCGCCGGGATCATGTGGTCGCGGCCCAACAGAGCGGTCAATTCGTTCGATTGGCGCGATGCCTATTTTCGGCCAGGTCATTTCGACCAGCATAGGAGGATTTATGAAAATCCTGGTGGATGCCGAGACGAAGGAGATCCTCGGAGCATCGCTCCTCGGTGCCGAATGCGATGAAGTTATTCATCGATCCTGGACGGGATGTACGCTAAAACGCCTTATACAGTGATCCAGCGCGCCATGCACATTCACCCAACCGTCACAGAACTAATACCGACTATGCTCGGCGAGCTTAAAGCATTAGAGGCGATTAATGCCGAATCCGCTTTATAAAAAATTGACCATGACGCCTCGCTGAGCGGGTGGAGAGGCGTAGTCCCTTCGCCATCGGCGGTGTCGCGGTTTTTCGACTTGAATACAATGGGTCTTCGTTTGATGCCATCCAAGCTTACCGGCGCGGGACTCGGGAGCTTGGTTTGCAGTATCAAAAGACGGTGTCAGCATTCCGACGTCTGTCGGTCTCACGATGCACATGAATGAACCATTTTTCGCGAACGAGTTGAAGGTCGATACAGGCATCCAGTGGAAAGCAGGGAAGCGTCGTGCGTTCATGGCTGCGGGAGCTGGCCCAAAGCGCCTTTAGCAAAGATCCCGAGCTTCTTCCAACCGCTGCTACGTGGAGAATTCCGGCTAAGGACGTTGGACGGTAGAGGAAGCGGCCGAACGAGCGCGCCGGTTCTCATGCTGTCGATCTTCGCACGCCGCCCCGGGGTAAGATTGAGAACGGTAGCGTCCAAGAAATTCAAATCCCAGACCAATGCCACCTGTTTGATTTGGAAGACGATGATGGTGGAGGAGAATGAGTTTCAGGAAACTCAGTGGGCCACAACTGGGTAGAAAAAGTGGCCATGGGAAAATAAAGTCGGATGACGGAGAGGAAGTTAAATTAAGGTTAATTCTTTTGCACACCTATTGACACGAGTTCGTTTTGATATATGAGCGAGCTATCACCCTAAGTGATGGCGCCCGCCGCACCAGACCTACAAGCTTGCCCTCGGACGTGATCACCAGAGCGCTCTTTGAGAGCAAATATGCTACATGTGGAATCCATTCAGAACAATAGATGATCTCAATGCTCCCTGAGGCGCGTGGAGTCGGTACTTCATGGAGGTGAATACGTGACCGAGTCTGCCAAATCAAAAAATGACGTTCCACTGGAGACTTCAATTCCAGGTGACGCGGTTTCCCTGGAATCAATCCTCTGCACAGAAGAGTTGCATCGTCGCCTATGGCGTCCGCCCGATTACGAGAAGGAGAATCGCGCGCTTGTGGCGCTGGTCAGCGCGCTGGCCGACTCGCCGCGCACCATTCTGCAAACGCTGGCCGAGGGAGTCCTGGGGGTCCTGCAAGCCGATTCCGCCGGCCTGAGTCTCCTGACGAAAGACGAAAAAAGGTTCTACTGGGCAGCCATTGCCGGCGCATGGCAGCCACACATCGGCGGCGGCACCCCGCGCGATTTTGGCCCGTGCGGTGATGTGCTCGACCGCAACATTCCGATGTTGTTCACTCACTGGGAGCGACGTTATCCATATTTGCGCCCGGCGACACCGCTTGCCGAAGAGGGACTGCTCGTCCCTTTTTACGTCAACGGCAAAGCGGTCGGCACGATCTGGGCGATCGCCCACACTAATCACCGCAACTTCGACGCCGAGGACCTGCGACTGCTTGAAAGCCTGGGTCGGTTCGCGTCGGCGGCGTATCAAGCTGTGGCGTCAATCGACGACCTCAAATTCCAAATCGCCGCGCGCGAAAAGGCGGAAGCAGCGCTGCAAGAACTGGCCAAAGGGTTGGAAGCCAAGGTCCAGCGACTGGTGGAGGCGAACATCATCGGCATCGTCATCTGGAATCTCGAAGGTCAGATTATTGAGGCCAACGAAGCCTTTCTCCGCATGGTGGGATACGACCGCGAGGATCTCCTGTCAGGTCGGGTTAGTTGGAGGGAGGTAACGCCCGACAAATGGCGCGCGGCCGACGAACAGGCGTTGGCAGAGCTTGCCGCCACCGGCGTCTGCGAACCTTTCGAGAAGGAATACTTCCGCAAAGACGGCAGTCGCGTCCCCGTACTGGTTGGCGCCGCATTGTTAGAGGGAAGTGGAAACGAGGGTGTCGCTTTCGTGCTCGATTTGAGCGAGCAAAAACGCTCCGAGGAGGCCTTACGACGCGGCGAATACTACCTGGCGGAAGCCCAGAGGCTGAGCCATACGGGCAGATGGGCATTCAACGTTGCCACCAGAGAGATCGTCCACTGGTCGCAGGAACACTTCCGCATATTCGGTTTCGATCCGGAAGATGGGATGCCGTCATTTGAAACACTTATGCAACGGATTCATCCCGACGATCGAGCCAGCGCCGCTGAAGCCATCGAGATCGGAGTCCGTGAGAGGACGGACTATGAACAGGATTTCCGATCGTTCTGCCGGACGGCACGATGAGATACATGCACACAACAGGCCATCCGGTTTTCAACTCATCCGGTGATCCTGTTGAGTTCGTGGGTACCGTCATGGATGTGACCGAGCTCAAGCTCGCCGAAAATGCATTGCGTGAGAGCCAGGAGAATTTGGCGCGGACAGAGCAATTCTCCCTGGTGATGGCGACTCATACGGATCTGGAGGGTCGCTGGCTCAAAGTACCACCAACTCTGTGCAAGCTGCTAGGTTACACAGAAGAAGAATTACTGGGACGCCGGTTTCACGAGTTCACCCACCCGGATGACGCAGAAGCGGACTGGAATCAATGCTCGCGGCTCATTCGAGGCGAGATCAAATCGTTTGATTTAGAGAAGCGCTACATACGAAAGGACGGCTCCATCGTATGGGTTTATCTAAATGTCTCGGTTGTATTGGACGCCAGCGGCGCACCCGTCCACTTTCGTACCTACATTAGAGACATCACCGACCGTAAACAGCGGGAGCAAGCGTTGCGCCGGAGCGAGGAGCGTTACCGCAGGCTCGCCGAGACCGCCACGGACGTAATTCTGACGATAGACCAGACGAGCACAATTCTGTTCGTCAACGGGGCGGTGGAGAAGGCCTTCGGCTATACCCCAGCGGAAATAGTCGGCCAGAAAATCACGGCGCTCATGCCTGAGCGCATGCGGCACCGCCACGAAGAAGCCATCCGTCGTTATCTGGAAACCGGGGAGAAACGGATTTCGTGGAACGCCGTGTCTCTCCTTGGGCTGCACAAGAACGGAAGAGAGATTAATCTGGATGTTTCGTTTGCCGAGATGGGGACGGGAGACGAGCGGTTCTTTAGTGGGATCGTGCGCGACGTGACCGAGCGCAAGCGAACGGAAGAGGCGCTGCGGAAGACGCAGGCGGAGTTGGCCCATGTTACGCCGGTGGCAACGCTGGGAGAGATGACTGCGTCGATTGCCCATGAAATCAACCAACCGCTCGGCGCGATCGTCAATAACGCCAGTGCCTGCTTGCGCTGGCTCACAGCTCAGAAGCTGGAGGAAGCGCGGCAGTCTGCCGCGCTTGTCGTCGCAGACGGCCATCGAGCTGGGGAAATCATCGCCCGGATTCGTGCCCTCGCCAAGAAAGCTCCACCGCGGAAAGACTGGCTCGACATCAACGAAACTATACGTGAAGTCATTGCGCTTGCGCGCAGCGAAGTGCAACGCAGCGGTATAGCGTTAGAGACTCGACTCTCCGATGATATGCATTATGTGCCACTCATTTTGGCAGATCGAATCCAATTACAACAAGTCATTCTCAATTTGATCATCAACGCGATAGAAGCCATTAGCGGCGCCGGCGACGGTCCACGAGAGTTGTTGATTTGCTCCGGCACTGATGAAACGCAGCGCGTACTGGTCACAGTGCGAGATTCGGGTCCGGGCCTGGATCCGAAAATTCTCGACCGTCTCTTCGACGCGTTCTACACGACCAAGCCTCAAGGCATGGGCATGGGATTGGCAATCAGTCGCTCGATTATCGAAGCTCACGGCGGGAGGTTGTGGGCGACAGCGAATGACGACAGGGGCGCAACGTTTCAGTTCACCTTGCCGCCCGGTGGCGAGAAGGTGGCATGAGCGAAAAAGACGGATTGGTATTCGTCATCGATGACGATGCGGCTATGCGCCGTTCGCTGGAGAACCTCATTAGTTCGGTTGGGCTGGAAGTCGAGGGGTTCCCTTCGGCTCAGGAGTTCCTGCGCCGCAAGCGTCCGGATGTGCCTGGCTGCCTGGTGCTTGATGTACGGCTGCCGGGTCTGAGCGGTCTGGATCTGCAGAAACGGATGGTAGAAGCCGCAATGGAGATTCCGATCATCTTTATCACCGGCCATGGCGACATCCCCATGACGGTCAGGGCCATGAAAGCCGGGGCGGTGGAGTTTTTGAGCAAACCCTTCCGTGACCAGGACCTGCTGGATGCTATTCAGCAGGCGCTGGAACGCGACCGCAAAGGGCGCGAGCAGCGGGTGGAAATTGAAGAGCTACGCCGTCGCGTTGACTCACTCACGCCGCGCGAGCGGGAGGTCCTGAACCTGGTGGTCACCGGACTGCTCAACAAGCAGATTGCGGGAGAACTCGGCACCAGCGAGACCACGGTTAAAATTCACCGCCACCAGGTGATGGAAAAAATGGGAGCCAACTCCCTGGCCGAGTTGGTGCGGATGTCTGATAGGCTCGGAATCCCTACCCCAAAGTAGTACCCGCCTGTACTAAAGTCTGATAGACGGCCCCTCTTAAAGCGCGTTACAGTATCCCCTAGCGCGCCATACAATCGAGGCACAACGGATGAGGTGAATCGATTCTTGCATTCCGTAAGTGAGTCTATTTTACGCAGATAAGCTAAAAAGGAGACACAGTTGCATGTCCGGGGTTCCACTCATTTCGATTGTTGACGATGACGAGTCGCTAAGGAACTCGCTCGACAATCTGATCCGATCCGTCGGATTCCGGACGCAAGGTTTCCCTTCGGCGGAAGCGTTTTTGAGCTCACCTCAAGCGCGCGACACGGCATGCCTGATTCTCGACGTGCGCATGCCTGGCATGAACGGGCTCGATCTGCAGCTCAAGATCGTTGCGGCCAACTGGCAAATCCCGATCATCTTCATTACGTCGGGCGCAGACGGTGATGCCCGTGCGCGCGCCCTCGAAACCGGCGCGGTGGCCTTTTTGTACAAACCATTCCGCGAGGAAGAACTACTCAATGCGATAGATGCGGCTCTCAAGCATTCGTGAGACCAAGAGTTTGACCCATTTGGGGATGATCAGGAGGTCGGACTCTCTGAGGAGGTTAAGCCATGAATGATAAAAACCCATTCGTCTTTGTCGTTGACGACGACTCTTCAATCCGCGAAAGTCTGAAAAATCTCATTCGCTCGGCAGGGCTCAATACAGAGACATTTGCCTCGGCCCAAGAGTTCTTGGCAAGCCCGCGTCCGGATTCTCCCAGCTGCTTGGTGCTCGATGTACAGCTTCCGGGATTAAGCGGGCTCGATCTGCAGCAGGAACTGGCCAAGGTCGATGTGCAGATTCCCATTGTCTTCATCACCGGTCACGGCGACATCCCGATGAGTGTGCGTGCGATGAAAGCCGGAGCCATCGAATTTCTCACGAAACCTTTCCGCGACGAAGACCTGCTAAACGCCGTCGAGCAGGCGATCAAGCGCAGCTATCACTTTGCGCAATTAAATAGCACGCCGGCTGACGAGAAACCGTACTCTAAAGACAGACTCTGCAATGAAATTAGCTTCTCGGAGATCGTCGGGCAAAGTACTGCGTTGCGCCGCGTACTAAAAGAGGTCGAGACTGTAGCGGGCACTGATTCGACCGTGCTCATTTATGGTGAGACGGGGACAGGAAAAGAATTGATTGCACGCGCGATCCACAATCTCAGCCCTCGCCGCTCGAAACCTTTCGTCAAGCTCAATTGCGCGGCCATTCCCTTGGGTTTGTTGGAAAGCGAGTTGTTTGGTCATGAGAAAGGGGCATTTACCGGTGCGGTGGCACAGAAGAGCGGCCGCTTCGAGTTAGCGCACGAGGGAACACTGTTCCTCGACGAAATCGGTGACATTCCCCTGGAATTGCAACCTAAGCTCCTACGGGTTTTACAAGAGCAGGAGTTTGAACGTTTGGGCAGTACACGCACCACTCACGTCAATGTGCGGATCGTTGCGGCAACGAATCGCGATTTGGCTCAGATGACCAAGGCAAAGCTATTTCGTGAGGACCTTTATTTCCGTCTCAACGTTTTTCCCATACACCTTCCGCCGCTTCGCGAGCGATCTGGCGACATTCCGCTGCTAGTGCGTCATAACGTAGACAAGTATTCCCAACGCATGAACAAGCGAGTGGAGTCGATTCCCCCAGAAGCTATGGCGGCGCTGTGTAGCTACTCTTGGCCAGGAAACATCAGGGAATTGCAGAACTTCATTGAACGCTCGGTAATTCTAACGCCTGGAGAAGTCTTGCGCCTTCAAGCCAACGAACTGCAGCTTGACAATCCAGTGGTTGCGTCGACCGGCGGGACGCTCGAAGATATCGAGCGTGACCATATACTGCGGGTTTTGCGTGAGACCGGTGGCGTGATCGGAGGTCGCCATGGGGCCGCTTTGCGGCTGGGGCTCAAGCGCACCACCCTGTTATCGAAAATGGAAAGAATGGGCATCTCACAGGACCGAAAGTATATCTCCATCGTTCCCGATGACATAGCGAAGATCGCACCACCCGTAAAAGACTGAGCGGTACAGACCCCTAGCCTTCGCAGCCATAACCATTCTTCTGCGTACCAACGCACGAGTGCCTTTTTTGCGCCTAGCTCGCGTAGGCATGGCGAGCTGTGCCGTGACTCTGACGGCGGGCTCGTAACGAACTTGGGGAACTGTGTTACCCATCGATATTCATCGTCCTGTCGATATCGACGTGCGGCTGAATCTGAATGCTCGAATCGCTCCGGACACCGCTCCTCGGCTTGCGGCACCAAGGCTCGCATGAGTCGCTATGTCGACAGAAGTCAAACTGTCGACGGGCGGTGGCTCTATCTTGTGGAATCAAAACCTCCTGACCAAGACCGTCGCGAAACTATTTAGCAACAAAATCGGCCCGTGTTTGTTATCGGAACAAAGTGGCCCTTGAATTGCTCAACTCCTAATCACAAAAGAGGAGCAAATATGAAATATCCGACTAAGAGGATCGGCACGAAATTATGGTTAGAGGAGTCGCGCCGTTAACAACATATTCAACATTACGGAGAAGGAGGACCCATAATGAAGCACGCAACCCATCGTAGGTCTATGAAGGTTCGGTATCTCATATTAGCTCTGAACCTGAGTATCGGTCTATGCCTAATACCAGGCACCGCAACGGCTCAGCAAGCTATTGTCACACCGCTCATGTCGAAAGATCTGAAGGACTTCCCTGGTAAGGAAGGCCTGCTGATCGCAGTAGAGTATCCGACCGGGGCTTCAGACCCTATACATCGTCACAATGCACACGCATTTGTATACGTGCTGGAGGGCTCCATCGTCATGCAGCTGAAAGGCGGAAAACAAGTGACGCTCACACCAGGGGAGACCTTTTATGAAGGCCCCAACGATGTTCATATCGTTGGTCGGAGCGCGAGCAACACTCAACCAGCAAAATTCCTTGTTTTCTTGGTCAAGGAGAAGGGCGCGCCAGTGCTCGTGCCAGTAAAGTAACTACGGGAGCGTCCTCTCCCGCTTTCTCCGTTACCACCGACAGAGCGCTGGAAACACGCACGATAAACAAACTGCTATGGTTCAACAAACAGAAACTCGACGTTAAGGAGGATAACAATGTCTACAATCACCAGCAAAGACGGCACAGAAATCTATTACAAGGAATGGGGCGAGGGCCCAGTCGTAACGTTCTCGCACGGATGGCCCTTGAGCTCTGATGCTTGGGACGGCCAAATGATGTTTCTCGCGCAGAACGGATATAGAGTCGTCGCGCATGACCGTCGTGGTCATGGCCGATCAAGCCAAGCCTCCTCGGGAAATGACATGAATGGTTATGCCGATGATCTTGCGGCCATTATCGAAGCGCTTGATCTGCGGAATGCCACTCTGATCGGTCACTCGACGGGAGGCGGAGAGGTCACGCGATATATCGGTCGTCATGGATCGAAGCGCGTCGCCAAAGTAGTTCTTGTCGCTGCAGTGCCACCGATCATGCTAAAGACGCAAGCGAATCCAGAGGGGCTCCCCATGGAAGTCTTCGATGGCTTACGCGCCGGCCTAGTCAAGGATCGTTCTCAATTCTACAGGGATTTGGCAATTCAGTTCTATGGCGCTAACCGGCCCGACGCAAAAGTCTCCCAGGGCACCCTAGATCAATTCTGGCTTTGGAGCATGCAAGCAGGCCTGAAGAACGCGTATGAATCGATCAAGGCATTCTCCGAGACCGACTTCACTGAGGACCTCAAGAAGATCGATGTTCCCGCGTTGGTGTTGCACGGCGAGGATGACCAGATCGTTCCTGTTAAGGATTCGGCAAAAAAGTCGGCAAAGCTTATAAAGGGCGCAAAGGAAATTTATTATCCCGGAGCGCCGCACGGAATAACGGCTACACATCAGGATCAGGTCAACTTCGACCTTCTGGAATTCCTCCGAGTGCGAATCCGCAACTACTAACTTGGTGAAGGAGAATCCCATGAACAATATCACGAAGTCCCTTGGAGTAGGGCGCTCAGAAGAGGAGACAAACATGAGCTTGGACATTGCCTCACACCCC
>JBOHVS010000410.1:0-5540 GCA_050735975.1 Binatia bacterium | reverse complement strand
CGCTTCCGAAGCCGCGCAATGTCGCGAATCGATGTCCCAACGGCGATCGGCTCGATACCCTCGATCTCCCCGATGATCTCGAAGTACATTGGTATCCATATGCCACAAAACCGCACACACGGCTAACGCCGAGGGTGAGAGGCGCGGTCCGCCGCGTCCTTCTCAACCCGATGGTTAGCCAAGTACTGTTTCGTTTAAGGCGCAAACATCTCCTCCAAAGTGGACAACACGGCCGCGAGGGAGTTGGGAGTCAAACGTCCAAGTCGCCTCGCTAGTCGCTCAACATCAACCGTGCGAAGTTGGTCCGTCGCAACAAATCCATTCCAACCTTGGAACCGACATGAAACACGCCACGGATAAGCTTGCCCTCCGGTCGTCATGGGCGCGACGATCACGGTGCGTAGGTGTTCGTTTAACTCGTCTGGCGACACGACAAGACACGGTCGTGTCTTTCGAATTTCACTACCTCGTGTCGGATCAAGCTGAACTAGGTAAACATCGCCTCTGGCTGCGACGTTGCGTCCTATTGCCACTTCCATTCTTTCTCGTCAAACTGTGTGGGCGTTGACGGATCAAGAAGGCGGTCTTCATCTCGCTCACGCATTTTCCGAGCTGCAGCTGCCCACCCGGCGCGCGGCCGGGTGCCTCTGCGAATCACAATTCTACCTGGCTCGGCATCAAGTTCGACTTCCTCGGTGAGCTGGGCTTGCTCTAGAAGCACCTTCGGCAGTCGAATACCCCGTGAATTACCAATCTGAACAATGCGGGTCTTCATTTGAATCCTCCGGACTTACATTGTAGTCACACGACGGCTAAATTCGCAAATCAGAAAGATTATTGAAAGTTAGCAGGGCTGCGGGCTAACGTGGCCTTCACCGGCCGAGTTTACGAGATCCGGTGCAAGGCATAGTTCGCAATTTATCTCTGGAGTTCCAGGTATGACTTAACTTGGTCCTGAATCAATGTCTTCTGCATTGAGAAATTATATGGGTATTTCTGCGCGTACTTCTGCTTCAGATTCGCCAACACAGTGTTCGGCACACCAGGGACAGACGTGTAAGACTGCAGGAAGCGATATGACTCGCATTGATCCTGAACCAGCGTTTTCTGCATCGAATAATTGTCTGGATACTTTTGGTCGTAAGTCTCCTTCACCTTATTGAATACATCTTGTGGGACTCCGGACTCGGAGATCCAACGCTGGATGTAACGATACGATTCAAGCTGATCCTCGATGAGGGTCTTCTGCATTGAGAAATTGTCCGGATACTTCTGCGCGTAGATTTGCCGTATTCTCTGCTCGACGGAGGTAGGTACTGGCTGGGCAATAGCGCTAGTGGCCAAGAGTACGAGGAGAGCTAAACAGGCAATGAATACCTTCATAGGGTCTCTCCTCTCTGTTGCGAACGTTTGGCTCAGTGGTCGCCGGCGGATAGCACTGAAATCCATAAAACATCGACGACCCGTCACAAAGCTGCTGCCTCCCGGCGGTCTACCTGAAGCCAGATGTTATCCGATCCTCCACGCACCGATGCAACACGGCTTAAGCAACGGACCTGACAGCAATCAGATCGCTGTCTTGAACGGGCCGCACGTCGTTGACATTGAGAGTAACAAGCGCCTGGGTTTTGCCCGATGCGGTTACGAACTCTACCTCCAGGCCGTCGGGCTCGTACACCTGCACGACAGCCCCTAGATCTCCGTTGCGAAGACCATGCTCGGGTAAGTCTCGGTCAAGCACTACGGTATCGAGTAGTTTATAAATCATGTCATTTCTCCCGGGAATGCAGTCACGAACTGAGAGGGCCAGACCAGCGAGCGCAGCGAGCGGGTCGAAGATCCTTCTCAAGCCGATTGTTAGACGGTTTCGAAATAACTCACTCGGCTTCTTCACTGAATTCATCAAGAACAGCGTCCGACAGATAGCCGAGATGCTTCTCGCGAGAGAGTTCTTCCACGTTGTCATAGGATATGAACGTGCAGCACTCAGATAACGGAGCCCGATCGAGTAGCGAAAAAACCGGCCTTTGAATTTCCTGAAATACCTTTTCTCGTCTCGATAACGGTGCGACGATATGAAGACTGATGTCCATGTTGGGCTGCAGAGCCAGCAGGTCCGCCATTCGTAGGATTCCGGAATAGACCGCCGTGGTATGTTCCACTTCGAACGCGCGGACGATTGCTCGCCTCTTCAACCAAATCACGTCAATCTGCTCAATAGTCCTGATCGTCGTCTCGTCGTAGTTCAGTGGAAGGACGTCGAGGAGGACAGCATCAGACGGCGTCCATTCTTTGAGGACGCCCGATCGGTCGCGTTTTGGTAGCCAGATGCTGAACCCCATCTGCTCTCCGATACGCGCCAATAGAGCTTGGATGTGAAACGACTCACGGACCGCCTTCTCGTCAGCGGATCGGTCGATATCAGTTGCCTCGGGAACCGTCACCGTGACAACTCTATCCTGCCGTCGAACTTCGCTACGCCCGGAACGAAATTCCTGAAATTCTGGAAACTGTTCCAAGTACTTCGAGTTTAACTCCGCAACTCCACGCCTTAAGATATCAAGGGCTCTCTCGGTGATCTGAAAGTATCCACGCCGCGGAGAGCAGAGCAATCCGGCCTTACTCAGATATGTTCTCGCCCAGCCAATGCGGTTCATAAAAGTGGGCTGCTGGCCGCTCGGCAAAAATTCTTGCAGCTCTTTCGCAGTGAGACTAAATTCCTTAGCCAATTCCTCGGCTGCGTCTTTCAACTGGTGCTCCTTGCCATCCGATGCGAACCGGAGCAGCGGAAGCATGCAGGCCTGATAATCTGGTATTGGCATCGTTGTGTTGTTCTTCAGTTTATCCGTCTAACGCGAAGGGTGACCCGCAGCAGTCGGGGTCAACCCATTGGTTAGGCAATGGTGCCGATAATTGCGGCAGCCTTTTCCGTAAAACTGCTCCGGCTTACCGGAAGATCCCTTTTCTTATGCCCATGAACTCCCGAAGAGCTTTCTGATCCACAGCATTGTAGGCGAACGTGAGAGTCGCTATTTGGAAAATACCAAAAGCAAGCTCCTGCTCTACACCCGACATGGCCTTTGGGTCCGCCGGTACGGGCAACGAGATGCCAAAATGTTCGTTCGCGAGTGAGATGATCGCATCAACGGCGCCCTGACAAGGTACAGTCTGCCAAAATACTTGGTCCCTCAGAATGCGTTCGTTCACTAAATCGATGAAGCGCTCCGCCAATGGTTTAAGTTCCGGAGGCAGCAGGTCGACTTCAGCTACGGACGCAGCCAATAGTTGTGCTTTGCTCTGGTGGCGTACATGGTGCTGCACCAAATCCCGATATGGTCGTGACGCGGCATCAGCGAGGAATTCGTATAGTCGCATCTACTCATGTGGCAACCAACCACAACTGTTAGCCACAGTCCGAAAGGGCGCGTGAGGTTTAAAAAAGTCTTTGGCGTTCGCGCCTCACCCATTAAGGCTATCACACACCCTTCTCCATCTATCGGCCACGCTGACGACGAATGTTCGAGCAAGCTCAAAGAGAACCCTTACCTCATCAAAGGTCATGGAGCGCCCCTTTGTACCTAGGTCCTTTCCCTGTTTCCGCGAGATAGGGGAGAGCCCGCCTGACGGTAAAAATCTGTCTCCGCTCAGGAAATACTGTGAATGGCTCACAGCGTTTCGGAGATACGGGTCCCACAGCTCATCGAGCACTCCACCGATCTTCATCGAGAGCTTGCTCGACAAACGGCAGATCTCGTCGATCTTCTCGCGTGGGTACTCACAGGTCAAAGTGTCACCTTCTTTTGAAATCCTTGTAAATGTCCATGACTCAGGAGCACCAGAGGCCGCTCGCAGTAGATTCCACAAGATCGCAACTGGAAGATCCGATTCCATGATTCGACAGTAGCCGGTGAGCATCAGACGGACTTTGTCTTTTTCACTTATTGATGAACTGCTTACCAACGAATTAACAAGCGCAATGAATTGCTCGAGTTCGAAGAATTCAAAGCTCGGTATATAAGTCACATGCTTGTGATTAGGGGGAAGTTCATGTTCAAGCTTGGCGTCGGTCGGTACAACCGCGTTCCAGAGTGCCTTCCGATCAAGCCGAGCGCATACCTGGAACACCTCGTCAATCGATTCGATGATCTCTTGCTCCGTCAACCAGCCGTCCTCCTGATATCGTGTGCCGCCTAACGACCTGCGCTTCTACTACGGGTCCTGCTGAGGCCGCCGCCGTCCAGGCCGTCAAAGATATCCGGCGGCGGCCGAAGCGCTCAGGCCCCGTCAGCAGCAAGCGCTGGTTAGGCGGTTCCCAGAAACCTCCTGCGCTAAGGCCCAGCTCCGACAGTTACGCTGCCCGTCATTCTGTACTACTTATGGGTGAGCGGGCGATGGACCCCATTGACCCCGCGGGACCGAAGGGGGGAGGTGACCCCCCTCACTCCGTGCCTTTCCTAATGTCCCTCAGCTCACGGGGTAATTGGGGTCCTTGGGCAATTCGATGCAGATGTAGCTGCACTGCTTCCATTCCGGGTCACAGCCAACCAGGAAACAGAGGCGTCCCCGGCTGACCATGATCCACTCGCAGTTCTTGCACGTCCAGTCGCCATCACCCGTCTGCTTGACCATCGCGGCGGTAGTGCGAATGTCCTTTCGCCCCCAGCGGTCACCCCAGGAATCGATATCGTCTCTGAGCTTCCGCACGGCGCGGGTGAGCTTCGAGGTCGAACGCCCGGCCGCGACGTAGCCAAGGAACAAGTCTGTGGCTCGCCGAGTGAAGCGGGCCAGCGCGGTCTTGCGCGCCCGCGGGCTTAGGGAACGTCGAACCGGCTTCGCCGCGCTAGGGGAATTTCTGCGAGGGGGACGTGCCATGGGACCTCCGCTTTCAACCGGTTGCTGCCATCGTGGTCACCCGTCTAACTAAAGTACCCTCGGCTATAAGCCGAGGGGTTTAAGAGTTGTCGATTGGAAATCGACTATCGTCGACGATCTGTTCGCCTTCTTGCTCCTCTATGTAGTCTTTGATCATTTCGTCGGTGATCGTCCCGGAGCTGACTGCCAGGTAACTCCGAGCCCACAAATGGCGCCCCCAGAACTTCTTCCTCAGATACGGAAATTCTTGAAGCAGAACACGCGAGCTGATTCCCTTGAGCCACTGCATGATTTGGCTAACCGTCTGCGTCGGACGATACGATACGAAAACGTGAACGTGGTCTCGTGCGACTTTGCCCGAGACAATCTCAAGCTCGTGCTCCATCGCAATCTGTCGGATAAGGTCGCGCACCCGAATCGCAATCTCCCCTGTCAGCACCGCCTTGCGATACTTGGGAATCCATACCAGATGAACCTTCAGGTCGCTCTTCGTGCGGGCCCGGCAGGGGGGACGCTGTTGACTAGATGGACAAAGTTCTCGTCAGGATCTTTGAAACCCCGGAGGTAGAGATTCCCACTTGACGAGCGACCTCGGCAACCCCTACTCCGTAATTCTCCACGAGGCCACGAACTATCTTCATTCTCACCGCAGGCAACCGGCCCCGACG
>JBOHVS010000409.1:0-11577 GCA_050735975.1 Binatia bacterium | reverse complement strand
CCGCGCTTCGACTGCTGAATGAAGCCCTGGCCACGGAGATCGTCTGTGTGCTGCGCTATAAGCGCCACTACTTCATGGCGTCGGGCATGAACGCGCAGGCAGTCGCCGACGAATTTCACCAGCATGTGAAGGCCGAACAAGCCCATGTCGATCGAATCGCGGCCCGCATCGTACAGTTAGGGGGCGAACCCGATTTCTCTCCCCAAGGGATGCTGAGCCGCAGCCATTCAGAGTACGTCGAGGGAGAATCGCTGATCGACATGATCCGGGAGGATCTGGTTGCGGAGCTGGTGGTGATTGAAAGCTATCGCGAGATGATCAACTGCTTCGGCAGCGATGATGCAGCGAGCCGGCGCATGCTCGAAGAGATCCTCGCGGCTGAAGAAGAGCGCCTGGCCGAACTGGCCGCTCTACTGGAGAAGCTCGCCCGCCACGCATGATCGGCAAAAGCGAAACTTCTTGCAGATCTGGACTCTCCTCTTCCATTGTTACTCAATCGCTGCTGAACAAGGTGGAACTGCCCTATTTATTTTGTCAGCCGAGTTGCGCAGAAGTGCTGTACCGACACTGAGACGAGGTGCGCTGCGGCTGTTTCGAGTTTGAGACGAAGGAAAGCGAATAGCTCAGACGGAGCCGTTTTAACTCATAAGAATTCGAGTCCGAGCTTCAATTGCCCTCTGGCACACTACTTGCGGATAGTCCCGGGAAATCTGTTCGTAAAGGAGGCTATTTTATGGGTGAACTAATAAAGATGTCCGTAATCGTCTTAGCTCTGGGAGTGGGTTTCGCCGCCTGCGACAGGGCTGATGAGGGCCAAAGAAGCGAAGCGCCCGGCCAGACCGCAAATGATAAGATGGCCGGTCCAACGTCGCGACCTGAAACTCCGCCAGCGAATGATAAAATGGCGTCGCGACCTGATACTCCGGCAGCGAAGGGTGGCTCCCCGACTGAGAAAACCGACGCCAAGATGAGCAACTCGGATTTGGAGAACGCAGTCAAAGCTAAGTTGACCGGGGACGAGCAGCTTCGCACGGCCGATTTAAAGGTCGATGCCAATGCCGATAAAAACGAAGTCACGATATCCGGTACCGTAAAATCGCAGGACCAACGCAACAAGGCGATTGAGCTTGCTAAGAGTGCGCACTCCGGCGTCACAGTCAACGACAAGATCGACGTCAAGCCAGCTGCATAACTTGGCCCTTTGCCGGTCGCCCCGGCTGACGGTGACACGCGACCCGGGGCGACTCAACGGCTCCGCAAACCATCCGTAGAGGAATAATGTCTTTCTTTGAAAACGGCTCGCCGAGAGCAGGCGGCGGCGCAATGGCAAGCAACACGTAAAAGCCGCTCTCGCGCTTGGTCAGGATTGCATCGACCAATGACACCGAGCCGGAAAATCAAATACGTCGCACTTGGGGCATATAGCCAGCCCGGATTATTCACGAGGCCGGGAATACTATCAACGAACTGTCGTGTTCTCTTTCATTGCAAATTCAAATTGTAAAGTGCAAAAAGTCAAAATGAATAACACCTTAACAGGTCGAAAACGAGGGAACGTTCCTTGTCCGGACATTTTTCAATTTGCAATTTACACTTTGCATTTTGCAATCCATGAATAATGCAGGAGAGCTCAGGTCGCAGTCTTGCCGGCATTTTCCCATGCCGCGCGAAATTCCGAGTTGACAGCGATCGTTTCCGACGACCCGATCAAGCGCAAGAGGGGCACGCGAAAGGAAAGTAGAGGAACGTAAAATCTAACTGAAAAAGGAGGTCTAAATTTATGCCTAACGCAGCACAACTTCTACGTCAGGACCACAAGAAGGTCGAAGATCTGTTCAAGAAGTTTGAGCAGGCGGAAGGGAGCGAGGCCAAAAAGCGGATCGCAGAGCAGGCGATGACCGAGTTGGAGGTTCACGCCAAGATCGAAGAGGAGATTTTTTATCCCGCGGTAAAAAGCAAAGTGGGTGATGAAGAGCTGGTGGATGAAGCCCAACAGGAACACCAGACCGTAAGGGATCTCATTCGAGAACTTAAGACAATGGACGGAGGAGGCGAAGAGTTCGAAGCGAAATTTTCCGAGCTTATCGAAAATGTCAAGCACCACGTCGAGGAAGAAGAAAGCGAGATGCTTCCCAAGGCTGAAGAGAGCGAGATGGATCTCTCCGAGTTCGGTGAACAGATGGCCGAGCGCAAGGATGAGTTGAAGGAAGAAGCCGGATCGAATGGTCCAGCTTCCCAATCCAAGTCCGGTCGCGAATCAAAGTCGGCGCGCCGGAGCTCCAGCTCTAAACGCGCACGTTAACTCTTGCCAGGTCGGAGATGTAAAGTTTGCCGAATGACTGAATGGAGCCGCGCAGGTGCGACTTAATGAAAGATTGATGTCGGCTGGAGCATGGAAATACTCCGAAGATAGGTCCGTCAAAACCATAAAGGAGTGCGCGGCGGCGATACCATCTTCTGCTTTTCTGGCAGTCGCCGCGGGAGCGACGGCATTGTCGTTCGGCCTGTTAGTCTCGGGACGCAAGAACTGGGGTAATTTCATTGCGACGTGGGTTCCGATCTGGTTGATTATTGGACTCTACAAAAAGCTCGCCCAGATGGAAGAGCATGACCGCCAGGATCGCTCTCGTTGAGCCAGGTCGCCGTGATGGCGGAACGATTATTTAGATTTGTTGCGCCATACCATACTTGGTTCGTTTGGGAACCTCTGCACGCAAGTTCCTTCGTCCCAGTTTTGCATAGCCAGGCGGGCGATGGTTATCACCTTTGGGTCAGCAACGAATCTTCAAGTTTGAATGCTTCCGGATTGATAAAGAGTTTATAGTCGTTCGTTCAGCTCGGGCGCATGGCATGTCGTTTGCGGAAGATGGCATGTGTGAGCGCAACCCCGAACTAAAGAGGTTTAAAAAGAAAGGAGTAAATTCGGATGAGAGAAAAACCAATACTGTTATCGGCTTTAGTTTTCAGTGGAATTTTAGCGCTGAACGCTGGGACCGTGTGGTCGCAATCGAGCCAGAGCGATTCTCAGTCAAGCCCATCTTCTTCCGGCGCAACACAAACGGAGCCAGGGACTCCGTCGGGTCAAAGCGGGGGAGCGCGAGGTTCGGGCAGTGGCATGGGAAGCCAGACGGATAAATCAGGGATGAGCGGCCAATGGTCCAGTGAGGAAATCAAAGAAGTTCAACAGGCGTTAAAGGAAAAAGGCCACGACCCGGGAGAGATTGACGGCGTTATGTCGTCCCAGACTCAACAAGCGATCCGGGCGTTTCAGCAGAAGAACGGCCTTCAGGCAACCGGAACTCTTAATGCCGAGACGGCAGCCGCGCTGGGCGTAAGCTCACCTGGGGCGGGTGGAAAATCTTCTTCCGGGCGCTCTGGAGAGAGCTCGTCCGGAACCAGCGGCAAGTCCTCTACAGGAGAGTCCGGAAAAGGGTCGTACGGTTCGAGCGGGTCCGGATCAAGCAAGTAACGCGAAGACAAGCAGTTGGCGTTGCGTTCACACGTAAAAGGGAGAACCGGGAAGTTCTCCCTTTTTATTTGGCGTCCGAATAGCGACAACGAAAGTCAATTAAGCGCGGTGCGGTTCGAAAGCACTCACTGACGGATCGAGGAAGTTGGGCGTGAGATTTGTTCGTTATTGCGCGCTATAGCTGCATCTGAAAGATAGGTAAGCCAAGCCGGCGCCAGCCGCGAACGACTTTCCCCGCCCTGCTTCGTTTTATGACCGTCGTCAACAGCTTCGGGCAAAAGACAGCCGACGATGTTCAAGACTTCCCCAGTAAGATTGGGAAAGACTGCCTGCAGCAGATGAACTATCCGCGCCTGCGGCCCAATCATGACAAAAGGATCGCCATAACGGCAGGACTCTACGATCTGCCTTGCCGCCCGCGCTGAATTGACCGAAAACAGTGGCAAGGCGTTGGTGATCGAAAACAAAGCGAATTCTTTCTCATGCCGTCCTCTAAAGGAGGCGTTAACGTGAGAGCCGGTGCGCATAAGTCCGGGACAGACGGTAGTGACTCTTATCCCGTGCTTGGCAATTTCGGCGCGGATCCCATCGGAAAGCCCGACGAGAGCGAATTTACTCGCGCAATATGGGAGTAAATGCGGCACGGCGACCTTCCCACCAAACGACGCAATGTTGACAATACGGCCGCCGCGTTGTCGTTTCATGTATGGAATGGCCGCTCGCATTAATTGGAGAGGACCCCAGAGGTGGACGCCGAGAGCGCTTTGGAAATCATCACGGTCCATATGCTCATATGGACCGACCTGGATGACACCGGCGTTGTTCACCAAAACATCCACTCTTCCCTTCCAATCGATCACACGCCGTATGTTTTTCTCGACATCCTCCTGATTTCGGATATCACAGCGCAACAGAAGCACCTCGGCTCCTCTTGATTCCAGCTCCCGGCCCGCCCTTTCAAGTTCCTCGGCATCGCGGGCCATAAGTGCGAGATGAGCACCTTCTGCGGCAAAGCACCTGGCCATCTCCAATCCAAGGCCGCGCGACCCACCGGAGATAACCACAGTTTTATTGGCAAAATCGAATCGATTCGTCCGGCGCAGAACGGCTCTGGCCACAATAACCGCAGCCGTTACTTTGATAGCCTGCGAAACCAATGGCGACATCTTATTTCCTCAACAGTAAGAAGAGAACGACAACTCAGGGCTCAAGGCGATACCTGCTCAGTTTCCACAATGGGCGCGCTGATCCGCCTGAGATCGCGTTATTTGTTTATGGAAGCAACCGATATGCCAAAGCAACACAAGGTAATTTTCCCGGTACACTAGCGTGCTTAAGAGCGCCGCATTAGAAGCTTCATAGTCACCTCCAACAAAGGGTTTTCACGTAAGTTGCGCAAAGCTTATACCAACAGAGGCTCTTGAGGTAACTCCGAGCGTTATTTGAATCATTCGTCCTAATCGTAAGAAGTTGATTCCAACAATGTTTGGCACCTGCGACACGGTCTTCTCCAGCAGGCGTGAAACTATGGTTCAAATTAGATATCTGTTATTCTGTTGCAAATAGCAGGAAGCAGGGAAGCAAGAGTAAAGGCAGAGAGCAGGGAGATGAATGACGTTATCCGTCTGACAGACGAGTTCTACATTTCAGCGACGGCTTCTGCCGCCGAAGAGCCCAAGGTTCTAAAACACGGTGAGAGTTTCGGCGTGTTCGACCGCCACGGCGATATCCAACACACGGGTTTAGGCGAGCAGGGCATTTATCACGAGGGAACCCGGTTTCTTTCGCGCCTCGTCTTCTGTCTGGGAAATCTTGTTCCTTTTCTCCTGAGTTCGACGGTCAAGGAGGATAACTTTCTTTTCACGGTAGACTTGACGAACCCTGACATCTATGCGGACGGCAGGATCGTCCTTCATCGCGGAGATTTACATATCTCCCGATCAAAATTCATCTGGAACGCCGCCTGTCATGAACGGCTCACAATCGTCAACTACGGTCTTCGTCCCGTCGAGGTCTTCTTGTCGCTCGAGTTCGACTCTGATTTCGTGGATATCTTCGAGGTGCGGGGAGTCAAACGAGAAAAGAGAGGCGCCCGGTTACAGGACGAAATTAACCAAGATGGAGTCACCCTTGCGTACAGGGGCCTGGATGGAGTCATACGCCGAACCAAAATAGATTTCTCTCCTGCCCCCGAGAAGCTCATCGCTTCCGAAGCATCCTATAAGAGAGTCTTAGCGCCGAAAGAGCAGGAAGTTTTTTCCATTAGTTATTCCTTTGAGTCGGCTCATACCCGGCCTGCTCGCCGTTCTCCTGAAGCAGCGCTTCATGAGGCGGCGCAAGCGCTCAATCGTCGCAGAGCTGAAGATTGTCAAGTCTACACATCCAACGACGAATTCAATAGCTGGTTGGGACGCTCGGTAGCCGATCTGCACATGATGCTCACAGATACCGCGCACGGGCTTTATCCCTATGCCGGAGTGCCGTGGTTCAACACCGCGTTTGGCCGCGATGGGATCATCACAGCATTGGAGTTTCTTTGGATCAATCCCCAACCGGCAAAGGGCGTGCTCAGTTATTTGGCTGCAACACAGGCGACGGAGACGATCCCGGAGAGAGATGCCGAACCGGGGAAAATTCTGCATGAGGTTCGAAACGGGGAAATGGCGGCGCTCGGCGAGATTCCATTTGGCTGCTACTACGGCAGCACCGACGCCACTCCTCTGTTCGTCATGCTCGCCGGGGCCTATTACGAGCGCACAGGCGACTTGAAATTCATAAAGTCCATCTGGCCGCACATCACGCTCGCGCTGCAATGGATCGACAGCTACGGCGACATCGATGGTGATGGATTCGTAGAGTCGGCGCGCAAATCCTCGCGCGGCCTGGCGCAGCAGGGATGGAAGGACTCGTGGGATTCCATATCTTATGAAAACGGTGAATTGCCGGATGGTCCCGTCGCGCTTTGTGAGGTGCAGGGTTATGCCTTCGCCGCCAGACAAGCCGGAGCGCGGCTGGCATTCAGCTTGGGACAGTTTGTCAGAGCTCGAGAGCTCGTCACTCAGGCTGATCTCCTTAAGAAGCGCTTCAATGAGGCTTTTTGGTGTGAAAAGCTTTCCAGCTATGCCATTGCACTGGATCATGAAAAGCGGCCCTGCCGGGTGAAGGCATCAAACGCCGGCCATTGCCTGTTTACGGGGATTGCCGCTCACGAATACGCGAAGCGCGTCGCCGGCGCGCTTCTCAGCGAGGAAAGCTTTTCGGGTTGGGGGATTCGAACTTTAGCCGCTTCAGAGGTGCGTTACAATCCGATGTCGTATCACAATGGTTCGATATGGCCGCACGACAACGCGCTTGTCGCCGCCGGGCTGGCCCGCTACGGGATGAAGGATGTGGCCAATAAGGTTCTTACAGGGCTGTTTGACGCCAGCTTGTTTCTCGATCTGCATCGCCTACCTGAGCTTTTTTGTGGGTTCACTAGGCGTGACGGGGAGGGTCCAACCCTCTATCCGGTCGCGTGCGCGCCGCAAGCCTGGGCGGCGGGCTCGGTATTCTTGTTGCTGCAAAGCTGCTTGGGGCTTTCGATCGACGCGACGGAGTCCAGAGTCTATTTCACGTCCCCTCTTTTGCCAGCCTGCATTGAAGAGGTCCACATTAAGAATCTTAGAGTGGGAAAATCGCATCTCGATCTCGTCGTCGACCGCTCATTTCAGGGCATCGGCGTGGAACGGCGAGCAGGCGATGTGAGCATTGTCATCAGGTGAGAAGCAGGAAGCTTAGGAATTGCGAATTGCGAAAGAAATGCAGCCACTAAGGCACTAAGACACTAAGGTCTTCTTTGTGCCTTGGTGTCTTTGTGGCAAAGAGTTTAAAAGAATTGCGAATTTAGGAAGCCTCAACCTGCCTCGTGCTACTTCGACGGTCGCGCCTCGCCTATCAAAGCGCTTATTGATCGTACAGAACGGGGCTTGTCAATCTTTTGTTGATGTCTAATCTGCGAGTGGTAGATTCGCAGATAATCCTGGGCCATCCGGGGCGCGGTGAAGCGGTGTTCAAAGAACTGCCTGCAGCGCTTCCGATTAAAGCTCTCCACCCTTTCGAGCGCTTTCATAGCCTCATCCATCTTGTTAACGATGAAACCCGTTACTCCCTCTTGGACCAGCTCCGGTACAGAACCGCATCGATAAGCGATCACCGGAGTTCCGCAAGCCATTGCCTCGATCAAAACCAAGCCAAACGGCTCGGGCCAATCTATGGGAAAGAGCAACGCGAAGGCATTGGCCAGAAATTCTTGTTTTCCCTGGTCGTTGATTTCTCCGATGCATTCAACCTTCGAATCATCGAGTAACGGCTTGACAACCTCTTCCATATACTTGCGGTCTGCTACATCCACCTTGGCGGCGATTTTGAGCTTCATTCCCGCCCGCTGGGCTATTTCGATTGCTCGATCTGGCCGCTTCTCCGGAGCGATACGTCCGAGGAAGGCCAGGTATTTCCCCTGCGCTTCTTGGTATTGATAAAGATCCGGCGGCAGGCCGTGATAAACAGTTCCTTGCCAGTTCGCCCAATTCAGCGGTTGGCGCTGGGTGTTGGAGATTGAAACCACAGGCGTCTCCCTGAATTTTTTGTAGATCGGAACCAAATCCGGTAGATCGAGCCGTCCGTGGAGGGTGGTCAGATGCGGAGTCGTGTGTCTTCGGGCAAGGGAAAAGTGCAGGTAGTCCGTGTGAAAATGGATGAGGTCGAACGATCCGGCGCGCTCGAAGACCTGCTCCAGGTGAACAAAGTGGTGGGGAAACGGATCGATCACCTTGTCGAGCCGCAATGCCCGCGGGCAAGAAGCAACAAGCCTGGCCTTGGTGATTGAATCCCCGCTGGCGAACAAAAACACCTCGTGTCCTTGCTGCACCAGTTCCTCGGTCAGATAAGACACTACGCGCTCTGTTCCCCCATAGAACTTGGGCGGGACGCTCTCGTAAAGGGGAGCAACCTGAGCAATTCTCATCGTGGGACCATCCGAAGCTGTTCGATCGTTAAGCTCGAGATTATTGATGAGCGGCGGTCACTCTCGGCCTCAACTTTTAAACTGCCGCCAGGTTCAGCTCTAGGTTCAGGTTGAGCTTCGAACGTCGAACTTCGAACCTCCCTTAACCTCAACCTCATCCTTAACCTCATCGAACCTAGATCCGGCCCATGAGGGCAAATATAATAAGTATGATTAGGATCAACCCGAGCACGCCGCTGGGACCATAGCCCCACCCGGAGCTGTAAGGCCATGTTGGCAGAGCGCCCAAAAGTATAAGGATCAGTACAATGATTAAGATGGTTGACATGTCTCGTCACTCCTTTCGTAGCCTAGAGCGGATGGCCTATAACTCGTTGTGCTCTATGGCTCATGATCTGCAGATCGCCGACTAAAGTGAGCCAGGTGAGCCAAAGCGAACGCGCCTATAATCCTCTGCTACTTGCTTCACTTTTTCGGCCCGGCGCTAAGCGCAAACGCAAAAGCTGCGCCAAGCAAATCCCCGTACCAAGGACTTACGCCCGTGACTTTCGGGCGCAGCCTTCGGACTTGTTCAGAACATTTGCGCCGCGCTAACGTACGGGCATTCTGCGCCACAGTATAAATAAGGTAAAATCTTAACGTTTTCTAAGACCATTTGTGCACCTCCGTCTCACAACTAAGAATTCGAGAGGGAGGGTGATTCAATATTAAGACAAAGTGGGGGTCGCCAAGGCGAGCTTTACGCCGCGAAAGCGAGACTTTACAGCGAATCCACCTATGGTCCGCGGCCGGGATCTTCTGTGGTGTGGCTTTTGCTTTGAGCCGGTGTCATCGTGGAGTCAATTTGCGCAGATTCAAGGAGGAGAATATGGCTATGGAAAACTATCAAGGTACGGCGTCGATGGGCGAGTCACAGCGCGCGAGCGGGACCGAAGATCAGTTTACAAAATCCGTCGAAGAGTATACCTCGGCGATACCTTCGTCCGCATTTCTCGGCATCGCTCTCGGCGCAATGGCCCTTTCCTTAGTTTGCCAGGCGACCGGCCAGGGGAAATGGGGCAATTTTATCGCCCAGTGGGTCCCAACTTGGCTGATCATCGGAGTGTATAACAAACTCGTCAAGCTGGAAGGCCATGACCGCACAGACCGCGGAGGTGCTTATTCCCACTAGCTCTAGACTAGCCGGTTGCTGAAAAACTCTGATTGCAGGCTGCTCAAAAACATCTCAGAGGCGAGGCGCGCGTCCTACGCAGTTTCAAGTCCAGAGTCTCGGGTTTCGCGTTTAACCTGAGACTCGGAACTCGAGACCCGAAACCGTTGCCTGTCCACCTTCGGGGCGCCATCGCCGAGTTTCAAGAAATGAAAAGCGCAAAGCGAGCAACTCGCACTCATCATCCCTCTCGCCGGCGGGGCGGCCCCAAGGATCGCGCTATAAGCCAATTACCTGCTGTTACTATTCCGAAGTCGCTCGACCGCGTTGAGTTGCAGCTTGGCAACCGCACGTTGGCCTTGACCAATTTGCACAAGCCGTTTTGGCCCGAGTTGGGGATCACCAAACGCGACTTGCTTCAATACTATGCGGACGTCGCTCCCTACCTTCTGCCGCACCTGCAAAGTCGTGCCATGGTCATGAAGCGCTATCCGAACGGCGCGATCGGCAATTTTTTCTTTATGAAACGAGCGCCCGCTCCGCGACCGGAGTGGATCGAACTATGTTCGATCGAGCACAGGTCAAAGAACATCATCGATTTTCCGGTCATCCAGGATCTCCTGTCGCTTCTCTGGGTGGTCAATCTTGGATGCATCGACCTCAACCAGTGGTACGCCCGGTGCGACGATGTGGACCGCCCCGATTACCTGCATTTTGACCTAGATCCGGTCAAAGGCGGGACATTCGAGCAGGTGCTGGAGACGGCGCTCATTGTGCGCGATGCCCTCGATAAGCTTGAGATGCCGAGCTTCGTAAAGACCACCGGCTCAAAAGGAGTTCATATCTATGTTCCGATCGTTCGCGGGCCCAACCAGAAGGAAGTCTGGACATTTGCCAAAGCTCTCGCGCAAAAACTCGCGTCTCTGCAACCGAAGCTCATCACCGCGGAATATCGGGTAGACAAACGCCCGCCAAAACATGTGCTGGTGGATTACAACCAGAATGCCTGGGGTCGAACGCTCGCTTCAGTCTATTCTGTTCGGCCCCAGCCGAAAGCCACCGTCTCGACTCCGATTACCTGGGAAGAGGCGGAGCGCGGTGTGCGCATCGAGGACTTCCGCATCGACAACGTGGTCGTTAGGCTAAAGAAGGTCGGCGATCTGTGGTCGGCGCTGCTTGCTCGCGCGGGTCGAGTCAAGCTCGAGCGGTTCCTATGAAGGGAGACATTCCCCCTTCCGGAAAGGGGACGGTCCCCGGTGAGTCACGCAACCGTAAAAAAAATGAATATCACCACGAAGGAGCACACGAAGAGCCCAGCGCGGCAAAGCCGCAACCAAAGAATCGGAGTATATCGCGCAAAGACGCAAAGCCCGCAAAGTAAAAATTAAACTTTCCGAAGACTTGGCGTCTTGGCGCGAGCAAATCTCCGTGTTCCAGAGCTACCGACGACGAAAAATTTGCGCAAGCCGCGCAAATTTTCAACTATAGTAGTACGAAGCGTTCGGAAACTGATTTCTTGAACTTGTGAACTTCGTGCTCTTCGCGACCTTCGTGGTGAAAGTTTCTGTTACTATTTGGTTGCGGCTTTGCCGCGCTAGGTCCTTCGTGGTCAATTGTTAAAGATAGATCTATGAAACGTCATCGAAGGGCTGTTGAATTTAGCACCAGCCGCGCCAGCCGCAGCCTGCCTTCTCTTATCATAGCCGTTGGTGCGATCCTCGCCATCGCTTGTCTCTATTGGGCGCAAGCGGTGTTGATCCCGTTTGCGTTGGCCATCCTCCTGACCTTTTTGCTGGGTCCGGTGGTGACCGCTTTACAACAATCCGGACTGGGGCGGGCTCTTTCGGTCACGCTTGTGATCGTGCTTACTTTTGCTGCGTTGGCAACGATCGGCTGGATTGCCACCTCTCAGGTCAAGAGCCTTGCCGGCGAGCTGCCGAAATACCGCCATAACAT
>JBOHVS010000408.1:0-5772 GCA_050735975.1 Binatia bacterium | reverse complement strand
AGAGCGCTCTCATCTGATCGACAGATCCAGCGCCGCCCACTTCGCGGAGGTACTCGAGGAAGATCGGAATCGGCTCCATCCAGTGGCCGTCGCCGTCGATCACTGGGTGCTTCAGCCCGGCGTGTATCTCTGCCGCTCGATGCTCCATGGTCACCGCGACCTACAACTCAACTTTCTGCCGCTGCCCTGTCTGTGAAGCGCGCACGATGGTATCCAACATTCGGTGGCGGCGCACCGCGTGATCGAAGTCGGGCTCGATGTTCGAGCTTGTGCGTATCGCTTCGGCAAACTTGCCCCACATCTGGCCTACGTCGTACGCGGGACCATCGTTGCGCACGGCTTCCGGCACCCACTTGAATCGCTCCGGCACGGGCAACTCTTGCAGCGCCTTGTCGTCTTTGTGTCCCCCCATGATCTTGCGCCGGAGCTCCTCGCCGCCCTCGCCGCCGCCGATCATCGACAGCGTGCCGTCCCTGCCGTAAACCTCGAAGCGATGGCCGCTGCCGTGGTACGGATGTACGCTGACATAGGCATTGACGATAGCACCGTTTTCGAGCCGACCCTGAACCACGATGTTGTCGGGCGAAGTGACATCCACGTATTTTTTCGTGTCGGTCTCGAACCACTGCGGCACCTGCGTGCCGACGATCGCGGACACTTCGGTCAGCTCGCCGACCACCATGCACATGGCGTCAAGCACGTGTCCGAACGTAATCGTCAGCGTGTTCGCGCCCAGCGTCACATCGCGCTGCCAGGTGCGATCCGCGGTGCGGGTCAACACACCGCTGCCCATCAGCATCATGTTCACCGATAGCACCTGTCCGACGTAACCTTGCCGGATTAGCTCGCGCATGTACAGATAAGCGGGGGACGCACGACGCTGCAAGCCGGCCATGGTGCGCACGTTTTTCTTGCGCGCCAGCGCCGCGAGTTCTTCGGCCTCTTTTGTATTCGCGCCGAGGGGCCATTCGCAGTAGACGTGCTTGCCCGCTCCAATGGCGTTTTTGGTAAGCTCATAGTGCGCCGGCACGCGCACCGCGACCACCACCGCTTCGACCCCCGCATCGGCGTGCAACGCATTGTCGTTGCCGTACGCGCGCGTCACGCCGAACTTATCGGCCGCTGCGTGCGCGGTATCCGCATGCGCCGTGCACACGGCATAGAGCTCGGCTTCGGGCACGCCCTTCAGCGCCGGCACATGCGCCCGCGGCCCCCATCTGCCGCCCGCTCCGATGAGGCCTACGCGTAATGGATTGGATTGCGTCATGGGTTTCCTCTTCTGGGGTGAGTTTCAGGTCCGGCGCCACCGGGCTTCTAAACGCCCAATTTCACTAGCGATCAAGCTATCGCTAAGCCGGCGAGTCGTCAATCGCAATCGATCGCACGAGTGTTTGATGAAAATTCGGAAGCGGTCAGCGAAGGGGGACACCCTGCGCTAGCCCGGGTTTGCTCGAACTCGACGAACTGGTCGCGGTCACATGGACTCACGGTGTGGCTCCGTGCCATCGCTCCTACGAGCTGCTGGCGCAAGCCTTTGCCTTGAACCAAACCGAGGGCCGTTCTACGTAATCGATATTTGCTTTGCCGGGCTGGCAAGCAGATTGTAATGATTGTTATGTCTGACCCACAGGCACACACATTGACACGACTTTTAAGAGGTGTTAATCGGGCTTCGTATTACACCAACCATATCAGTTTACCGGGAGGATCGCGGAAGACAGTTGACGAAAGCGGGAGTTCTCCTATTACGGAGGTGCATATGAGACGCGACAAGTCCAAGTCGGCGGTGTTTCTGCAAATCTCTCTTGGCGCGTTACTGCTCGGTCTCTTCATCGTTGGCGTCGCTTTTCCGCAAACTTCTTTCTTCCAAGGAAAAACCGTCACCATCATTCAGAGTAGCGCGCCCGGCGGAGTCGGGGACATGCGGACTAAAGCGATTGTTCCTTTTTTCCAGAAGTATATTCCGGGAAATCCCACAATTGTTATGGGATACATGCCTGGCGGCGGAGGGCGGAAGGCTGCAAACCACTTTCATCAATCGGTCCGTCCGGACGGGCTGACCATTGGCCGTATGTCCACCCCTTTCGTGATGCACGCCATTCTCGGAGAGAGGGGGGTTCTCTATGACATCGATAAAGTGAGCTATCTGGGAACCAGCTATAGCGGCGGTTACCATGTTTTTTTAACGCGCAGGGAGGCGGGCCTCAACAGTCTGGAGAAGCTCCGCGCGGCTTCAGGTGTGAGAATCGGCTCCCAGTCGGTGGGGCACCTGATTTACATCTCCGGCCGCATGTTTACGTACCTGATCGGCCTGAGACAACCCAGATTCGTCACCGGATACAGCTCCCCCGAACTCGATGTCGCTATCGAGCAGGGTGAGATAGACGGCAGGACAACGGTGGCGGATTCTCTCCTGCACACGACCCCTCAGTGGATCGATAAGGGTCTGATGGACTTCCATGGGATTATCGAGATTCCGAAGGGACGAAAACATTCTCATCCCCGCTTTGCCCAACTTTCTGACGTCGAGGCGTTTGCCAGGTCGGACATGGACCGGAAACTTGTTGCGATCTACCGGACATTCGTAGGCAGCGGAAACCCGTATATCCTGCCTCCCGGTACGCCTAAAGATCGGGTCCAGATCCTGCAGGAGGCGATGCGCAAGGCCCATAGAGATCCCGAGTTTTTCAAAGAGTATAAGAAACTCACCGGCCTCGAGGCCGAACCGCAAATGCCGGAAGAGCTGGAGCAAACGATCAGAGACATGCCCCGCGACCCGGAAACCATAGAGCTATTCAAAAAGCTCATCGGCCCCGACCCGTTACCGCACAGGTAAAGACCAGGTAACATTCTCCCGGTTAAGGGAGACGCAAAGTTTCGAGATCGTGTAAGCAGTATCAGACGAATTTGGCAAAAAGATTTGACCTGCCTTCTAATGGGTGACCCCTTGTGACCGACCCCACGTAGCTCCTCCTTCCGTAAACAAGATCGATCCATCATCCTTCGGTCTCGTCTACTACGGAGCCACGTATTCTGGTGAGAATATGGCACCATCCCGGTCGACCCTTCGGATGATGCAGGTGACGGTGGCGGTATTTTCTGACGGGGGTGTGGCTCGAATCCGGAGACGAGGAAGCGAAGGGAGCGCTTGAGCGGATCGAACCGGCAAGCGAAAAGAAATGGGCAATCGCTTTAGGAAGCGAGAGAGGGAAGGATCGTCCGATAAAATTCCCGGTCGCCTTCGAACGTGCCGCCCAGACGGCAAATCTCGTCAACCGTGAGCCAGCGGGCGTCGCTCACTTCTGCTAGGTTGAGCGCCAATTCGCCGCAGACGTACTCCGCCATCCACCAGTGCAACCTAAAAGTTTCCCGCGTCGAAACGTTCTCCCAGACCTTCCGAATCGGCCGCACCGTCAAGCCAACTTCTTCCATCGCCTCCCGCGCCACCGCCGCTTCCTGACTCTCTCCGGGCTCGACTTCGCCGCTGACCGGCGCCCAATGCCCTCCGCCTCGAATGCCCGGCGCCCTTTGAATGAGCAGAACCTTTCCCCCTTTTGTGATCACGGCGATGACGGCGTCAAGCATGAGTTTGACCGTTCGTGTCGGGCCTCAGCGGCGCTATGCGTTTTTTCTCTCCCCTTGGAGACTGTGTCGGATACCGCTCATGCTGACTACGAACGGTATTGCTTGATCGCAAATTCAGGTATTTACCCGTTCGCCCTGAGCTTGTCGAAGGGTTCCGAGCGATTGTGACACAGTCTCTTGGCCGAAGGGTGGCAAGCGGCACCATAGCAGCTCGTCATGACCGCCAGCAAGAAATACGAGCTCAGGCCCGCGGCGCTAATTTACTCCCTTTCTCGATTGAACGTTTGGAACAATCGTGTTCTAACTGTTGCCTGTTGCGCGCCGCTTGCTGGAGAACGGTTGGAAGGCTGGGGCAAAGTTTAGAATTTAGGTCCTTCTGGGTTGCGAGTGGGAAGATAGGAGAACTATGTCAAGGAATTCCGTTCGCCCTGAGCATTGTCGAAGGGCTCCGGACAGATAAATGGAGATTGCCGAATACATTGGCGAACGAGCAATAGAAGCACAGGAACATGAGTTTTTGGGTTTACATTCTGCGTTGCGCGGATAATTCCTACTGCACTGGGCATACCGACAATCTCGGAGAACGCATAGCGAAACATAGCGCTGGTGAAATTGAGGGCTATACCTCGACTAGGCTTCCGATAAGACTAATCTTCTCAGAGGAATTTTCGACTCGTGCTGAAGCTTTGGCATGCGAGCGACAGAACAAAGGTTGGAGTCGCAAGAAGAAGGAAGCACTGATTCGCGGAGATTGGGCTGAAGTGTCTCGGTTAGCTCAGCGGGGTCACCTGGTTCGATAAACTCACCACAGGCTTTCGAGAGCCTCGCAGCCTTATATGGGTGCATAGGGGGAATTTGCTAGAGATCATTTTGCAATACTGCTTTCAAGAGCTTGCTGGCATGAGGACCTGCGTAGTCTGTCCTGAGTGAAGTTCGTCCTTCGAGTGCCTCAGGACGAACGGGGTCGAAGGACTGACCGGAACGGCACACCACGCTAAAATCGGAAGAAACCAGAATCAAAAATTTGGAGGAGATCTCATGTTAGACGGTAAATTGAGAATTGCACCCACCTGTTACCACGTGCTGCATCTGCTGCCTGTCATGGCGGCGCACGAGATGAATTTTTTCTACGATGCCGGACTCAAGACCAGTGACGGATCGCTCGGATATCAGATCCTGCGCGACGCCATGGTGCCTTTCGGTCTGGAGAAATTGGGCATCTCACAGGCGATGAAGGAAAAGTCTATCGATATCGCTTTGGATGTCCAGTCCCGCACCGTTTTCTTTCAACGAGCGCGGGGCGCCGATGTCTACATCATCGCCGGATGGAGAAACCAGCACACCGTCGCCTGGGTGGGCCCGCCGCATATCAAGTCTCTGCAGGATCTGAAAGGAAAGCGCGTCGGCATCAGCGACTTCAATAGCCTTCGTCACTGGGGGATACAGATCCAGCTAACCAAGGCCGGATTGGATATCGAGCGGGACGTCGAATGGGTGAGATGCGGCGTCTCGGAACATCTTCACGTGGAGGCTCTCAGGAACGGCAGAGTAGAATGCGGCCCGGTGTCGCTGCCGTCGGCGGAATTGCTGAAGAAGGAAGGCTTCAATGTCCTTGTCGTGCCGAGGGATCAGTACCCGAACGGCTTCCCGCAGCGGATAATCGCGGCTACGGGGCGTATACTCGAGGAGCGCCCGGATTTGGTCAAGAACTTTCTCAAAGGACTGGTTCGGTCCTACTGGTTCGTGCGCGATATGCCGAAAAATTTCGAGTTTCTCTATAATCTCGATAAACGGCTTCGGCTGGAAACGGCGGACCCTGAAGAACGGATACACAACCCCAAACGCTATACCATTCACTTCCTGGAGTCGCAGCCGTTTCCTATCGATGGATTGGCAACCGGATTTGAGGACATGCTCCGGGAGGAAAAGAACATTGGCGGACTGGAGTACGACGTGCCTGCCGTTGCGAGCGTCTGCGCTCAGGATCTAGTCGCGGAGGCCTACAAGGAGCTCAGAGGACAGAACGAATTGGAGCCGGAGTACCAGCGCGCTCATGCTGTCGCGGAGCGCTACGGCTATTGAAGCGAGGGTGAGACATGGCTTGGTCAGACCCGAGCCGGTAAACGCAGGCCGGAGCTTTAGGAAGCAATCGGAACGAGTTTCGAACGCCGCATCTTTCGGTCGCGA
>JBOHVS010000407.1:0-6339 GCA_050735975.1 Binatia bacterium | reverse complement strand
GGTTACGACGAAGATCATTATGCCGAGACAACGGATCGATTCGCGGACTTAGGCGGGGCTATCCAGTGTGTGTTGCAGGACTGTGCATTTGAAGTTCCCTCCGGCACTCAAGGCTCTCTTCTCTGATTTGGAGGCTGGCCATGTCAGTTGAAACTATCGAGAGAGACTTCAAGGAAAAGGTTTCGGACCGCATACGCTTGATGTCGGAGGGCATCGATCGTTACCAGGTTTTTACCCCGTTTTTATTCGACGATGGCGACCATCTCGTTATCGTGCTCAAGCGTCAGAACTCGCATTGGGTTCTCTCGGACGAAGGGCACACTTACATGCACTTGACGTATAAAATGGACGAGAAGGACCTCCAACGAGGGACAAGGCAGAAAATTATCAGCAATGCTCTGTCTATGTTCACCGCCAGCGATCGCGGCGGCGAGCTGGTCGTGGAGATTAAAGATGATCGGTATGGGGTCGCGCTCTACAGTTTTGTCCGAGCGTTACTGAAAATCACAGACGTCACTTGTTTGTCGCGTGAACGAGTGAAGTCTACTTTCATGGAGGACTTCCGAGCTTTTATGGAGAGCCACGTGCCGGCAGATCGTCGGGTGTTTGATTGGCACGACGCTCAGCGCGATCCTGAAGGAAAATACACTGTAGATTGCCGGATCAACGGCATGCCGCGTCCCGTGTTTGTGCAGGCCCTTCCCAATGACGACAAGGTTCGCGACAGCACTATCGCCCTCCTACAATACGAACGCTGGGGGCTTCCGTTTCACTCCATCGCGATTTTCGAAGATCAAGAAGAAATCAACCGCAAAGTATTGGCTAGATTCAGCGATGTGTGCGAGAAACAGTTTTCTAGCCTCTCTTCAAATAAGGACAGAATAAGCCGCTACATTGAAGAAATCCTTCGCGAGGACACCTAGACCGCGCTAAGCGGAAGTCGATGCGCTGCAAGTATTGCGTGGGAAAATTAAATGGGTCGGGAGTCTTTTTGAGGCTAAGAGTTTCGTCGAACTTGGCATGGTCGGAAAACCGGCTCGGGACCAGCCACTGAGTATGAGGTGATCTGACTTGGCTTCAATCAACTTGGAGCAGATTTATGAAATCGCTTCACGGGTCAAGGAACCGGGCATCGTGTCCGGATGAGGGCCTCCAACTGCTTCCCGTGGCGGCAATCGGACGAGGAAGCGGGTTATTTGTCCGGATCGATCCCGTTTTGCATGGATTTTCGGGCATCCGGACAAGAAGCCGGACAATTTGTCCGGATTTGTGCAAAGCACCCGCCCGTAATCAGGAATCTCGCCATAAATCTCGTCAACTTCGCGGGATAAGGTTCAGAAAACCCGCCCCGCCTGTTGAGAGCATTGGGGTCAAACCTGATATTTGCTAAATGTGATCGAATCGCAAATATCTGGCCGTTAATTGTTCGGGCCTGATACACCGCGGGCTGATATCCGCATACACCGCCGTATCGGCAGTGTTTCCGACCAGTAAATTTCATTGACAACACGAGCTTAAATTATGGATATTGCGAACAGTTTAGTTATCGTCAAACTCAGGATTAGAAACGTAATACACTGCCGATTTGTATACTCAGCAATTAGACGCCCGGCGGTTCCAGCAGATCGTCACACAACTCAAAGAGTGGAAGCAGTAGCGAACAATGACACGAAGAAGGGCAAGGCGGTCAAAGAACTCCCAGACGGCAGTGCAGTTTGCTGCTGAGTCGGCGTACGCGGAAAGCATCTTCCGTACTGCGCTGGGCGATACAGCGGCATCGATAGCCGCGCTGCAGGAGGCGCTGATGTTTAAGCCGGACTACGCCCCCGCGATTCTGAGCATGGGGTCTGTCGAATACCAACGTCAGCGGCGGGCTAACGGGAAAAGAGTTTTTCTCTCTTTGCTGTCGTTGCCGCAGGAGACGGAAGACCTCTGCAAGATCATCGACGAAGCGGGTTCTTTCTTGATCGGAGCCAATGAGTACGCAGATGGCCTTGAACTATACCGCGAGGCGGCACGCACGTTTCCAGATGTTGCGGAGTTCCAGCAAGGCCTTGCGTGCTGTGCGGGTCACGAAGGGGTCATTGACGAGGCCTTGGCGGCAAGCCGCCGGGCTGTCGATTTGGACCCAAACAACGCCGCATATGTAAGCGATCTGGGCTGGACGTTGGTCCTGGCCGAACGCTTCCAGGAAGCGGAGGTAAGATTCCAACGAGCGTTGGTGATGGATCCTACCAACGAACGTGCGCAGGCGAATCTAGAGTACTGTCGAGAAAGAATGGCCGAAAGGGGTCGTAACAACGGCGTCTAACGAATTATAATAAGGATTTTGTCGCGCCTGGCCGCGACGAAATCCTGGGTTGAACTAAATCCGGGCCACGATGCTGCCATTTGGATTTTCAACGGAACGGTATTCGTCGTAGCGGGAAAGCTTGGGTATTTACCTGACAATTCGGCGGTGCAGATGTTTGAGGGGTTGGGGCAGTCGCTTCGAATCGCCTGGCAAAGGCGTGCCTGTGCACACGAGGAATGGGGGTACGCCCCAATAGGATCCTACGATGTCCCGCGTGAGGGAAAACAAAGCTCGTGAGCGCCGGATCGAAATGGAAGCCGTCGTTGTGCCGCTGTCCCAGTTGAAAACCGTTAGCACCCGACCCTGCAACTAGGGAGGCCGTCTTGGATTGGCACTACTGGTTGGCCCAAGACTATAAGTCATTAGGTGCGATACGTGAGGAGTTGGGGTTTTGGAGCCGTAGATATGAAAACGAAAAAGCAGGGAAAAACGGCCGCAAGACAAACAAGTCGCAGCTTCAGTACAGTTGTCGGCACTGACACATACGAGGCGTGGGTGCGCATGTTGCGCAAGCTGGTTCCGGACGGGCGTACGCACCGTCTAGCCGTGATGGTAGCTGGCATGTTGCAGTACGCGGTCGCTATCGCCGCTGCCAAGAGCGCCAAAGAGAGAGACGAGGGTTCACTCGCTTTTTCTCTCCTCGAAGCCAGCGACGCGACGGACCCGAGCGAGGTTGACGATTTGATCCACGATGCAGTCGTGCAATTGTTTAAAGATGCCAAGGTTCGGTTTGAACGCACCAATTCCCGAGGCGACAAGTATAGCCCGGCCGAGGACAGCTACGAAGAATTCCTCCACTGGTTCGACATGCCTTGGGAATGACCAGGGGTAGGCGCATCCGAAATCGGCATTTCAAGCAGACCGAGGAGTTTGAAAGCATGATGAACATTGATATCGACAAACTCAGCGAAGCGGAACTCATCGACCTGAACCACAGAGTCGTGGAGCGTCTGCGTTTTTTGAGCCAGGTGCGCGCGCACTCGCAAATGCTGGAAATCAAGATCGGCGAACGTGTTACTTTTCATCCCGACGGGCATCCGTTATTGGTCGGGATAGTGACCCGCTACAATCGAAAAACAGTTACGGTGATCACCGATGTGGGGCAACACTGGAACGTAGCGCCAGGGCTACTGCGCAAAGCCGATTCGCGCGAGCGGACGGACACCGTCAAAGCAAAGGTCGTACCGCTGAAAAGAGACTAAACTGTCTGGAAGCCTATGGTTGTGGTAAGTTAAGCGGCAAGTAAATGTAGAGGGGAAACCGTGAAATCTGCAAAAGTGCGGCGCGAAGATGCCTTTATGGATGAGATTGTCAAAACTCTGAAGTCTGTCCCGAAGACCCGGTTACGCATCGTACGGGATGTCGTTGGCGCCCTCGCTGAAGGTTCAGTCCGAGAGAAGGATGCGGCAAGATTGAGGCGCGCGAAGAGAAAGAGCCTTCTAAAAACCCCTTTCTGTGGCATTTGGAAAGGCCGGAAAGACATCAGTAACGGGCGATCGTATGCGCGGACGTTGAGACAAACTTTGGAGAATCGTGGCGACTGAACCTAGGACTTTCGTCGATACCGACGTCCTCATAGACATCGCGAGAAGGAATCTTCGGGCGCTCGACTTTTGGCGCCGTGCTGAGGCACGGTCGAGCATGACCTGCTCTGTCATCTCTGTCTTTGAACTGCTGGCTGGATGCCGAAACCTTCGTGAGCAGCGCCCTTACTAACTCATGGCCAAGCCCAAAATTATTTACGCCTGCCAAAGCTGCGGCTATCAATCGCCGAAGTGGCTGGGTCGCTGTCCGGACTGTCATCAGTGGAATAGCCTGGTCGAAGAGAAGCAGGAACGCGCCTCTCATCCCCGTGGGGAGCTGAGTCTCGGCAGCAAGGAAGACCCATCACCGATCCACGACATTGCTTCGGATGAAGAAGGACGAGTTCTGTCCGGGGTCGGCGAGTTCGATCGAGTCCTCGGCGGCGGCCTGGTTACGGGATCGGTGATCCTGATCGGCGGCGATCCCGGCATAGGAAAATCCACGTTGCTCCTGCAGGCCTTCGCCGCCATCAGCCAGAAGGGGCTTACCTGTCTCTATGTTTCAGGCGAAGAATCTCAGCGGCAAATAAAAATGCGCGCGGAGCGGCTCGGCATCACGGCTCCCAACCTCCTCGTTTTAAGCGAAACTTCCCTAGAGAGAATTCTCGATCATGTGAAACGCATCAAGCCCGCGGTCCTCGTCATCGACTCTATCCAGACCATCTTTACGTCGTCCTTGCCTTCGGCGCCCGGCAGCATCGCGCAGGTGCGGGAGAGTTCAGGGTCCATCATTATCCTGGCCAAAAAGACCGGCCTGACGACATTTCTGATCGGCCACGTGACCAAGGACGGCGCCATTGCCGGCCCCCGGGTCCTCGAACACATGGTCGATACGGTGCTCTATTTTGAAGGCGACCGCGGCCACAGTTTTCGTATTCTGCGCGCGGTTAAAAACCGCTTCGGCTCGACCAACGAGATCGGCGTCTTTGAAATGAAAGAAGCGGGATTGAAGGAAGTCAGCAATCCCTCGGAAATCTTTCTTATGGAACGCCCTCTTCAGGTACCGGGCTCGGCGGTCGTCTGCAGTATGGAAGGAACCCGGCCTATCCTGGTCGAGCTTCAGGCTCTGGTAAGCCGGTCGTTCCTGGCCGTGCCACGGCGCACGACCATCGGCGTCGATCACAATCGGGTTGCGTTGCTGGTGGCGGTCTTGGAAAAGAAAATGGGCGCCAAGCTTTTTGATCAAGATATTTTTGTAAACGTCGCCGGCGGAGTCCACGTCGAGGAGCCCGCCGTGGATCTAGGCATTGTTGCTGCGGTCGCCTCGAGCGCACGAGAAAACGTTCTCGATCCAAAAACCGTTTTCTTCGGGGAAGTAGGATTGGCTGGAGAGATCCGCGGCATCTCGCAGGCGGAAGCCCGCGTCAAGGAAGCGGGGAAATTGGGATTTGAGCGGTGCGTGCTTCCCTCCAGCAACAGCAGCCAACTTACCCATATCAAACACCCAAAACTCGCCGGAATCAGCTCCTTGGCCGAATGCTGGAAGCTGCTCTTCCAGCCTCCAGAGATAGATCCCTAAGGACTAAGGGCAGCTCCCGCTCTATGCTCCTTGCTATTTGCTGCAGGCCCGTTGCTATGTCCTGGCATGGGTGTTGCTCGTCAGGTTGCCAACGCATACCGGGCGTGCAAGCATGACGAAGAAAATCGAGTGCAAATATTCCGAACTGGAGGAAGTTCTCTTTCCTCTTCTGCGCGGTCGCGTTTTCCATGTGACCGACGAAGTAACATTCAACGACCTTATTCGAAATGGATGGATTCATAGCAACCGGCAAGGACAGTTCGCTTTCGCTTTAGGGCAGCCCGGAGACAGCTACGGTCGCAAGCGCGGTTGGGTTAGTCTATTTGACCTTCACACGGCAATGGATGCCCCCGTTAAAGAGGCGTTAACAGGATACTATTTTCTCAAACTCTTCCGTAGCGAGACGACGCGCGCGGTCCTATTTCTGGCTGAGAGTGTTTGGGGATCCTTAATTTCTTGGAAGCATGCCAGTCAGGAAGTGGGGGGAAAAGAGGTTTATATTCCTTTTGTCGAAGCCTGGTATCCCGGAGACATACCTCTTCACTTAATCAGCGACATGCTCATTGTTTCGGTTCAGTCAGCTCCCAGCAGGTCGAGCCAGGTTATTGCACAAGATCAAGATTCGCCAAAAGCTAAGTGAAGGCCGTTCCCTACACTTTGCTGCACGGCGTAGCCTACGAACCCACCATTCCGGCTATGGTATTTTCGCCTATCTCGGCAGTGCGTCCCGGATAAATGCTTGCCAGCTATCACGTACGTGTTACCAGCGCACCTGTTGCTTTGCCGAATAACAATCTCGATCCGCAGCCGTCCATCCCTCATTGACTTGCGTACGGATTGTAAGCTATTGATTTTACTTTGCGCCGGAGTGGTGGAATGGCAGA
>JBOHVS010000406.1:0-7476 GCA_050735975.1 Binatia bacterium | reverse complement strand
GGGTTTCGAGGTCCTGATTTCTTCCGACTCGCACGTGATGGAGCCGCCCGATACTTTGGTGGAGCGGGTCGATGCGGGTTTTCGTGATCGGGCTCCGGTCTTTCCCAAACTGAAAGTTGGGGAAAGTTTTCAAACCCACCCTGGTGGATCTGATCCGAACTGCCGAATCAAAGAGATGGAAACCGACGGACTGAGCGCCGAGGTGCTCTATCCGACGAATCTGCTGCCCCACTTCGCCATGGATGACGCCAAGCTCCAGGAGGTTTGTTTCCGCGCCTACAACAATTGGTTAATCGACTACTGTAAAGCGGCCCCGCAACGCTTGATCGGCATCGCAGCGATTTCGGTCTACAACATAGACGAGGCGGTGAAAGAGCTCGAACGCTGCGCGAAAGCCGGCATGAAAGGGTCGATTATCTGGCAGGCGCCCCATCCGGATTTGCCATTTCACTCGGACCATTACAATAAGTTCTGGGGGGCCTCTCAGGATCTGAACATGCCGGTCAATCTCCACATCCTCACCGGCCACGGTTACCATAAGGAAACGGTATTCGGAAAAAAGCGCACCGGGGTCGAGGCCTATCGCGGCAGCGTGAATTTAAAGCTCATGGAGATTACCAACGCATTTTTTGAATTGATCTTCTACGGCGTGTTTGAACGCTACCCCAAACTTAGATTTGTCAGCGTGGAAAACGAAATCGGCTGGATGCCTTTCATGCTGCAGCAGTGGGATTACTATTACAACAGATTCAAAGGCGTGAATCCCCCGCCGATTAACAAAAATCCAAGCGAGTATTTCAATCGCCAGATCTACGGTACGTTTTTCCGTGACACCGCGGCGGGACATGGTTTTGAATGGTGGGGGCAGGACAATTGTATGTGGTCGAACGATTATCCGCACGCCAACTCGACATGGCCCGAGTCGCGGAAATATATCGATCGCGATCTGGGCCATCTGCCGGAGGACATCCGCAGGAAGTTGGTCTGTGGCAATGTGGCCAAACTCTACGGCATGGAAATCCCGCAGCCGCTACAGGCGTCACAAGCGAGCGCGGTTCACTAGGCGCTCTGCGCGACCCAGTCTCGGGTTCCGAGTCTTGAGTTTCGAGTTGTTAACCCGAGACCCCGAAACCTGAGACCCGAGACCAAAACCGTTAGTGTTTCTGGTACTCATCCCATGGAGGCTACTATGGCAGCGCGTTACGGTTCGGATCTTATTGTCGATCTGATGAAAGTCCTCGGCATTGAATACGTCGCACTCAACCCAGGGTCGAGCTTTCGCGGTATTCACGATTCTCTCGTCAATTACGAGAGCGGCCGCCAACCCAACCCTGAGATGATTCTCTGCTGCCACGAAGAAATCGCCGTGGCGGCAGCCCATGGCTATGCCAAGGCAACCGGGAAGCCGATGGCGGCCATCGTGCACAACGTCGTGGGGCTCCAGCATGCCTCCATGGCGATCTATAACGCCTGGTGCGACCGCACGCCGATTCTGGTCATGGGGGGCACGGGCCCGATGAATTCGAGCAAGCGGCGCCCCTGGATCGACTGGATTCATACGGCGCTCGTGCAGGGAAACCTGGTGCGCGATTTCGTCAAATGGGACGACCAGCCCGTTGGCATCGAGTCCATTCCCTCCTCCATGATGCGCGGCTACCGCATCGCCATGAGCGATCCGCCCGGTCCGATATATCTCTGCTTTGACGTGACCGACCAGGAATCGCCGATAGAGAAAGAAATTCCGCTTCCCGATCCTGCTCGCTTTCGTCCACCGGCGCCGCTTCAGGCGGAGGCTGATGCCATAAAAGAAGCGGCGCGCTTGCTTGCTGAAGCGCAGAACCCGGTGATTCTCGCCGACTATGTCGGCAGAAACAACGACGCCGTCTTGAGCCTGGTAGAGCTGGCTGATCTCCTGTCGGCACCCGTGATTGATCTCGGCGCGCGACTGAATTTTCCCAACACGCATGCGCTTAACCTGACGGGTAGGAACCGCGAGCTGGTAAGCAACGCCGACGTTATTCTGGGACTCGACGTCATGGATCTTTTTGGCTCGCTGGTGCGTCAAGATCCAGCCACGCATGCCGCTGTGCCTGCCATCAAACCGGGCTGCAAAGTAATCCATGCAACGCTTGCGGATATTTCCATGCGCGGTTGGACGAGCGACTTTCAGGAGTTGGCTCCGGTCGATTTACCTATCGTGGCCAATACCCGGGTGTTTCTGCCGGCGTTGATCGAAGAGATCAGGCGGCAAGGGAAACTTTCCCAGAGCGTCGTCGAAGACAGGCGCAGGTTTCTTGCCGCACAGCACGACGAGATCCGCGCGCGTTGGCAGAGCGAGCTCAAGCGGCGCTGGGACGAGCGGCCGATCTCGCCGCCGCGCCTCGCCCATGAAGTGTGGGAGGCGATCAAGAAAGAATCATGGTTATTGGTTGCCGGCGGTTTCCGAGGCTGGCCGCAGCGTTTGTGGGATTGGGACAAACCGGGGCTTTTTCTCGGCGGTTACGGTGGTGGCGGGCTCGGTTACGGTCCCGGCGCATCCGTGGGCGCGGCGATTCCGTACCGCGGCACCGGTACGATCTGCGTCAATCTGCAACGCGACGGCGAACTGCTCTACACCACCAGCGCGCTTTGGACAGCGGCCAATACCGGTGTTCCGCTGCTGACCGTGATGACGAACAATCGCACTTACTATAATGACGAAGAGCACCAGGAGAAAATCGCCATCGCCCGAGGACGTCCGCCGGAGAACAAAGTCGTGGCGATGCGCATGGAAAAGCCGCCGGTGGATTTTGCCAATCTCGCCCGATCGTTCGGGCTCTCAGGCGAAGGACCGATCACGGAACCAGACCAGATTCGCCCCGCGATCGACCGAGCATTGAGAGTGATTAAAGAAGAAAAGCGGCCTGCGTTAGTGGATGTTTACATACAGGCGGTCTGATTCTCCCTGCCGCCCGTCGCGAGATTCACGGTTATTAATGCGGCTCTCAGCGGCTCAGACGTAGCGATTCCCGCCCGCATCATTACGGGTTTATTCATGCTCTCATGATGAGGCCAGAAGCCAAAAGGGACGAAGACCTTAAAAAGGCAAAAAAATCGCTGGTTCGCGGCTTTGACATAAGGCATTCAAATTAGTAAAGGGATTCACTGCAGCTTGGGGGATGGGGGGATGAAGCTATCGGTTATCCTGAGCGTCCAACAATCGATGACGCGCTGGGGGCGGCTTACAACTCAACAGGGTGCATGACGAAAGGAGCAAACTATGTTTGGAATGAATGGCCTCAAAACGCTGATCCTGTTCCTGGGATCACTATTGGTGATTCCTGCAGGGGTATCGGCACAAGACTTCTATCAAGGAAAGACGGTTCGAATTATCGTCGGCTTTGCGGCGGGCGGCGGCTTTGACACCTACTCCCGAGTGATTGGGCGGCATCTCGGCAAACATATTTCCGGTAATCCAAACGTTGTGGTGGAAAACATGACCGGCGCCGGCAGTTTGATAGCCGCCAATCACATTTTCAATGCCGCCAAACCAGACGGTCTGAGCATAGGAAATTGGATCGGCCCGCTCGTGCTTCAGCAAGCGCTTGGAAACCCCGCGGCGAAATTCGACGGACGAAAGTTTGGCTACCTCGGCGTGCCGGTAGCGGATTCCGGAGTCTGCGCGCTGACCAAGGCCAGCGGCATCAAATCGGCCGATGACTGGTTGGCGGCGAAAAAGCCGGTCAAGTTGGGCGGCACGGCGCCCGGCTCGACCACTGACGATGTTCCCAGGATCGTCGCTGAGGCCATTGGGCTGCCGATGCAGATGATCTCGGGTTTTAAAGGAACCTCCGCTATTCGTCTGGCGGCGGATGGCGGTGAAATCGACGGGGGTTGTTGGGCATGGGAGTCAATCAAGCCAACCTGGCAAAAGGGAATCGCGGCGGGAGATGTGAGTATTGTAATTCAGAGCATGACCGAGTCGCATCCCGAGCTGAAGCACGTGCCGCTGGCGATAAAATATGCCAAGACCGGTGACGCGCGGGCCATGCTCGAGATCGTGAACGGTCCCTATGGGCAATTAGCGCGACCCTATACGGTCCCTCCCGGTTTGCCTAAGGGCCGCCTTGAGCTGCTGCAAAAGGCGTTCATGGCAACCATGAAGGATCCGGAATTTCTGGCTGAAGCGAAAAAGGCGAAGCTGGATATCAAACCGCTAGCTGGTCCGGACGCGGCCAAGCAGTTTGCGGCTTTGTATAACCTCAAGCCGCAACTGAAGAGCAAACTCCAAAAGATCATTATCGCAACGAAAAAGTAGCGGCGGAATTGATCCGATAAGGCAAGGAAGGCTTGGAATGACAGCCTTCCTTGCCGATTGCTTTGCGAGAACCGATTTAAATTCACGTAATTATTTCAAACGTCATTCCGGCCAAGCTGACGACTAAGGCTGTCTTGGATAGAGTACAAACAGCGTGAGACACTGACTAGAACCAACGCGCTGGATGCTTGATCGGAGCATGGTTCGAACCTAGTACGCTTTGTCGTCGAAGACCCAGCGATCCAGATTGTCGAAGTACTGCCGCCTGAGCACCAGGCTCATGGCTACGGCGCGGGCGGCTTTTTCTTGTTTTTCGGCCGTCGTTGCATACTTGACAAGAATATCGAACGGGTAGTTGCCGTGTTCCTCTTCGTCCTCGTGTATTTTCTGGTAAGGCTCAGTCACCCATGACGGGACCGTGCCGGCCTTGAGACACTTTGCGATCAGGTAGTCGGCTACGCCTTCGCCGGCCATGGGGAAGGCGGCGATCCGCTCGACGGTGTCTGTCAGCCCTTCGAAGGAATTGAACATAGCCATCTGCGCCGGCAGCGGTTTGTACGCATAGGGTACTGCGCCCTTTTTCCGCAGCGCTTCTTCCAGAAAAGTCGCGTGCACGTACTCTTCGTGTGTCGCCTCGGCGAGCGTTTTCTTAACGTCCAGCTCTGGTGTGCTTTTCAGCCATCCGCCGAAGATCTCTCCTGCGCGGACTTCGTTGAACAGCCGGCTTTGCATGACTTTAATTCGCATCTCGTCGTTCGTGAGCGGGATGTAGCTGTAGGCGGGTGGCTTCGCATCGAGCGCTTTGCAAAAATCAGCGACTTGTTTCTCTATCGTCTCTGCAAACTCGCGGCTATCCATAAAAGATCTCCTTAAGCTCTACGGAGCAAAGCCCGATAACTTGTAACTCTTGCTATCAACATACCGGACTGATCGTCAAGCCACTCCCGCGCGAGGGTAGTGGTTCAGTTAGCTCAAGATCTCTCACTTCGTTCGAGATGACAGATTCTTTATCTGGTTGTCATTCCGAGCCCGAAGCGAGGAATCTTTCCCTGCGTCAAACTTCGTGAGCCCCTAACTGAACCACTACCCCCGTGCGGCTAGCGAATTGCCGGGCCGAATTACCGAGCGAAACCCGGGGGCCCGACTATGCTAAATACGGCCATGGCTCGCCAAAGGGGGGCTTAAGAAGCACCGGACAGGGAAATCTCGAGATCATTTTCAGCAACCTTGTTCGAGCCATCAGATAAGGGAAAAAGGATTGTTTTCGCATGCCAAGCACCACTAAATCGATATTCTCCTCTTTGGCGACTCCTAAAATTTGTTCCTCTTTGTTCCCGAGGGCGACCTTTCTTCTGATTTTCAGCCGGCCGGGGTTTTTGACGACCTTCTCGATAAAACGGTAAAGATCCAATGCTTTCTCACCCAGCAATCGATCGACAGGAATAGCGGCCGGAGGATTCAGCATGGGCCATCCTTCCATAACGGCGAGTAAGCTCAAGAAGGAATCGGCCTCCTTTTTCTGTGTCACATGCAGCACTACGAGTTCGGCTTGCGTTTCCTGCGCCAACGAAACGGCATATTTGAGCCCGTTAGCAGAATCCTCTGAGAAATTGATGGGGACAAGAATTTTTCGAACTCTATTCATGAAAATAACCTCCTCCGCTGACTTGAGAAACAATAATCCAACACTACTACAGCTGATGATTTTTCATCGCTGTAGTGAGAAGACGGTTCGGACGAAAGAGGAGGAAAATCAGATATTGAGAACAGATTTGGAAATGTAGCGAGAAACTTTGGGCGCTAAAGTGATCCTGAAAAAAAGCGGAACGACGATGAAGCTTCGGAGGGAGACTCCCGCGTTCTTTTTTGCGGTTAAAAAATCACCCGAGCGTGGCGTCAGTTCGCCATATCTCTCAAAAACAAAACGGCCCGCAGTTTTAACCGGCGAATCTAAGTTAACGGCTTTGCCATTCGTGTGCGAGACTGCCTTTAGCAGCGGCGGAAAATGCTGGTTGCTCCAGGAAAAAGTCCCGTTAATGAAAAAGCCCAGGAAGAGAAATTCGAGGCTCAACAAAACCGAGAAGACGGATAATTGTTTCTTCACGCTTGACATAAAAGAATGAAAGTAAGTTTCACAGTAGCAGTGATCCGTGCAATATCAAGCGACATCCGGCTCTCAGGCAAATTTTTCATCGAAACGTAACTTTTCCCCGCAAGGCTGGAATCCACAGCGCTTCGATTTGGGAAGACTTAAGGGCGCAGAGTGTTTTGGGGGTCGAGGGTTTTGCGGAGGCATTGCTCGGCCACGTAACGGGAAAAGCGGAGATTCGCGAGATACCGAAGGGGCAACGGTTTCTGGGAAGGCCATCTCTTCAGAAACTGTTTGATGGCGTCCGTGATCGGAAGCATCGAGGGATAGGGTTATCGCTCAGGTGGTGAGCCGATACGGCTACAGCCACATGGAAGTCGCGAATTATCTTCGCTTGCATTACTCTACGATCAGCCGGCTACTGAAAATGGTTGGCGAACATCAAAAATAAAGACCTGAGTTAGTTTGCGTGCTTCTAAATTAATCCCGTAAAGCTCTCAGCCCATGCCTTGAGTTCTACCACCGAGTGCGGATTTACAGTTGACGAGGTCGAGGACGCGATATGGGGCGGGCCGGTGGGAACCCGCGGAACTCGGACGCATGGAGGGGAAATTAAACCATTGACAAATGGTCAAGGTGAATCCTAAAGAGTGCGTGTGGGTGCTTCCCAGATAGCATTGCGATAAGTTGGTTGCGATCACATTACAGTCATAAACAAACGATCTATGCCGCGTAAAGGAGGAAAGCATGGCGCAAATTCGACACATCGCATTCTATACCGAAGACCCGGAGCAGATGGCCAACTTTTACTGCAGCGCATTCGATTTAAAAATTATCAGAAAGAATGAGCGCGGCAACATCTGGCTTTCCGACGGTTACATCAATGTAGCTCTGATCAAGCGTGCGGAAGAACAAGGTATTAACCACATAGGCTTTATGGTAGACAGCCTTGAATCGGCCAAAGAGGAGCTATAATCAAAAAGTGTGGAAATGAGAAATAGGTAGGCGTACCCTTTCGTAAACCCAAAACGAAAGGCTGCCTGGTGGAACAGGCAGAGAAAGGATACGCCGATGAGAGAAAAGCATAGCG
>JBOHVS010000405.1:0-5692 GCA_050735975.1 Binatia bacterium | reverse complement strand
CAAGGAGGGACAGTCGTTAATCAGTAAGCTCGGAAAGGTTCCCGCCCGAGGCGATATTCAGCCGAAGATCGGAGTGGACCGAACCAAGCTGCGCATTATTCCGCCCGAAGAAGAGGCGAGGACCGCTCATTACCAAAAGATGTTCGACGATTTGTTCGGAAAAGCAAAGTAACAAGCGGCTCCCGCAGCGGCCTAGTCCACGTAGACCTCGCCGCGCTGTCAATTGTTGTATACGGTCAGCCGTGACCTGACCGTTCGGCCTGTGGTTTTGAAGAGCGCCGGCGTCACGCCTGTTTCAGCTTAGTTCGCGAGTATTTTCTTCGCTCGCGCGATTATTTCGGGCGGAGCATCGAAGATGTCTTTTACCAGCGCTCCCAGCTCGTCTCCGGATGTTGGTTCGATATCCATCCGGCTCCTTTTCGCTTCATCACGAACCTTGGGGTCATTCAAAACCTTCATATAGGCGTCTCTCAGGATTTTGACTCTTGCGGGAGGGGTTCCCGGTGTGACCATCATGGGACGGCCCAATTCCACTGCCGCCAACAGGATCCTTGCGACACGGCGGCTATCTTCCGGGACCTTATGGCGCTCGAAGACCTCCAGCAGTGTCGGCGTATCCGGCGCCCGGGGATCTCTTTTGCGCGCGGTCTGGATGATATGGCGGTCAAAACCCTTCTTATGCCACGTATCAAAGGGTTCGCGGCCAAAGTGGGCGGACATGCTGTGGGAGCGGCAGACCACCTCATTCTTTTCCACGGCCAAATCGATCTCGGTGCCGCCGGGATATCCCAAAATCGAGTTGATTTTTGCCCCAAGCAATTCTTCCAAGATACTGGACAGAATAAAGTCGGTGCTTGACGTTCCGGACCCGCCGCACTTGGGCGCTACCTTTGCTTTGATAATATCTTCGATCGACTTGTAGGGAGCATCCGCTCGCATATACATGATCGATGGTTCGATGGATGGAGAACCGACCCAGTGGAACTTCCGCAGATCGAATTGCACCTGCGGGCGTCCAACAAGTTGATCGACATAGACGCTGTTGAGGGGCATCAGGAGAGTCAGGCCGTCGGGTTTGGCCACATTATAGACATGATTGGTGGCGATGACGGATCCGGCGCCGGCCATATTCTGAGCGACGAATTCCGGCTCGCCGGGAATATATTTCCCCATGTACCGGGAGAACAGACGGCCCCACCGGTCGTAAAATCCGCCCGCTGTCGAGCCGATAACGATGGTAATCGTTTTTCCTTTGTAAAAAGATCCGGCTTGCGCTCTGACTTCAGGCGATAGGCCCGGAAGGATAATTGAAAGGCAGAAAATCAGCGTAAACACAAAAGCTCGCTTTTTCATGATGATCCTTTGCGTGGCTCAATCATCTACGGTGTTACAATTCAACAGGCTGTTGAAAAAAATCTCTCCTTACGAATCGTCTCCGGTCCGGTGGTGCGACTATATCCCTGGAAGTTGACTTGTCAAGCCCGCGCAGATGGCCCGGCGCTAAATACAGTTCTGCTCAGTTGCATTGCAACTACGTAGTGTCGCCATTCTCAGAAATAGGATTCGCAGTTTGTCCCATCCTCGAATACCTTTCCTAAATAACTAAGGTTTTTGCTGGAATGAAATTTGCGACCGAACTGTGCAGGAGGTGGTTCAATGACTAAGGGCTTGAAAAAACAGGTAACTGTTTCGGTTCTCAGCGCGTCGCTAATGGGCTTGGGAACTGCGGGCTGTGGAACGATAACGGGTGCCGCGCTCGGTGGAGCGACGGGGGCCGGCATCGGCGCATCAACGCATCACAGCGTGGAAAGATCGGCAATCATCGGTGCCGGTGTCGGAGGGGCGCTCGGCGCGGCCTATGACATCTATGACTACAGGCGCGACCGGGATCGCGACTATTACGACTAGTGAGGAATGCGGTCGATCGTACAACGCCAAAAATATGATTCTGGTGAAAAACTGGTCCTCCATGCTTCGACGGGCTCAGCACGAACGGAAAAGCTTCAATGCTTTGAAATATAATTCCCGTTCGCCCTGAGCATCGTCGAAGGGTGAACGGGGTTTTTCACAGTTAACCACCGCGCCGAGCCGTCTCGCGGTGGCGATCGCCTGCAATCCCAAGATGCCGGCGCCGATGACAAAAATGCGGGCCGGCTTGATGGTGCCGGCGGCGGTCATCAACATAGGGTCTTCGGCAACGCCTCGGCGGCCGCGAGGATAGCCGTCATTCGCAAGTTTCCGAAGATAAGTTGATTCCGCCCCCTATGCCCTCGCCAGCTTAACTACGCCTTGATCTCGGGTTATAAGACAGTAAATCTTGACACAAATCCAAGGGATTCAGTAAGTGTGGTTCGCATCGTCGCATTTGATGCGGTTATGAGAACTGCCGGACCGGCAGAAGCTTTAGTGAATGAATTTGACCCGAAGAGGAGAGATTGATGGCTAACATATCCAAGGTAGACATGCCTTACGAACATTGGGACAGGATGTTTTCACCCGTCGCCTGCGCGGTAATGATAACAACTGTGGACAGGGAGGGGAGAGTCAATGCCGCTTCATTTGCGACTTGCGTGAGACAGAATCACGAACCCACCTGTATTTCATTTACCGTCGAGATCGACAAGGACACATACCACAACGTGTTGGCGATCGAAGAGTTCGTGGTAAACATTCCATCATTCGACAGGGAAATTCTCGAGAAGGTCAGGGTCGTGGGTTTACCTTTTCCCCGCGGGGTCAATGAACTCGAAAAAGCCGGGCTTAGCGCTTTGCCGGCAAAGGCCGTAAAGCCGCCCCGGATTGAAGAGTGTAAAGCCCACTACGAGTGCAAGGTCATCTGGACCAAGGAGTGGCTGCATCGTCTGACGGTCATGGGCGAAGTCGTAGCCGGATCTGTCGACGAAGACTGCATCGATAAAGACGGTTATGCGATTCTTGAAAAACTCAGGCCGACTCATTACTGCGGGAAGGCTTTTGATAACAAGTTCGTGGCTTCTTACGAAGTGATGGAAGTAGATATGGTTTACAAGGGGCCCGAGGCGCGACACAAACCGAAATAATTCGCAGGCACTTGGGGGTCAGTTTAGCATTCGAGGTTAACGAATCAGGAAAACTGCGAGATTTGAGGGACGGCAATTGGGTTATAATTGTTATAAGCCATATATCGAGTCATTTACGTTGTGTCTTTAAAATGTCTTTAAAATGTCTTGGAGAGTTGCGCTGAGAGCACAATCGGAGTTCTCCTTTGAAAAAGGGAGGGAAAGTCATTGATGGGGTTACACGTTACCAGGCAGTTCAAGACGCAACGATATTTCGGTAAAGAATAAATTTCTTTATTCCTTCTCGTTCAACTCGTTTGGCCGGGGTCTTTAAGTTACGCGCCCCTGTTTTCAATCTGTTGGGTGTCGGAGCTGGCGCACCAGCCTGTGCGTCGTGCGCAGACAGATCATGCATTAGGTTGAGGTGGTGAAGAAGCCGTATCAAGGAAACTCCCTCTTTGTATGCGCTTCATGTGGCCCAGTACAGGGCTTGACATCTGGCCGTAGCCGCGGTACGAGGCTGTTGAAATCAGGTCCCCGTCGAGTTGTTGTGGTGAAACTTGGCGTTCCATCCTGATGGCGTGATTCGCCGGTTCACCGGTCGATGATGTATGGGCCTGTTCGCAGAGGAGTTCGGTTACGATGCCACCACTCCCGAGTAGAGGACACTCTCCCGGCTGCAAGTTTCTCCCTCCGTCCTGGGCACAAAATCCAAAGGCAACATTACAGTCGCATTCAACGCCGGCAAGGAGCGAAAAAATGAAAACGATATTTCTCGTTGCGCTAGTCTATCTCGGACTCGGCGCCGAGGTGGTGTTGTCCCAGGGTTCTTTTTATCAGGACAAAACGATTTATGTTGTTTTGGGCGGTCCTTCCGGAGGCTCGGCGGACATGAGGACAAGGGCCGTCATCAATGTTCTCCGCAGGCATATTCCGGGAAACCCGACTATCATTATGAAGTATATGCGAGCCGGAGGAGGTCGACAGGCGGCCAACCATATCTATACGGTGGCGGCACCGGATGGGCTTGAGATCGGCAGTATGGGAGCGGCCCTGGTGGCGAACGCGGTCCTGGGTGTAACCGGTGTTCAATATGACATTAACAAGTTTATTTATCTCGGCACCCCGGACAGCGCTCAGCACTACATCTTTATAACGAATCGGAAGGCCGGGCTGACCAGTCTGGAGAAGTTGCGCTCTGCGTCCGGTGTACGGATCGGAGCTCAATCCGTAGGGCACCCTATTTACATCGTGGGCCGGCTCTTCGCCTATTTCATTGGCCTCAAAGAGCCAAGATTCGTTACGGGATACAAGGGCCCGGAAATCGATATCGCTCTAATGGGAGGTGAATTGGACGCCAGAGCCGGTACAGGAGAAACCATAATCCGCCGTACCCCAGAATGGCTTGAGAAAGGGCTCGTGGATATTCACGCCAGCATCGAGATTCCCAAAGGACAGAGACATCCGCGCTTCGCTCAATTGCCGGAGCTTGAGAGCTTTGCCAAATCGGTAAGAGAAAGGCGGTTGCTCGATATGTTCCGCTCGTTCAGGGTCTCCGGCCAAAGCTTTTTTCTTCCGCCGGAAACACCAAAAGAACGCGTGCAGATTTTACAACAGGCAATGCGGAAGACTCTGGCCGATCCTGAATTCAAGAAAGAGTTTCACAAACTCACTGGAGACAATCCGACACCTCTAATGCCGGAGGTGCTCGAGAAAGCAATCCGAGAAATGCCGCGCGACGCCGATGTCGTTGAGCTGTTTAATAAGTTGGCCGGCCCTGAACCTCTGCCGCCGCGTTAGCAGCGGAACTGAGATGTACAGCAACGCATGCGGAGTTCGGTTGTGTTAGCCAAGCTGCAAAATTAAAGGCGGGATCCGAGGTCTTTTTTCTGTTCGAACGAAACTTACCAGGAATGACCTCCGCGACATTGCGCAAGCAAACGTGCACCTCTCGGCTTAAAGTCGCCTATCGGAACGCCAGAATGTCCCGGATCGCTTATTTGATGCAGTCGCCTAAAGCCGCGCCCCATCGGGCGCGGCAGGCAATGGCGCATTACATCAAGTTTTTTAATGCCGGTACTTTGGCGAGGACCTGCTCCACCTGTTCCGGTCCTACCTTTTGCTTGGCATAATCCACCAGCATCTTTACGAATGGCCCCGCGCGGCTTGCATCAAGGCCGCTGCCCTGCAAGGCAGCCATGGCGCCGCCGCTGCCGCCCAGCTTACTGCCCAGGCCTCCCAGCATACCGCTCCCGCCGCTCTCGCTGCCCGAGCCCATGGATTTCATCAAATCTTCGGCCCCCGGTAGTTTAGCGATCAACGCCTGCACGTCGTGGCCGTCTTGGTCTTTAAGATAATTCAGCAAGCCACCGGTCGCAGACTTTGCCTGATCCTCGTTAATGCCCAACTGGCTCACTGCCGATTCAATAAATTCTTGCATGGTTCGGCCTCCTTTAAGGAATTAGATTCCGAAAGATTGTTGACGAACGGGTTCAGCTTCTTATTAATCGTTCACTGATTACAGGGTCCGGCCGACCGGACGGTTACTCGGCATTCCCCCTGAAGATTTTGCGATTCCCCAAAAGCTGGAGTCGCGCGTCGATCTATTCTTATTCTGAGCACTCCAATCTGCTAAAAGCAATGCGGGTGTTAAG
>JBOHVS010000404.1:0-1558 GCA_050735975.1 Binatia bacterium | reverse complement strand
CTTCATAAAGCTCTGAGTGATTACACACTCTGAGATTTTTGAGCGCCACAGCCCAGCCCGCGAGAATTTTTATCTTATCCAACCGGGAAAACGCCGGCGCATCGTGTTTGATTCGGAGGTCGCAACTACTGTAATTCGGATCAAGGAGAGGGTGTGTCGCTATATGGTGTAAATTCGGGATGTCGTAGCTGGAGGCGATTGAAACCGTCGTGAGGCGATGCCGGAATGCATGGGCAACGGACGCGAATACGGACCCTTCGAACAGGTCCAGCCAGAAATCCCAATCATCTTCAAGAGTTCTTTCGTTGGTGTAGACGGGGACGAGCGTGATGCCGGTATCTTCGGCAATGACAGACAGAGCCCGCAAGACGTGCTCAAAGGCGTGTAACTGGTCCACTTCCAATCCATAAACGATCAGGCCGTCCTTAATGTAGCTGGGATGCTCCGGTGGAAAATTGAGACGGTTCAAGCGAAGGGTGGCGAGCGAATCAACGCCTCCGGAAAAGAAGAAGCCCGCTCTTGGCGGGATATGTAAATCGGCGCTAGATCGCGTTTCCGCCTCGATGCAAACGGGGTCACGCGTGAGCCCGTACCAATGGCGCATAACGCTCATCGCTGTGGTAAGCCCATCGCGCAGATCGGGGCAAATACTACCTTCGACTCGGATTCGTGCTTCCCCATGCCAAAGCGCCGGCATAATACAGGCGAGAAGAAGCGCTTCGGGATTGGGAAAAAAACCTTCGGCAAACTGGTTCTCCGTTTCAAAATAGATTTCCTGCGCGGGCCGATCGCAATCTTCCCAAACAACAGTCGCAACAGACCGGGCACGCGCTTCTCGCTGTTCTAAGCGGAGGTTCTCGATTTTCATACGGGTTGCTCCGTCAAATCAACCATTCAATCGGATCAAGGGGAGACCGGTTCTGCTAGTCGCTCTGGGTGACTGCCGCGCGTTTATTGCGCGGCAAAAAGAAGCCAATCGGTCGAGTAAATGACGCCTGAGGCGTGCTGTGGGCGCCGTCAAACGGGCGGAAATTTTGCAGGGGTGACTGCGGCGCTAAAGAATAACGCCGCGGATGAAATCCGGCAGTATCGCTAACTTGCCGAGCGGTGTCTCCAGGCTCTCGAGAATCGCATGGGCCGACAAAAAGCCGCCGCGCTTCGGAGCAAGACCCTTGAGTAGTCGTAAGCTGCCGTTGAGATGCTTCCGATCGAGGTCTGCGAGCTTGTTTCGCAGCCGACTTACTTTGCCTCTCCACCCGTTTCCCCGATGGTATCGGTCGAGCTTGCGGCTTATGCAGCGGGCCAGGTCCGGTCTTCCTATTTGCTCCAGAGGTGCGATCAGCTCCGGATAATAACGGAAGGTCTTACGCGACATACTCGCCGCGCGGTTTACCAGCGCTTCCGACACCTCCGCAGAGGTGAAAGCGTCCCCCCGTTGAAGCGTACCGGCGCCCAGGAACGCCAGCATCGTACGAACGCATTTTTCACAACGCCCGCAGTTCAGCCGGCCATTGTCGTAATGTTCAACCTTATTGCATACCCGGAAATTCCGGCGGGC
>JBOHVS010000403.1:0-12242 GCA_050735975.1 Binatia bacterium | reverse complement strand
AACAGCGCGTCCTCATCCACAATCCCGCCGCGCGCGGCGTTGATCAGGTAAGCGGATGGCTTTATCAGTGACAACTCTTTCTCGGCAAGCATCCGTTTCGTTTCGGCATTCAAAGGGCAGTGGATGGTCACAAAATCGGAGTGCTTCAGCAGTTCGTTCAACGCAACCAATTTTCCGCCGAGGGCAGTTACATGAGATTCCGGTATGTAGGGATCGCAGATCAAAAACACCATCTCGAAGGCCCGCGCGCGAATCGCGACTCTGGCGCCGATGTTTCCCATGCCGATAATGCCTACCGTTTTCCCCGCCAGCTCCGTGCCGACGTACCGTAGATAATCGGCCCAGCGATTATCTTTCACCGCGCGGTCAGCTTCGCTGGTGTGACGCGCCAGAGCGATCATCTGTCCGAAAACGAGCTCCGCAACAGAGACGGCGTTGCTTCCCGGCATATTAGTCACCCACACCTTGAACTCTTTGGCTGCGTCGAGATCAACTCGCGAAGGATCGACGCCGACTCCGGTGCGGGCGATAATCTTGAGTCGTCCCTCGCTTTTCTGCATCTGTTCTCTCGTAATCTTTCCCTTTCTGCTGATGATTCCATCAACCCGTGGCGCTTCCAGTTCCCAACGCTCCGGCTCTACCCATGGATTGACAACGACCAGATCGACGCGTTTGCGCAGCCATTGCAGCACATCGGCTTGAAATTCTTCCACCAACACTCGACCGATTCGCATTGTCACCTCACATTTTCCATTTTAGATTGTCGATTTTGGATTTTTGATTTCCGGATACTTCGGAATAAATCTACCATCGGCCATCCAATATGCAAAATCACTGAATGCACGCTGCCCTTGACGGATCGAGGGCATCCTGTAGTAATAGGGCCGGATTAACACCATGCGAGAAACAGAGTTTGTACAAGCGGTCGACTCCCGGGTGATCGAGGAAATTCTTCGGGAAGGGGCGCGTTAACCCCCATGGCTCCGTTTATCCTAGTCATCGCCCTCTTTGCGTGGGCCGCGACCAACGCCTCGGCTGAAAAGGTGCGAACAGCGATTCCACGCGTGACCTTGAACTATCTTTCCGTGCAGGTTGCGGAAGCGAAAGGTTTTTTCCGCGACGAGAAAATTGAAAACGAGACCATTCAGATTCCGGGCAGCACGGCTATCGCCGCCCTGGTGAGCGGCGATGTGCAGTACAGCGGCGCCGGAGGAAGCGGCATGCGCGCTGCGGTGCGCGGCGCACCCGTCAAAGCCATCTTCTTTCAGACTGAGAAAGTGACGTGGTACTTGGTCACCGCGCCCGATGTCCGGAAGATTACCGATCTCAGAGGCAAAAGAGTTGCGGTGGGTACCATCGGCGACACGCAAGACGCTTTGATAACGCTGGTTGTGGAACGGGGTGGGCTGTCCGGACGCGACATCACCCGTGTAGCCATGCCGGCTCGCAATACGACAACGACTTTCTTGGGCCTCAACTCCGGAGCGATAAGCGCCGCGGTTGTAAACGCGGACGAATCCATTCTGGCGGAGAAGGCGGGCTTTAACACCTTGTCCTATCTCGGCGACCTGTTTCCCTACCCTTTTCAGGGGTTTCTGGCGACCGACAAAATGATCGCCGAGAGGCCCGGCGACATCAAAAGGTGGTTGCGTGCCATGATCCGTTCGTTGATGTTCATTCGGGACGATCCCGAATCGGCTGCCGACGTCGCGATGAAGAAGATCCCCATGGGCGGCAAGAGCCGCGATGCCGTGGTTGAAGGGATTCGCCGTTATGGTAAAGCACTGCCGGCGGGCATCCCCGGCCATCCTACGCCGCAAGGGCTTAAGAATATGATCGAGTGGGACGTCAAAGCGCCGCTCAAGATGAAGGAAGATATCCCTCCGGAAAAAATTCTTTACTTGAAGTTGGTAAACGAGGTCAAAGAAGAATTGGAACGCAGACGTTAAGAAAGCGCGACCCAGGGCATCTAGGCGTAAGGAGGAAATCTTATGGCTATAGGGCTTTCTCATGGCGGCTCGAATGTTTATTCGTCTCCAGAGCAGTCCGATCAGCTCTGGGTTGGCACCAAAGACGGCTTGGTTCTTTTTGAGCGCGCGGATGACGGCCAGTGGCGTCTAGCTCATCGCGCACTGCGAGGACTGCATATCAGCTCGATCATATTTGAGCCGAAAAGCGGGCTACTGTTTGCGGGCGTCTTTTTCGGTTCCGTGCACGCCAGCGCCGATGGCGGCAAAACCTGGGAGCGCCGTGACCATGGAATCACAATGCATGACGTCTATAGCCTGGCCTGCACGGTTGTGGACGGCAAGGTTCGGGTTTATGCGGGAACGCAGCCGGCGCATCTTTTCTATAGTGAGGACCTGGGGCAACACTGGAGCGAGTTGCCGGCGCTGCGCTCGGTGCCGAGCGCTCCGACATGGTCGTTTCCGGCGCCGCCGCATGTCGCCCACACTAAATTCATCACTATTGATCCTCTCGATTCGAGCACAATATACGCCTGCATTGAACAAGGGGCTTTGTTGAAAAGCACCGACTCGGGAAAGAGCTGGGTCGAGCTCAACACCGTGGGCTTTTTCCGCGACAAAGACCGCCCGGCGGAAAGTTTCTACGACGTGCACAAGGCGCTCGTCGACCCGTACGATCCTAAGAAAATCTTTGTCACGGGCGGGGCCGGGTTGTACGTGACCTTCGACGGAGGGGGTCGCTGGGAGCGGTGGACCAGCCCCGACTGGGCTGAGGACGTCTATCCGGACGGCTTCGTTCTGAGCCCGAGCGACCCTAATACCTTGTTCGTCGCAGCCGCCGAACACAACCCCACCACCTGGCGCAAGAGCGCCTTTGCCGGCGGCCGGATTTACCGCAGCAGGGACGGTGGACGAAACTGGCAGCGGCTCGGCGGGGGACTTCCCGGCAGCCTCCAACACGAGTTCGGCGCTTTGTGTCTGGAGGACTGGAAGAGCGGCTGCTCGGTCTTCGGCGCCACTACCGGAGGCGAGGTTTATGCGAGCGACGACAGCGGCGAGCGCTGGAGCTTGATCGTATCCGGACTCGCGCCGATCTCTAAAAAGGGGCACGAGCGGCTTTTGGCGGCGAGTTGATGACGTGCACCCTCACCCTTCCCGTCGAGGGCGAGGGAAACAAAAAAACTCGAAAGCATCATAATGTTTACCTCGCTTAAGGTTATCACGACGTTGCCTGGCTACGCCGATGACTGCTTCGATTGAAAATCCCGGAGTGGACCTAGCCGAAGAGCTTCGCAGCCAAAGCGAAGCTGAGGCCAAGGTTACGCCGATGGACGCGGTATTGGACGCGGCGCGGAACAACGCCTTGACCGGCGACCAATGCTTCAGACTCCTTGGGCGACTGTGGACCCTCAAGCGGCTCATGTATTACGTATATGGCGGTTGGGCCATGGGCCTCAACTTAAATGACTATCCGCCCGCAGCCGCCTATCTCTTCGGCAAGCAGATTTACGACGAGTCCACCCATGAAATGCAGTATCTGGACGAGATCTTAAGGCGCAGGTGGGTGCGCACCCAGAGGCAAGCGTTCGAGCACCTCTATGGTCGCTTTGGCGCCGCCACTCGAGTCGCCTCTTATATTTTCTGCCTGCGCGCGTTGGCCAACTATCCTCAACACCTCCGAATCGCGGCGCTCAACTTGGGACCCAAAGTGGTGGAGCTTTCGTGGACCTCCCGGATAGCTGAGTCCTTTCCCGATGAGACTCTTCGGCGGATCTTTGGCAGCCAATTTGCCGAGACCCGAAGTCACATCTTGATGGGACGGCTGCAAGTGGAAAGATTCGTCGAAAAGGAAGTTGATCTGCAGCTTGCCAAACGGCTGTGCGCCGAGGCCAGGCGCGATTATCTGTTTGTGCTCGAAGAGATCGCCAGGTTTGTCTTAGGGATGCAGGAAGAAACTGCCGGGGAAGCTAACGCGTTTGCGGATATCGACTGATCCGAACGGCTAAGGGCAAAGAGCATGGAGCAGGGAGCATGGAAAAACAGAGCTCAAAAGTCGAGAATCAGGGGTCGGCGGGAATGACGGCAGGACACAGAGAGCCAATTTTCAAAGGCCTGCCCAATAAGTCATGACAAGCTTGAAGATCGATCACGAAAAATGCACCGAATGCCGCATGTGTTATGTGGCTTGCCGGGAAATTAACATCAATGCGGTCGGGGTCTCGCCCACCTCCCAGCACCTGTTGGAGATCGATGACCGATGCATCTATCCAAAGTGCACCGTCTGTCTCATGTATTGCCCGGCCGAAGGCTCGATTGTGGAAGCGGACAGCGGGAGGTCGCTCGTGCCGCCTCCACCTGAAGTGTGGGCGGAGAATTTACGATGGCCACGAACCGCAGGGACAAAATGATAGTCCTCAGCGGCCATTATCACGCGAGGAGCGGATTGGTCTCGGGTCTCGGCTTTGGGGTCTCGGGTTGGAGAGCGGAACTCGAGACCCGAAACACCGGACCCGAAACTCGCACATACGTGGAGTAACCTATGCAGCCGATTCTCGAAGATTTTTTGCAGAAATGGGTATATCCGGTTGGTTTCACCGGCCCGGGCGTTGATTTCCGCATGCGCCAAACCGAACGCTGCATTCCGGCATGGGACAAGCTCGTCATTCAGGCGCTCAGAAACGCGGAGCAAGATCTCAAATCGGATCGGGATGACTGGAAGATGACCCGGGCCTTGGCCGGATACGCGGCCGAGGGGCCTTTCATGTCGATCAAACAAATGTCAACACAGATCCTTTCCGTCAGTATCGACGAGCAGTCAAAATACATCGACCTGCAACGCATGCGCGCGCGTCAGATCTGGGACGAGGTCAAGCACGGGCAACTGCACGCGGACGTGCTCATGCGCGGCGGCTGGATCAAACGTGAGGAAGAGCTGATGCACAATGCGCGGGCAAACACGCAGCCCAAGCTGGCCTACTTTGGTATGACAGCGATGTTTCCCCATATCCATCCGCTCGCGCGCGCCGGCCAACACTACTTTAATGAAGCCATGGCATGCCTGGGCATCACTGCTACACTCAGCCTCATCGAAGACCCTCTGATCCGGCACCAACTGCGCAGCCAAGAAGCCGAGGAGATGATGCATTTCATGGAAGGAAAATATCAGATCGATGCCTATGCGCTGACGCCCGAAGATCAGAAGCCTATAAAAGAGGTCTTTGATTTCCTGCTCAAGCCCTGGGCGCCAGAGCCGAGTCGAGCATTGGGCGGTTCGGCTTGACGCTAGCAGGCTACTGAAAAAGACTCATATGCTTCGTTGCGCTCAATCGCTTCGCTCCACCCATCCTACGGCTCTGAGTTTCACGGGTGGTGGGGAGCCTGTCCTGAGCGGAGCCGAAGGATCGATTTTTCGCGCGCGCCTCGCCTCTGAGATCGTTTTGAGCAGCCTGCAAACAGAGCTTTTCAGCAGGATGAAAGATGAAAAGGGTCGAGATTTCTCCACGCGCTTGCAGCGAATTCCATTTCCGCTTTCCGATTTCATAATTCATCGTTGATGGCCAACCAAATGAGCATTTTTCAACAAACTGTTAAAGTTAAGATCGAACAGAGCCTCTGCATTGCTTGCGGCCTTTGCCGCGAAGTCTGTCCTGAGAAAGCGGTCCATCCGAAAATGCAGGACATTCACCACAGGTTCGAAGTCCTGGCGCATGAGTGCACCGGTTGCAGCGATTGCTTGCCTTATTGTCCCGTTCCCCTAGCTCTTCAGGAGTACGAACCGGAGGGCTCGCAGTCCCCAGCAGGCTTAAAGAGCCTCATACGCCGATAGGTTCCCTGTCCGGACACTTTTAAATTTGCAATTTACACTTTGCACTTTGCAATCCATTTAATAATGCGGGCTAGAGAACCGGTTCGCTGCGCGGCCGGCGCATTGACTTGGTGCCGTCCCTTGGATTATGGACAAATTGGGGTCACGAATTCTGCCGCGGTATCGCGATCGCGAGACTGTAATAAATCGAAAGGAGTAAAATATGGAAAAGACGACTCAGGTGGATGGTCTTAACATATGCTATTTAGAGGAAGGCTCCGGGCCGGCGGTGATTTGCCTTCACGGGGCGTCGCTGGGTTCATCCGCGCGCGCTTTCGAACGGAATTTGCCGGCGATCGGCGCCGCCGGATTTCGCGCGATCGCCTACGACCAGCCGGGCTTCGGCCTGTCGGATAATCCCACAGACTACACGGCGTCCTATCGCACGAACTTCATTCTCAAATTCATGGATACGCTCGGCCTTCAGCGCGCCGCCTTGGTGGGACACTCCCAGGCCGCCGGGATGGGGGTGCGCGTTGCCCTGCAGCATCCCACCCGCGTCAGCCACTTGATGGTCGTAGGGGGCGGGACGGTCTTGCCGCCGCTGCCTGGAAAGGCCGGCTCAGGGGGACCGGCCGAGGGCCAGGAGGGAACGAGCACGGCCCCGACGCTGGAAGACATGCGCAAGATTTTGGACACTAATTTCTTCAATAAGTCGCTCATTACTCAGGAAGTCCTGGAGAAGCGACTCGAAATGAGCGCGGGAAAAAATTTCGCCGCGTTTATCGAGCGCTCGAAAGCGCGTGAACCGCAAAAGGAGACCGTACCGCTCTATCAGCGACTGAAAGAGATCTCCGCTCCGCTCATGCTGCTCTACGGCAAGCAGGATCGCGGCTCGGCCGCGGAGCGGTGTGCCCTCTTGAAGGAGCAGGAACCCGGTCTTCGCATCGAGCTGATCGACAACGCGGCCCATCTGGTGATCTGGGAAGCGGCGGATAAGTTCAACGAAGTCGCCATAGGGTTCCTCAAGTCTTAGCATGTAGGATCGCTTGATCCGTTCGACGGAATTGTATCCTGAGCGCCAGAGTGTGCGAAAGGTACCAAGTATGCCACATGACATCAGTTGCCCGTTCGTGCTGAGCCCTTCGACTCAGGACGGCCGAGCACGAATGAAGCCTTTTATAGAAAATTGACATGATCGAATTCGAGGGCAGAAAGCTACCGAACACGCTGGGCGAGATCGTCGCGCCCGGCCATACGGTCCTTCTGGTCTGGGACATGCAGAACGATCAAGGCGGTGGCGCGTTCAACAAAGCTACGCTGATTCAAAATACCCCGCCACTCATTGCGGCCGCCGCCGAAGCCGGGATCAAAACCGTCTATACGCGGCAGACGCCGTATCTCTGGAAAGACGAGTCGCCGGCTTGGATTCGGCGGTTCATGAAAGAACAGAAAGTCGATCATCCGAGCAAACTCAAACCGCGGCGACTGAACGGCAGCTTCGGCTGGCAAATCATGGAGCCGTTCAAGCCGCGCGAAAACGATATTGTTATCGACAAGCGACGCCCGACCATGTTCATCGGCAACGAATTCGAGACCGTGCTTGCGAATCGAGGAGCCACTACGATCGTAATGATTGGCTGTACCACGGACGGCGGAGTCGAGGCCACGGTTCGCGACGGCTTTCACCGCGGCTACTTAATGGTCGTGGTGCGGGACTGCGTGGGAACATACACCGAAGAAGGCCACAGCGCCGCGCTCAAACGCATGGAGCGGTTCGGCGATATCGTCGATTCAAATGCGCTTATTCAAATCTGGCGGTCTTGAGTTTGTGACAGTTTTTGCGGATAAAACAAGAACAATACGCGTCCCTGGTCACGAAAGGAAAAGACCATGAGTAAAGCAAATGACAATAGACAGGCGCTCCATGTCGCCACGATGTCAGGGTGGTATCGTTTTGAACAAGATGGGCAAGAGTGGAAGCAAGTCAAACGCTATCTCACATATTGGACCCTCACCTGTTTGACGGTGGATGCCGAGCACCCGGAATTGATTTACGCCGGGAGCGAACATTCAGGACTGTTTTTGACCAAAGACGGCGGCGCGCATTGGACGCGAGCCAATCCCAACGTGCCCAAGATGATGCTGTTTTCAGCCCTCGCGTTGAATGGCGGGGTTATGGTCGGCACCATTCCATCGGCGGTTTATCGCAGCAAGGATGAAGGAGGTTGGGAAGAGTTGGAAGGCGTGCGCGTGAACAGCGCCGGAGCAAACTTCCCGCCCAGTCCGGAACTGCAATCACGGACCCGCTATTTAGCCGCCGACCCGCTTGCGCCGGCACGGCTCTACGCCGGCATTGAAGTGGGCGGGCTTCTTGTCAGCGACGACACCGGTAAGAGTTGGGAACCGGCTAACGACGGGCTTACCGATCCTGATGTGCATGAAGTTCTTCCGTCCGAGAACAAACAGGGGCTGGTCTTCGCAGCCTGCGGAGAAGGAGCCTTTCGCAGTTTGGACCAGGCGGCGCACTGGGAAGAAATTACGCCAGGAAGCCACGATTACGGCATGTCCGTGATCGAAGACGCCAATGGCGTCGTCTATTTGGGGAGCGCCAAAGGCAGACCGAATACCTGGATCAGAGAGGAAGGCGCAAACGCCGCCGTTCTCCGCAGCCGCGACTCCGGCTCGCACTGGGAAGTTGTCATCGACAACTTGCAGGGGGGTGTGATGAACATGTGTCCGACGCTCGACGGAAACGGCATCTTCGCCGGAACATCGGACGGCACTCTCTTCGCGATCGGCGACTCGGGTGCGCGAGTCGTCGCAAAGGGGTTGCCGGGCATCACCGCTGTAAGACTGGGAGCCTAGGCAGGTTGCTGAAAAACCCTCCGTCCACCCTTCGAGATCAGGGTGATCGGAGGAACGGTTGAAATCATTGGAGATTTTCCGTTCATGCTGAGACTCTCGAAGCATGAGAGCTGGTTTTCAGCAGCCGGCCCAGGGCCGAAATGAGCAAGTAACCGGTACTGATCGATGAAACTTTACACTTTCTTTCGCAGCTCCGCTTCGTATCGTGTGCGCATTGCGCTGAATCTAAAAGGTTTGGGCTACGAGCAAGTGCCGATCCATCTCCGGCGTGGCGGCGGTGAACAGTTGAGCGCAAGCTATACGGCAATTAATCCGCAGGCTCTGGTGCCGGCGTTGGAAGATAACGGTCGAATCCTGGCGCAATCACTAGCGATCATAGAATACCTGGAAGAGCGCCACCCCAATCCGCCTTTACTACCGAAGGATCCAGCGGACCGGGCGTTAGTCCGCAGTATGGCCCTGGTTATCGCCTGCGAAGTGCACCCAATCCAGAATCTTAGGGTTCTGAACCATCTAAAAAACAGTCACCAACAATCAGACGATGACGTAAACCGTTGGGCACGGCATTGGATCGAGCTTGGGTTCTCCGCGTTGGAGCAAATCATCTCGGACGGTGCTAGACGGGGTAAGTTTTGTTTCGGCGAAAATCCCACGTTGGCCGATATCTGTCTCGTGCCGCAGCTTGCCAATGCGCGCCGATTCGGCTGCGACTTGTTTAAATTTCCGACCCTCGTTGAGATCGAAGCCCATTGCAATGCGCTGCCAGCTTTCGCAAACGCTGCGCCCGATAAGCAGCCTGATGCGGAGTAAGGGCACATTCCTGCCGGACAATACGTAAGGCTGTGGCTGATCGTTCAACTTTTTAGTTTTACTTCACCTCGCCGTCCAGTGTCCCCGCTGACGTTTCGCTTTTCCCGCGCGCGGAATCAAGCCGCAAGCCGCTCTCCGGAGGAACCAACGCCTTCCTAGCCCGGATTATTCAGGAGGCCGGGAACACTATCAACGAACTGTCGTGTTCTCTTTCGTTGCAAATTTCAAATTGTAAAGCGCAAAAGTCAAAATGAATAAAACCTTAACAGGTCGAAACGAGGGATAGTTCCCTGTCCGGACATTTTTCACTTTGCAATTTACACTTTGCATTTTGCAATCCGTGAATAATGCAGGCTAGCGTCAGGCTAGCGTCCTGTTGCAGGCGAACCCTCTTGGTTTTCGCTCCATGTAATCCTATACTCACCAACGTGGTACAAACTAAGTCGCCGCGTTGATGAGAATCTTAAAAACTGTGGAAGCTGCGGGCCTAAAAGGACAGATACAAGCACGTGAGCAACGAAACAGCGACCCATGAGTTCCACGAGTCTAATGTCGGGTTTCCGTCCGCGTAGTCTCCGCGCCCGTCTGCTTTTCCTCGTGTTTGTGGCCGTAGTCCCCGCCTTCGCTCTCATTCTTTACACAGCCCGCGATCAGCGGCGGATGGCCGAAAAACTTGCTGAGGAAAACCTCGTGCGGCTGTCTCTGGTCGTAAAGGACGAGCACAAAATTTTACTCGAAGGCACCCGTCAACTCTTGACTGTGTTGGCCCATCTCCCCGCTGTGCGAAACCAGAACCCGACCGCTTGCAACGCCCTCATGAAGAGAATCGCCGATGATTACCCGCAATACGTCGGCATAGGTGCGATCAAACCGAATGGAGACCGGTTTTGCGGCCGTAACTTTAGCGGTGCGGGGGCGGTCAATATCGCGGACCGTGCTTGGTTTCAGCGAACCCTGCAAACGGGCGATTTCACGATCGGCAGTTACCAGGTCGGACGGGTCGCTCAAAGAGCTGTTCTTCCCGTGGCGTATCCGGCGTTTGATGATTCCGGAAACGTTCGAGCGGTCGTGCTGGCTGTCGTAGATCTTGAATGGCTAAAGATCATCGCCGCAGGATCCGTGCTGCCGCAGGGTTCCAGTCTGACTATCGTGGACAATAAAGGCTTGATCTTGGCGCACCACCCGGGCGGCGACCAATGGACCGGCAAGTCCATCGCAGGGACGGGCCTGGAGAGAGCGCTCCGCAAGGGCAGGGACGGCCTCCATTCGGTTCTTGGCGTTGACGGTATCCGCCGGTTCGTGGTCTTCGGCTCATTGACCGGCGGCGATCAGTCCGGAGCCGTGCATGTCGTCGTCAGCATTCCTCGGCAGCAAGTGTTTGCGGAAGCCAATCGCATCCTACGCCGTAATCTCTTCTGGCTCGCCCTCGTCTCGATCGCAGTGTTTGCCTTAGCATGGTTTGGCGGCGAGTTTTTTGTGCTCAAGCAAGTCAACAGCCTGTTGCAGGCTGCCCAGCGAATTGCCGGCGGTGATCTGAAAGCTCGAACCGGATTGCCGTACGCGGCGGGAGAGCTGGGACAATTGGCTCAAAGCTTCGATCAAATGGCAGGCTCTTTAGAGGCGCGCCAGGAAGAAGCGAGGCGAGCGGAAGCGAAAGCGCGTGAAAACGAGCGTCTGGCGTCTGTCGGTGCGACGGCTGCGAGCATCGCGCACGAGATCGCCAATCCGTTAAGCGGCATGTATACCACTGTGCAATTCCTGGAGCGCCAGCTTTCGCAACCAGGCAAACTGACCCACGATGCCTTCCGTTCTCGCCTCCAGGATTTGCAGCATGAAATCGAACGGTTACAATCGCTGCTTCAGGATCTGCGCTTTCTCGTGCGCCCGGACCAACTCACTCTCAACCCCCTTTCGCTTGCGGAGGTCGCGGCTGAGATCGAAGCCATGGAAAGGCATCGGCACAATGAACGGGGCATCGCAGTGACGTTGGATTTTCCCGCGTCTTTGCCTCCAGTCATGGCAGACAGGGAAAAAATCAAACAAGCTCTGCTCAACCTTTGCAAGAACGCTGGAGAGGCGATGCCCAAGGGTGGAAAACTGATGATCCGCGCGTTCCAAAGCGCGAACGAAATTGTTTTGGAAGTAATAGACACGGGGGTTGGAATCCCCGAGGAAGTCAAAGTATTCGAACTCTTCAGTACTACCAAGCCCGACGGACTTGGTCTGGGTCTGGCCATTGTCCGCCAAATCGTCGTCGCCCATGGCGGCGAGATTTCTTACACGAGTGAGCCGTCTAAAGGAACTGCTTTTCGCGTTACCCTACCGCTGACGGCGCGCGCCGCTGACAGAGCAGCGTAACCACGACAAACCTATCTAAATTCTTCGGCCGCGTAACGCGACATAAAGTAAGGAAGATTCGGAGTTCGAGAACCTCTACAGAGTGTTGAAAAACTCTTTTGCAGGCCGTTCAAAAAGGCCTCAGAGGCGAGGCGCGCGAATCTGTCGCATAGCGCAGAGGGTAGAAGTCAGAGGTCGGAGGTCAGACGTCAGAGATTGGACTTCGCTGACTCCGTGCTCTTCGCTCTTTGCACTTTGCTCTTGGCTCTCTGCTCCATGCTCCCTGCTCTTTGCTCCATGCGCTGTGCCAATTCGGACGTTGAAGAGCCGTAGGATGGGTGGAGCGAAGCGATACCCATCGACTGGTTGAAGCGAGTCGATCGAGCGCAACGCCTGCCTGTGCGTCGCACGCAGACAGGAAGCAGGTGAGCCTTTTTCAACAGCCTGCCTAAACC
>JBOHVS010000402.1:0-8968 GCA_050735975.1 Binatia bacterium | reverse complement strand
TGCTGTCGCTGGCGCGGGTGCTCGTCTTTCAACCGGACATCCTGGTCCTCGACGAGGCGACCTCGAGCGTCGATACCGAAACGGAGCTATTGATTCAGGACGCGCTGGAAAAGGCGATGCGCAACCGCACCTCTCTGGTCATCGCCCATCGACTTTCGACGATCCGTAATGCCGACCGAATCATCGTGTTGCATCGCGGCCAGGTGCGCGAGGTCGGTTCGCATGCGCAGTTGATGGAGCAAAGGGGCATCTACCACCGGCTGTACCAGCTTCAATACGAGCGGGAAGATTTGAAGGTTCCAGCGCGAACCGGCGTCCAAAGTTGATGGGTAACCTGTCACGAAGCGGAGTTTTTCGGCGGTTTCATTTTTTGGATTTCCTTTCGACCAGCGGTTTTAGAGATTGCCTCCGGTTCATGCCGGTGGTCCTCTTTGTTAACGTTTTACTTTCCGGCTGCTCGCCATTCTATGTCATGCGGGCGGCCTATGAAGAAGGGAAAATCCTATGGCGCCGTGAGCCGATCGTCGATTTCCTTGAAAGACCCGAGCTTGAGTCCGATACCAAGGAGAAGCTGGAACTGGTGCTGGCGGTGCGCGAGTACGCGCGGAAGGCTCTCAAGCTCAATGTCGGCGGCAGTTACTCTAGCTATTCTTACGTCGATCGACCGGACCTTTCCTATATCTTGACGGCCGCGCGGAAAACGGAACTCAAACCGTACACCTGGTGGTTTCTCGTTGTGGGCCGGATGCCGTATAAAGGTTATTTTTCCAAAGAAGCCGCCCAAACCGCGGCTGAAGATCTCCAAGGCAAGGGATACGATACCAATATTCGAACGACCGCCGCCTTCAGCACTTTGGGCTGGTTTGACGATCCATTGCTGGCGCATCTGCTTAAGTACGACAAAGTCACCTTAGCGAATGTGGTTTTTCACGAGTTGTTTCACAACACGCTGTACATCAAGGGGGCCGGCAACTTTAACGAGAGCGTGGCCAGCTTTGTCGGTGGCCGCGCGGCGATCGAATTCTTCCGCGAGCAATACGGCGAAGCGAGCGCAGAGCATCAACGAGCGGTGCAAAATTGGCAAGGGGAGTTGGAATTTTCGGCGTATCTCGAGAAAGTCGCTGCCTCACTGAATGAACTTTACGAGCGAGATATCCCTTATGAAGAGAAGCTGCGGCTACGGGAGGTAATCTTCGACGGGGCCAAAAACGGGTGGCAAGAGCGTATTGAAAACCGCCCCGCGCATCGCATCCGCGGATTCTCCAAGCAGCCGCTCAACAACGCGGTCATGATCCATTACCTGCTTTATTTCAGGAATTTAAAATTGTTCGAATCCCTGTACGAAGCTCAGGACCGAAGCCTTGCCCGGACCATCGGTGCGGTCCGTGAAGCCGTAGCGGAGCGCGGCGAGCCCTTTGCGGCTCTTCAGGCGCTGCTCAAGCAGCGCAAATCCCGGGCGCGGCTACAGTAGCCCAAAGTAGATTTAGGTTAAGGTTCAGGCTGAGTGTTCGATCCTCGAGCGCAGCGAGAAATCCTTGTTTTCGGCTTTCCAGATTCGGAGAAGATTCCTCACGTTCGTTCGGAATGACAGAATGAGGAAAATTTGAAAATCGGGAAACCTGGGCCTAGCTCGCCCTTATGGCCTCACGAAATCGCCTGATCGCGTCGATATGCGCCGCCGGCGAGGTGAATCCCGCTTTCATCGTGTTTACGCTCAGATGACTTGCGCCGATCTCCTTCCAGGCCTGAATCTCTTTAACCCAGTCGTCAGCGGAACCTTGCCCGATAGCGAGTCGACCTGCGATACCGATCGCGCTCGGATCGCGTCCGGCGTCGCGCGCGTACAAACGTATTCTCTCGACGACCGCGCGGCATTTGTCGTCGGGATTAAACAGCGGAAACCAGCCGTCGCCCAAGCGGGCCAGTCTTTTGAGCGCCCGATCGTCGCTGCCGCCGAACCAGATCGGGATCGGCCGTTGAACAGGCAGCGGATTCAGACCGGCGTCGCTGATCTTGTGCCAGCGACCGCTATAAGTAACCAGCTCGTTCGTCCACAGCAGGCGCATGACTTCGATTTGCTCCTCCGACCGGCTGCCGCGATTGTGAAAATCCTCGCCCAAAGCTTCGTACTCGACCGGATTCCAGCCGATGCCGACGCCCAGGCGAAGCCGTCCCTTGCTCAGTACGTCGACGGCCGCGGCTTGTTTGGCGACCAAGACGGTTTGCCGCTGGGGCAGAATGATGACACCGGTTACGAGCTCAACTTTGCTCGTCAACCCTGCGAGATAACCGAAAAGAACAAGCGGTTCGTGAAATGTATCTCGATGCGTGTAGGGCGGGCGCCAGCCCGGGCGGCTGGCCGGATTGGCCCCTAGGACGTGGTCATAAGCCAAAATATGCTGATAATCGAGCTCTTCTACGGCTTGGGCAAAGTGGCGAATCCCCGCCGGATCGCTGCCGATTTCAGTCTGGGGAAAGACTACTCCGAAGCGCATGGTTAACTCCTTCTATCTATACGGATGAAAAGATAAAAAGATTCGACTACTTATCAGCCCTTGATTTTTCTAAGGGGCGTGTGCAAATTAACATCAATTTGACTTAGCTTATCCATTTCGTAGGATATCCGCAAAGAAGGAGGGCGTATGAATACGTTTCGTACGACGATCCTGTTGGCCGCAATGACCGCTCTGCTAATCTGGATCGGTGATATGCTCGGTGGACGACAGGGGGCTATTTTGGCGCTGATCCTTGCCGGTGGCATGAACTTCGTCAGTTACTGGTTTAGCGACAAGATCGTCATCTCGATGTACCGCGGGAAAGAGGTAACCGCTCAGGACGAACCGGAGCTTTACGGACTGGTTCAAAATTTGGCGCAAAGGGCAAATTTGCCGATGCCTAAGGTTTACGTCCTGCCGCAGGACACACCTAACGCATTTGCAACCGGGCGCAATCCGCAGCATGCAGCCGTTGCCGTAACCGACGGAATCCGGCGTATCTTGACCAAGAGGGAATTGGCCGGTGTGTTGGGTCATGAGTTGGCCCACGTCATGAATCGCGACATTCTCGTCAGCACCATTGCCGCCACGATCGCCGGCGCGATCAGTTACCTGGCGTACATGGCCCAGTGGGCGGCGATTTTCGGCGGCGGCCGCGATCGGGATGAAGAAGGCGGCGGGGGCATGTTGAGCCTGCTGTTTATGATGATCGTGGCGCCGATTGCCGCTATGTTGATCCAAATGGCGGTGTCCCGGTCGAGGGAATATGGCGCGGATGAAGGCGGAGCGAAAATCACTGGTGATCCGTTGGCCCTCGCCAGCGCGCTCAGAAAGCTGCACATGGGCACCCAAAACCTTCCGCTTCACGTAAACCAAGCAACCGCGAATGCGACGGCCCACATGTTCATCGTCAATCCTCTCACCGCCGGCGGGCTGGCCAGTCTGTTCAGCACGCACCCGCCGATGGCAGAGCGGATCGCCCGCCTGGAAGCGATGGCCGGATCTCGGGTCGTTGTTGCCCCGGCTTACTGAGGCGCTAACCGGCTATCGAAATCGGGGAAAGAACTTTCTCTTCCAGCCACGCGGAGAGGTCGCTGAGATTGCTCGGCGTGATTTCATGATCCATGTCGTATTCGCGATAAGTCACCGGAACTTGCCACTCTCTCAGTTTTTCGACTGAATCCCGTGCCCGACTTACCTGAATCATGCCGTCCCGGGCGCCGTGCTGCACCAGAGTCGGCAGTGAACGGCAGCCGTCGCTCAGGGAGATTTGTTGAAATGCCTCGACCGGCAGCCAGGAACTGAGGGCGGCAAACGCGGCGAATCGCTCCGGCATCGTAAGGGCCAGAGTGTAGGCCATCACCCCGCCCTGACTGAATCCCAGCGCCACCAGCTTCTTCGCATCAATGGGATAACGCCCCAAAGCTTGCTCAAGGAACCGCTGGAGTTTTTCCCGCGCTGAAAGAATGGCGGGGACATCGGGCGGGCCTCCCATGCTGAGCGGGTACCACGAATAGCCACTGACTCCCGGTCCTATGGGAGTCTCCAACGGTCCTTGCGGGCAAATAACCAAAAAACGGCCGTCGCAAAGGTGTGGCGCGAGCCCGAGCAGATCGAAGGCGTTGGCGCCCCGGCCGTGGAGAGTGAGAACTGCCGGGTGCGGCCCGGCACCGCTCGGCTCGTAGATGGTGTGTATCAGTTCCACAAAAAGGCAGGTTGAGGTTAAGTAATCCTTCTAGCAAGTTGCTGAAAAAAGGTTCGGAATGCTTCGAGAGCCTCAGGATGAACGGAAATCATCAATGATATCAATGCCCCTCCGTTCGTTCTGAGCCTGGTCGAAGGACTCCGAGAGGTTTTTTCAGCAGCCTGCTAACTAACGAAGTAAATAAGCGGTTTTTATCCTTTCAGTCGCTCCAGGTTTTTTAACCCCGTTCTGAGCGGCACGATTACCGCGACACTCGTCAAAACCAAAACAGCCGCTAAGGAAGGCCCAATGATCCAGATCCCAGGGACCCGCAACCTTCCGGGATGCAGCGCGTCCACTGCGAGCAGATAGATCGGCCCGGCCTCGATCATGACTGCAACGCCGATGAAAGCGATGCTCAAGATCATGCAAACCGCGCCGCCGAAACTGGTGGGAATTTCGGCGGCGTGATCGTAGCTGAACTTCGGGTAAAGCGCTCCGACCCCGACGCAGATGGCGCTGATGCCGAGGGTCATCAGAAGCACGGTCACGAGCGAGAGGATCATCATCCAAGTGGGCGCCCGGAGAAGCAAGTTGCTGAGAAAAACCAGTATTTCTCCGAGCAGGAGCAGCGGCACGAAGTTGAGCCAGAACTTGCTCCAAAGCAGGGTGCGGAGAGAGATGGGAGAGGTTTGGAGAACCCAAAACGCATTACCCTCGAGGCTGACCGCGGGAAAGGCAAATCGCATTGCCACGGCGCTCAGGACGAAGCCGGCCAGCCCAAGATTAACGAAAGAGACCGCAGTCGTTAGAGTCGCGCTCGGAATGGGCGAGCGATCGAGTGGCAACACTTTGAAATTGTAAAGGTAAACGACGATCAGCGCCAGCAGCAAAAACAGCTGCGACCATTGCGTGCTGTCGCGCAGAAAGGTTTTGATGTCCTTGACCATGAGCGCGCGCAAGATCTCGGGAAAGGGACGCACGAGCCAATTCAGAAGCAGCTCAAAAAACTCATGCCTGCGCCGTCCTTGTCTCGATTCCTGCGCCTTGGACCAACCCGTTAAATACACGGCGCCCGAAACCCAGGAGGCAACGAGTGGGAAGAAAAGAGCGTAGCTGGCGAGCAGGGCGTACAAGAAGCCCTGGTCAGTGGCGCGATTGAACAAAGCGCCTGCCAGCACCTCTGCAGACCAACTGCTGGGTAAAAACGGCGCGGAGGGTGTCTCCATAGCGGCCATAAATTGCAAGAAGTGACCAAACGACTCGGGCTGAACCAGTCTTTCCGGCTGTGAGAAGCGGAACAAAAAATAAATAATAATGAACGAAAACAGGCCGATGAAAAAAAGAATATCGCGAATACGCTTTGCCGGCAGCGAGTAAACCAGGAGGTGAGTGATCAAAACGCCAAGCGCGGCGGGAATAATCAAAAACAACGGCAGTATGATCAGCAGCCAAATATAAAAGGTAAAACCGCCGCCAAAGACAACACCGTACGCGACGAAAATCGGCAGGCTGAAAAACAGCACCATCCAGGAGGAGTTCAGGGTCGTTGTCGCCAGCCGCGAGTAAAAAAACGAACTGTTCGGAACGCGGGTCGATAATACTAAATCGAGGTCCCGCGCCAGAAAAAACGCCGACAGGGAAGTCACCAGATTGCTGAACAGGAGCAGCGACAAGAAAGTCATCATGATCATCAGCAGGAGCTGGTAGGCGAGTCCGGGTCCCAGATCGTAGACGGATTGGAAATAAACTAAAACTCGCCGAATTACGTAGTAGGTGCCGAACCAAAAACCGCCCGCCAGGCCGAGAAGGAGGAGACGGCGTCCCCATTGTTTTCCACCGCGGAGAAAGTCGTTCTTCCACGAGAGCCAAAACGGCGAGAGCAGGACGGCAATGGAGTTCATAACCGGGTTTCCCGATTCATTTCGTTTGCAGATTGTTCCCGGGTCAATTCCAGAAACACGTTCTCAAGATTGCCATCTTGAGTTTTGGCCTGGGCGTAAAGCTCCGCCATATCGCCACAGGCGATTAATCGGCCTCGCTGGATAATGCCGATCTTATGGCAAATCTCTTCGGCGACACTGATGCTATGGGTCGAAACAAACACCGTCGTGCCGTTATTCGCGAGAGAACGAAACAGATCTTTGAGTTTGCGGGCGCCTCTCGGGTCCATGCCCACCATCGGCTCATCGACGATCAAGATACGCGGCTCATGTATCAGCGACGCGCAAACGACCAGGCGCTGCTTCATGCCGTGTGAATAACTTTCCACCAGTTCGTCTTTCCAGCCGCTCAATTCGAAATGCTCCAACAATTCCGCGACGCGCCGCTCGAGACGTTGCGAATCCAGCCGGTGCAGTTTGCCGACGAAATGCAGGAATTCATCGCCGCTCAATTTTTCATAGATGAACGGCCTGTCGGGAATAAAACCGGAGATTGCTTTTGCCTGCGCCGGCGCGCGTTCCACGTCGTAGCCCCCCAGGAAGACTTGACCGGAGCTGGCTTTCAAGATGCCCATCATCACGCGTATGGTCGTTGTTTTGCCCGCGCCGTTCGGACCAAGAAAGCCAAAGATCTCTCCGCGGCCAACCTCGAGATTCAATCCATCTACGGCAGCCAAATGGCCGTAGCGCTTGGTTACATTGAGCAGTTTGATCACGTTAAGAAACCTCGACGACCTGAATTTTCAAATTCCCGATGAGTTGTAGAATGTCGATCTGACGGTCGATTTCGCCTTCGAGAAACTTGATGTGAGTCGCATCCGCGGGAAACTGGTTCAAAACGGGATCGAGCGACACCCACTGTCCCAGCCAGATCTCGGACCAGGCGTGGTAATAAAACGCGCCTCTCAGGTGGACCACGCCGACCACCGTCTTAGCGGGAATCCCGGCGGCGCGCGCAAGGGCGTTGAAAAGGACGGTATGTTCGTTGCAGTCCCCTCTCTTCGTTTGCAGGACCTCGAGCGCGTTGGGTATGCTCACCGTCGCTTCTTTGGCGATTTCCCTGTAAACCCAATCTTTGATGCGCAGGGCGGCCTTGCGAGCGTCTTTCTCGCCGCCGATGATCTCTCGGGCTAGGGCGCGAATTCGCGGATGGTCGCTCTGCAAAAAAGGCGTGGGTTGGATGAAGGCGTTCAGCAAGCGATCTCGGACGGGGAATCGGGTCGAAGTCAGATCGCCAACATCCTCGCGCTTGATTTCCAGGCGGTCGTCGCGCAGCTTCTGACGCCCGTTGCCGACCAGGGGAAAATTCGCCAGATCGATGCCGCTAATCCTCAATGTGACAGAAGTCGTTTCATCCGGGCGGATGATCGGTTTGTCCGGCAGGATGGAACTCTCGGCGATCAGGTCCAGCGAGACGGATCGAGATCCCGACAAATCCATCGCTTTTTGTCGGCTTTGGCGCACGAGTGAAAGCCCTGCAGGACTCTCTTCCTTGAGCGTCCGGCCTGTGCCGTCCAACCACGAGGTCACCGCAATTCCTTTGAACCGTTGGCGGACTCGTATTGCAGGTTCGAGCCGGTCGCCGATGCGAATGTGTTCCCGGCCTTCGATCACGACCGTGGTTACTTGCTGGGAGAGAGTCGACGGATCGAAAGTCGAAAAATGATGCTCCTTACCCGGCTCCAACTGTTGTGTCGCGACATAAGGTTTCAGCGCGGCCAGAAGGTAAGGTCGCTGGCTCAGCGGGATATCCTTTTTAGTGATGTGCCCGGCGGAATCCACCTCCAACGCGAGTTTACCGGGCGAGGCGTAACCACGGGCTTTGAATCGGACGTCATTGGACCGAAGTTCGAACTCAAATCGCTGGAGCGTCCACTCTCTGTCCACGTCCACGTTGAGCCGCGTCTCCGCGGATTGGGTCGTGCCCAAGAGGTTGAGGTGCAATACGGAATGATCCTGGATTCGGTAGCCGTCGGATTTGGGGTCGATCGTCTGAGTGGCATAGCCGATTTTCTCTCCGCGGTAGAATACTCCCCACCACTCCTGCATGCTCTCTGTAATGGTTTCGACGCTGGGAATAGTGAGCGGCTGGGAAGGGGCCCAAAGCTGGCGCTTGAGAAGCAAAACATTCATCACGCACCAGAAGATGACGATGGCAACGCCGATGGATCGTTTAACGAGCATAGTGTAAATGCCGTAGACGGAGTTACGCCTTGTGGCGTTCGGAGCGCTCCCTCCGCAAGCTCGGAAAATTCCTTTCCACGCCCTGGGGACGGGCGTTCTGTGGCACGGGATAAAGCACATATGGTAAAGCCAAAGAACGGCCGATTCAAACTCATCAGGCAAAAACTTTGTGGCTTCATCATCGGAAATGCAAAAATTCGCCGCCGATCGCATGCTTGGAAAGCTCGCCAAGTGGCTGCGGGTGATCGGCCAAGACGTGATCTACGGGCCTCATCTATCCGGATACGGCTTGATTCGGGCCGCGCGGACGGAAAATCGTCTGATTCTGACTCGGGATCGAAGTCTTGCCAGGAAGCAGCCTCCGGAGTTTCTCTTCATCGAGAACGATCGCTATCGCGAGCAGCTGCGACAGGTGATCGAGACTCGCCATCTATGTCCGCTCGTCAATTCCTTTACCCGTTGTCTGGAGTGCAACTCCCTGCTTCAGCCTCGATCAAAAGAGTCGGTCAAGGACTCGGTTCCGCCGTATGTCTATGCAACCCAGGAGAAGTTTTCGTGGTGTCCCGAATGCCGCCGCATTTACTGGCCCGCCACCCACCATCAGCGGATGCTGGATGAACTAGCCGGCATGGGATTGACCTAGAATTTGGCGGTTTCGTGTG
>JBOHVS010000401.1:0-3157 GCA_050735975.1 Binatia bacterium | reverse complement strand
TCGCAAGGCTCATAACCTTGAGGTCCCGGGTTCAAATCCCGGCCCCGCAACCAAACCAAAGGGGGCCTCGTAGACCCCCTTTTCCTTTTGCCTAATCTAATAGGCTGCTGAAAAAGACTCGTATGCCAGTGTTGTGAGACAGCCCGCAAAGACTGCTGTGGCGTAGTGGAGAAAGGCCCGTTTCCGGCTCTGCTTTGCCTGCTTTACTTCCGTTTGCGCGGAATCACTTGCGGCTCGGTGACCGCCGGCGTTTTTTAAGCCCCGCCGGCCGACCAGCTTGTGCGATCGAGGCGGGAAATTGAACATTGATTGCGACGATCCGGTCGGCGAAACGGTCTGCGAGACGGCCGAGGAATGCACTGAAGAATTGCCACTCGCGACCGGGCTTGTGCGGGCTGATGACTTCGCAATTGATGACGCCATCGGCAACCGACCAGTTCATCCAGCCGGGGTATGACAAATTCTTATGCTGGATCCTCCGACCGCGCCTCCTTGCCTCGAAAGTGCGCAGCTCGCCCGCCCGCATCGCATCGACGAGTGTCTTGTGAAGATTGGCGCCTGTGCGCTCGATAATCTGAAAGCGAATCATACCTCGGCACCCCCGTTTTGGCTGTCGCGTACCGGTCAGCTATTGCACCCAGTTGTCGCTTGTTAATTTTACGTCTAGCGCGGGATTGTATTGCCGGTCTCGTCGCTTGGCAAGGCAAATCTAACGGCGGCATCCGATCGCCTGTCTTCTGGATTCGCTGATTGTGTTATGCTGGGTCATGTCTTCGTGTTAGCCACTGCGCTTAACAGGTGACCGCGAGATGGAAAACCGGCCGCATATTCCTATTGTCAACGTAAATTCGCTGCTGCTTAGAACGGAAGACCGTCACGAAGTCGCGGCTAAGATAGGAGAAGCGTGCCGCGAATGCGGGTTCTTTTACGTTGTCGGTCATGGAGTGGACGAAGTTCTTCAGCGCCGGTTGGAGGAGGTTAGCCGGGATTTTTTTGCGCAGGATCTCAAGACGAAACTCGAAATAAGCATGGCGCGCGGCGGTAGAGCGTGGCGGGGGTATTTCCCCGTCGGCGGCGAGCTCACATCCGGCCAGCCTGACCTAAAGGAGGGGATTTATTTTGGTGCCGAGCTTGAAGACGGGCACCCTCTTGTTCAGGCAGGCACGCCGCTGCACGGAGGCAACCTTTTTCCGCCCAGTATGCCGCAATTCCGAGAGACGGTTCTCAATTATATGGCGGCAATGACCCGGCTTGGACACGCGCTGATGGCCGGAATCGCCCTCGGTCTTGGCTTGGAAGAATCGTACTTTGCTGACCGTTACACATCAGATCCTCTGATATTGTTCCGCATCTTCAACTATCCGCCGGCGCGCTCGTCGCCTGAGGCTGAATCAAGCCTGGGAGTCGGAGAGCACACCGACTATGGACTGCTGACGATCCTAAGGCAGGATATGTCGGGAGGCTTGGAGGTCAAGATAAAATCACATTGGCTAGCCGCCCCTCCCATATCCAACTCGTTTGTGTGCAACCTGGGAGACATGCTCGATCGTATGACGGCAGGACGATATCTTTCCACGCCTCACCGGGTGCGGAATCTGGCCGGCCATAACCGTTTGTCATTTCCCTTCTTTTTCGACCCGAACTTCAATGCGGCAGTGAAGCCAATAGAAATCGACGGGGAGGTAAACGACAACAAAGATGAACGTTGGGATCGTGCCAGCGTTCACGAGTTTCGTGGCACCTACGGTGATTATCTGCTGGGCAAAGTGTCCAAAGTGTTCCCTGAGCTGCGTCGCGAGGCGCTGTGAAGATCACTGAAGAAGGCGGTGATCATGAGCGAGGCGATTGAGGCAACGACAGACTGTGTGAAAACTCTTTCGAACGGATAAGTACTCAATTTCTAATCACACAGCCTGACGAAGCATATGAGTCTTTTTCAGCAGCCTGCTAGTCAAAAAGTGCTCTGATCCCAATTTTTCCCTACCAGGACTTTCACATTCGACCGCCTGCGGGGTTATACGGTGTATGGCGCGCGAGAAGCTACAAGTACCGCTTCCCTTTGAACAGATAATGCAGCGCCACGAACGGGAGATCATGCGCTATCTGGTGCGTGTGTCGGGCGATCCCGAGAATGCCGCAGACTTGTTTCAGGAGACGTGGTTGCGCGCGTACCGCGCCTATCCCCGACTCGAACCCGAAAGCGGCGTTAGGCCGTGGCTGTATGCGATAGCAAGCAACCTATATCGCAATTGGGCGCGTGACGGCGCGCGCCGGGCGCGCGTGCTTGTAGCCGATAACGAAGAGTCTACGGCAGCAGACGCCATTGGAAAGCACCATCGCTCCCTTCATGAAAACGAAGGTTACGCGGCCGTCCATATGCGCGAGCTGATTTCCGATCTCCCGGCCAAACAACGCCAGGCGCTGTATCTGCGCTATTTCGCCGGCCTGGACTACGAGGAAATAGCGACTGCGATGGGCTGCTCGGAAGACAGCGCCCGAGCGAATGTTTCGCAGGCTATGAAAAAGCTCAAGGCAAGGTGGTGAAATCTATGAAAATCGAAACCTTTATTGGTTCAATCGGCAGTGACGTGGGGGAGGAATTAGTCGCGGAATTGCTGCATCGCTCTCGAGATAGCGTCGATAGGGCATTGAACCGCATTCGGCGGCCGCAAGCCGCAGTGGGCATCGTGAAGTCGCCATTGGGCGATTTGCTGGTGGCGATGACTGCCCGCGGCATCGTGCTCAATCATTATTTAGTCGATGACAGCGAACTGGCGGCGACCATTGAGAAAGTTCGGTTGCAATTAGACCTCGTCGAGGACCAGCGGACGATCAAGGAAGTCGGCGTGGAGATTCGCCGCTATCTGGCCGGAGAGGCGAAGGCGCTGCGCCAGAATATCGACTTGAGTCTCGCCGCCAGTTCGTTCCAGCAGAAAGTTTTGCGCAAGCTCCAGGAAGTTCCGCGCGGCGCCGTGGTCAGCTATCAAGCTTTGGGCGCTGCGGCGGGAGCGCCGAAGGGCGCGAGGGCGGTGGGCAACGCAATGCACAATAATCCCGTGCCGATTTACGTTCCATGTCATCGCGTGATCGCCTCGGACGGCCGGCTCGGCGGGTATGGAGGCGGCGCCGGCCGCAAATTGCAACTGCTTCGCAGCGA
>JBOHVS010000400.1:0-5829 GCA_050735975.1 Binatia bacterium | reverse complement strand
CCGCCAAGTCGATCTTGCCCTTGCCGCCCATCTCCGAGACGGAGGAAGCAAGTTTTGCGGTTCGGCTCCCGAGAACTCCGGACTTGAGTTGCTCTCCCAACTCCGCCAGATCCAACTCGCCGCGGGCTTGAAGTTCCACGCTTCCGCGATCTGGCGCCCCCAGACGGTAGCTGCCGTCGATTTCTGAAAAACGCGACTGTCCATACTCGGCTTTCATGTCTTTGAAAGCGAGAACGCCGTTTTGGAGACTTACCCGCCCCTGAACCCGTCGAATCGGCAAATAATGCTGATTATTCAGCTTAAGTCGCACGTTGCGCAGCACCGCATCGATCCGGACCCGCTCATCGAGGCCCGTCTGAGCGATGCGACCGAGGCTGGATAGGCTCGCGTTTAGACCGGCCCGTTCGACCTGGATTTCTCCCTCCTCAATCGCGGCCGCGTACATCCCCCACTGGGCCATTCCCGGCAATCTCAACGGCAGGTACTTCCTGAAGATCGCAATCGGCAACGCGGGGGCGGTTAGGTCCAATCTGATCTGGGTCTCTCCATTGGGGCCGGCTTGGGCATCTCCGCGGGCGTTCAGCCAGAGCTCGTTCGATCGGAGCGCCATCTGTGCAATCTCAAGCCGTCCCGAACTCCATTCGAGGTCCAGATTTAGCATCCCGTCGCCAGGGGTGAGGGCAGCGCCGAAGAAATCGGGCGCCTCTATGGCCAGGCCGGTAAAGGCAACTTCGCCTTTGACGTGAACGCGCTCCGCCGCGTTGCCCTCGATATGCAGGCGCGGCGTGAGTGAACCGCTCAAAGATTTTATCGGCATCCGGCTGCCGAGGTATCGCTGCACTATGGCGGCTGGAGCGCCCGGTAGTTGCACGGTTGCATCCCACCAGGCGTTGGCAAATCCGAGCTTTTGATCGGGAAAGATCATTCTGCCTTTTGCTCGTAGCATCGTTCGTTTACCGTCGCGTTCGATATCGCTTTGCAAAGAGAAATCGAGCGCTGCGCCCTGCGGTCGCTGGCGGCCCACCTTCACGAGACTTCGAAGGAAGTCGCGCAATGCTTGTCCCCGGATACGGTCCAGTTCCAGGTCGATGGCGCGCAGATGAGTCGTCGCCGAGCCGCCCTCGGCCAGCTGATCGTGAAAATCGATCTCGCCGTTCTCGACGCCGACGGCGCGCAGATCGACGCTGATGGTCCCGGCTTTTTCGGTCAGAAAGGGAAGGTTGAGCAGCTGATCGAGCAGCAAAATATTGCCGTTTCGATCGCGCTCCATCCGCGCAATAGGCTTGGCGAAACGAATTTCGTAAAAAACCACCTTGCGCTCCAGTAGCGGCAACAGCGCGACGCGGGCGGTGACACGCTCGGCGGTAATCACTCGCTGCGAGGATTCCGGCACCGATAGAGCCACGTCGCGGAATGAGATCCCCGTAATCCATCCGAGTTCGAGATCGGCCTCTCCCAGTTGGATTTTCAAATCGGTCTTTCTTTCAATTTCGCTGACGAGAAATCGGCGCAGCTCGCCGACTTGGATGAGGTGATAGAAGGCAACTACGGCGACAGCGACAAACAGGAGGAAAGTGACAGCGACAAAGCCAAGCAGTTTAAAACCTTTTTTCATGAAAGACTAGACGACGCGGTTGATTGTTGCTGGAAAACGCTATTTGCAGGCTGCTCAAAAAGATCTCAGCGAGGCGCCTGTCTGCCGTGTCGGCACAGGCAGGCGCGAATCTGTCGCTAAGGGCTAAGGGCATAGCGCAGAGGGTAGAAGTCAGAGGTCGGAGGTCAGACATCAGAGATTGGCTTCGCTGACTCCGTGCTCTTCGCTCTTTGCGCTTGGCTTGTTATACGTCGAAGCGAGGCGATTGAGCGCAACGCCTGCCTGTGCGTCGCACGCAGACAGGAGCATATGAGTCTTTTCAGCAGCCTGGCACCCATGCTAGAGGAACTCCGGGGTAGGCGCAAGGCAGATTCACCTCTCTTTCCAAACCGCTTTAACAATGTCATGTTTAGAGGAGTAGCCTCTGAATGTACGAGGGCGGATGGGAATCGACTTGACACGCGAGGGGTGAACTTGCTAGATACAAAAATCTTTTTCGCCCAAGGGCAACTCGAGATCGGCCTCGTAGGGGGGTTTTATGTTGGAAAGAGAAGAGGAGCTATTGAACAGCAAACAAGTTGCCGTTATTCTGGATGTAAGTCCAGATACAGTGAATGAATTCGCGCGCAAGAACATTTTGCCCGCCTTCAAAAAAGGAAAACAGTGGAGGTTTCGCAAGAGGGATATTTCGGTTTTCTTCAAGAAGCAGAATAGAGAGATCCGAGATGCCTGAATTGAACATCACGATTGGGATTTAGGATCATGGCTGAAATCGAGGCACACGAGAGCAAGCTCTATTCGGACTTCGCCCCGCTTTATGACAGAATCTTCGGGAAAATCTTTTATAACCGGCTGGAACAGGTTATCGAGGATCTCGAAATCCCGCCGGGCGCGAGCGTTCTAGAAGTCGGCGCCGGGACCGGTACTTCGTTCCCTGCTTATCCGACTCATTGCGAGGTGACGGGGATTGACTTGGCGCCCGACATGCTGGCGCGCGCCCGGCAAAAGATCCAGGAAAACGGCTGGAGTCATTTCCGGGTTGTGGAAATGAACGCGCTGAATCTCGACTTTCCCGACAATACATTCGATTACGTGATGGCTTTCCACGTCGTAACCGTCGTGCCGGACCCGATTCAGATGATTTCTGAAGCCAAACGGGTCTGTAAGCCGGGCGGAAAGATCGTTATCGTCAATCACTTCACGAGCGATGTGCCGTTTCTGGGGTTTGTAACCGAGGCTTTGGATCCGATCACGCGCTGGTTGGGCTGGCGCACCAATCTGCGACTCAAACCGTTTATCGAAGCGACGAATCTGTCAGTCGAACGCATCTACAAGCTCTCGAAGACATCGCTTTACACGGTTCTCCTCGGCAGCAAAAATGGTTTTCACTCCCCCGGCGAGCGCGTGAAAGACGCCGCGACCGCCAAGGTCAACGGCACCCGTTCGTGACATCTTTTCAGCGCAACTCCTTCGAACCGATCAGCGACTTACTCGCAATCGCGATCTCAAGAGTTAGCGGGGTAAGTCCTTAGGGGTTTCCTTCTTTGCTTCGTTCGCGGTATCTTCGGTCTCGTCGCCACTGACACCCTTCTTAAAGTCACGAATGGCTTTGCCCAGACCGCTTCCGATTTGTGGCAGCTTCGTTGGACCGAAAATGACCAGCGCGATAACAAGAATGATAACGAGTTCTTGAAGTCCGAGTCCAAACATTATTCCTCCTAGGTCTTCCGCCTTTGTAGCTTACCACGAAACATCTTCAAGGTCGCCTTCTGTCCCGGCTGCTTATCCACGATCAAAGAAGGCAGATCGTGGCTCTTGGGAACCGGCTTACCGTTGAGCTCGGCAATAACATCGCCGGTCTTGATACCTGCTTCCGCCCCGGCCCTGAACATAGCAAATTTCAACCGCGCGTTTAAGCGGGTAAGAAAGCGCCGGAATACATTTGCAAAACGGAGTTTCACTGGTTAAGAAGGTACGAGCCCCCGCGCATAGAAGCATGAAGCCAGCGACTATCGATTACGACACCGTCCGGGAGATGCTGCGCACGGCCACGCCGGACCGCGTCCTGAGATTTATCGGCAAGAGTCATCCCGCCGATATCGCGCTCCTGTTCAAGGGACTGGAGCCCTCCGAGGTGCGCCAACTGTTCGACATCCTTTCTTCGGTGCGTCGAGCAGCCAACACCCTGAAAGAACTGCCGCCCGATCTTCTTCCTGACATACTCGCCTTGATCGACGATGAAAAAGTCGGCCGCGTGATCGTGCGCGCCGATCCTGATGACGCGGTAACGTTCATCGACAGCCTTCCGGAGGAGCGCCGGGAACGGATCTTGTCCCTGCTGGATCCCGAACGCCGCGAAGAAGTCCGAGAACTGATCAGCTATCCGGAGGGCACGGTCGGCAGAATCATGACCACCGATTTCATGGCCCTGCCGCCGAATACCACGGCACAGGGAGCCATCGACAAGATACGCGAGCGCGGCGAACTGGAGACTTTCTTCTACCTCTATGTAGTCGATGAATCGGGGAAGTTGGTCGGCGTCGTCCCTATTCGCAACCTGGTCATCGCTCCGCCGGACCGCACGCTCCAGGAAATGATGATCGCCGATCCCGTCAAGGCCGACGTTTTCATGGATCAAGAAGAGGCGGCGCGCTTGGTCGCCAAATACGATCTGCTTGCCTTGCCTATCGTCGACGAGGGAGGCCGGTTCGAAGGCATTATCACCGTTGATGATGTCATTGACATCATCAACGAAGAGAGCACCGAGGACATGTACAAGATGGCCGGTTTAGCCGAGGAGGATCGCGTATTCACCCCGGTCTCCCGCTCGATCAAAATGCGCTTGCCGTGGACGCTCTTGAACTTATTGACGGCAACTTTGGCGGCTTCCGTCGTGGCTTTTTTTGAGGGGACCTTGCAGGAAATCGTAGCTTTGGCGACCTTCATGCCGATTGTCGCCGGCGTCGGCGGCAACGGCGCCACTCAGACGGCGACCGTCATCATCCGCGCCATTGCCCTCGGTGAGCTTGAGTTTTCCTCGGCGTGGAAGGCGATTGTCCGGCAAATCTCGGTCAACATCTGCCTCGCGCTGGCGGCCGGCTCGGTCATTGCGATCGCCGCGCTGTTGTGGAAAGGGAACCCTGTGCTGGGATTGGTCCTTGCGTCCGCAATGATTATCAATCTTGGCTTGGTCGCCGGGCTGTCAGGCGCGGTGATTCCGCTGTTGCTCAAAGCTCTGAAGTTCGATCCGGCTCTCGGCTCGGGCATCGTCGTCACCGGCTTGACGGACGCCTTCGGCTTTCTCTCGTTTCTCGGCCTGGCCACGGCCTTCATCAACTACCTCACGTAAGGCCGATCCAAAACAGGCTCAGGTTTAGGTTTAGGTTCAGGTTGAGATCTTCTCCCCTCGTCCTCCTAAACCTTAACCTCAACCTCAATCTTCCCTTATGTCTCACTCCGAGCAGCGATCGCTTCGGGCCGCGGAGCTTTTTTAACAATAAAAGCAATTCCTCCGATTAAACTATCGAGCGCGACGATCACAAACAAAAGAAGGCCGAAGGCAATTGCCTTCTCCGAATCGACGCCGATGATGCCAAGCATAAAAAGGTAACCGCCCTCGCGCAACCCGATGCCGTTGAAACTTATGGGGAGCGCCGCAAACGCGCCCACTAAAGGGTAAATAATAAAGCAATAGGAAAGTGGCACCTCGATATGGAGCGCGCGGCCGATCCAGACATGCATTGCCGCTTGCGTGATGTGAATGGTTGCCGAAAGTAACATCGCAAGCAGGATAGCGTTCCAACTGTTTTGAAACGCATTTAGAGCGACTTGCGCCTTCGTCACCAGAGGATGGCCATCCGCCGGCAGCACTCGCCCCAGCGATGGAATCAGCAAACCGCCCAGAGCGAACCCGATGGCTAACGCGAACGTCAACAGTGTGAGGGGCGCAGGGACGGCAAAGCGAGGAAATAACGCCAGTCCCGCCGCACCCACCCAGATGAGTACGATCATGCCAATCGCGCGATCCGAAAGAACCGCGATGGTGGCGTGGAGGGTAGTCGATTTCCAACCGCTTCCCCGATCCTTTCCGTCGCCACGTGCAAGATAGTAAACCCGGGTAACGTCGCCGCCGACCGTGCTTGGCGCGAACAGATTGAAAAACATGCCGATGAAGTAGTAGACGATCATGTCTTTCAGCGGCGTTTCGAAACCAAGCGGGCGTGCCAGGACCGTCC
>JBOHVS010000399.1:0-20392 GCA_050735975.1 Binatia bacterium | reverse complement strand
AGCAAACATGTTCGCAGTGGAGATCGCCATGAACGTCCCGAATCCACCCCTCAGCAGCTCGGCGCCGGAAGAGATCGCGGTGCCGGCTGATGAAGCGCCGGCCGAAACTTTCGAAGATCTTCAGAGTTTCCTCGCTAATGAAACCATCCACGAACGGAAGAAGATCAGCCAGATTGTCGTTCCACTCTCTCTCAACCGCTTCTGGATAGCGGGACGCGTCCAATCCCTCAACCCGCTCGGCCCGAGAATGGAAAGCGGCCAGGACCTCGGCAAGATCCCGCATCATCTTCGGAGTCGTCCGGCCGGAATCGAGTAGAGCCGGCAGCATTCGATCCTCGGGCAAGCGGCGCATGACCAGCGTGTATTCTACAGGCGGTCCCCATCCCCCGAGCCTCCAGACCGAACCGTCAAAACTGATGGGCGCAACGGCAAGATAGACCGAAGGAGCCAATCTGCGATTCAGCCGCAACTCCTCTTGCAAGAAGTGGAGCCTCTTGGCCAATGTTGAGTAATCGAGGAAAGAGAACCGCACGGGCTTTTTTATTTTGTAGACCAAATCGCCGGCCAGAAAGACGTGCGAGATATGGGTCTCCTTACGGGTTACTTCATGAGGCGGCTCGGGATAAAAGCCCGGATTCAGCATCGCCGAGACAAGCCCTTCTTGAGAGCCCGGCTGCGGAATGTTGTTATTGGCTCGCGAACCGCGCACTGTTTCCTCCCACCTGAGGGTGAGCAATAGCAATGCCACCGTTGAAAACACAAGTAAATCGGAATAAAACCATTTCTCGCCGATCCCAAAGTTGTAGAAGAGAGCTGTAAACACGTTGCAAAAACACCACTTGATTCACGAAAAAACATAAGAGGTAAATCAAATGCGCATTATCGATGCCGATGGTCACGTGATGGAACGGAACATTCCGTGGGGCGACTTGCTCGAAGAACCGTACCGCTCCCGCGCGCCCAAAGCGGTGCAAGACAACCGCGGCGTGAATTTCGCCATGATCGACGGCCGCCTCGTGCCAAAACCGGTGGGCAAAGGCTGCGGCTTCGTTGGCGCGCCGCGCAACCGCCTGCCAACGCCAACCACGGGCATGACCGACCCAGTCCAGCGCTTGAAGGACATGGATGCCGAAAGCATCGACACCGCGGTGCTCTTCGGCACGACTCCTTTCCTGAGCCTGCCGTTTGTGGAAGATAAAGAGTTGGCCTGCGCCGTCGCGCGCGTCTACAACAACTGGCTTGCCGGATACTGCAAGACCGACCCCCGGAGGCTCAAGGGCGTTGCGCTGACGGCGATCCAAGATCCGGTCGCGGCCGTGAAAGAATTGAGACGGGCGGTCGAGGAATTGAAATTCGTTGCGGTCGCCGCGCCGACTACCTCAGCCTCGAAAAAAAATTTGGATGACCCGGATCTCTATCCGTTCTTTGCTGAGGCAGAACGACTCAAGGTGCCTGTCTGCATCCACGTCGGCGCCGGCGACGGCGTTCCCGCCGGTACCGAGAGATTCGATCACCCGTTTTACAACCACGCGATGGCGCATCCGTTTGAGCAGATGATCGGCGTGCTCTGCGTGGTCGTTGGAGGTATTCTGGAGCGTTTTCCCCGTCTAAAAGTCGCTTTTTTGGAAGCCGGCGCCGGCTGGGTTCCCTACTGGATGGAGCGGCTTGACGAGCATTATGAATATCTACAGCCGACGGTGCCCTGGCTGACCAAGCCGCCGAGCGAATACATGCGCAGCGGACAGCTTTACTATGCCTTCGAGATGGAAGAAAAAATGCTGCCTTATGTCGCTGAGTTTGTCGGCGCGGAGCGTCTCATCTTCGCCACTGACTACAATCACAGCGATTCCAAGTTCCCCCACACGGTCAAAGAGGTCATGGAACGGAAAGATCTGTCGGATGAATTGAAGGCTAAATTGTTGGGGGAGAACGCCGCGCGTCTATATAATTTGTAGCCGGCTTGCTGGACTACCACAAGTACCCTTCGATGTAATCATTCGACCGTTGAGCAGCTGATGGTATCCGCTTTTCCCCTTTCGATGGAGGAAGGGGGTGAGGGGGTTAATCTGCGGGCGAGCCCGGTGACTCAAATCCTCCAAGCTCTGCAACAGCTTAGGCACGTGTTGCGTTTCCATGCGCTCGATCGTCCAACGACCTGTAAGTCCCTGCAATGATTTCTTTGCAGCGGAACCAGGGGGGAAGCATGAGATATGCGGGACGATTCTTCGGATTCTTCTTACCGGCAATTCTGGCGCTGGCGGGCTGTCACGAGTTAGGGCACTTGGGGGATGCCGGCGGCTACGCCGACTCGAGTGACAACATCGTTGGCGAGGTGCGTCATGTCGACACCCGGGCCCGGGAAATAGAAGTGCGCACGGACGCCGGCCGTACGCGGTCCATCCGGTACGATAACCAGACCAAAGTGGTTTATCGGCAACGCGATTATGAGGTAGCTAATCTCGAGCCCGGAGATTACGTTGCGATGCGCACCCAGCAGGATAGGAACGGCCGGCTATTCACGGACCAGATTACAGTCCGGGAGAGTGTGCAGGATCGGAGCGGGTCCCACAGAGTGGGTCGCTTGGATCGCTTTGAAGGAACCGTAGAATACATAGATTCCCGGCGCGGGCTTTTCGAACTGCGCAACCGTCAGAATCGTTTGGTGGTTGTCACTTTACCCTACAACGCGCCGCGCTCCGTCAGCGACCGCTTTAACCGCTTGCGCGAGGGCGATGTTGTAAAAGTCGAAGGACGTTTCGTGAATCAGGATCGATTCGAGTTGGAATCGTTTGCTTGATCCGGTGTCTTGAGCTCGCCCTTGCTGTCAAGCCGCGTCAGCCGCAGATCTGCCTAAAAAAGTCGTTACCCTTGTCGTCTACCAGGATAAAAGCGGGGAAGTCCTCCACTTCAATCTTCCAAACCGCTTCCATTCCCAACTCCGGATATTCCAGCACCTCAACTTTCTTGATGTTCTCCTTCGCCAGGATTGCCGCCGGTCCTCCGATAGACCCGAGATAAAAGCCGCCGTATTTCTTGCAGGCTTCGGTGACCTGCGAGCTCCGATTTCCTTTGGCGAGCATGATCATGGAACCCCCGTGCGACTGGAACAAATCGACGTAGGAATCCATGCGCCCGGCCGTTGTCGGACCGAACGAGCCCGACGGCATGCCTTCGGGTGTTTTGGCCGGGCCGGCGTAATAGACGGGATGATCCTTGATATACTCGGGCAGCCCTTGACCGCTGTCGAGCCTTTCCTTCAGTTTGGCGTGCGCAATATCTCTGGCGACGATCATGGTTCCGGTGAGTGACAGCTGAGTTGTGACGGGATATTTCGTCAACTGAGCGAGTATTTCTTTCATCGGCAGATTGAGATCGACCGCAACCGCGCGGCTCGCCACCTTGCCGCGAAATTCTTCCGGTATGAGCCCTCCGGGCTCTCGCTCCAGCTCTTCCAGCCAGATACCGTCCCGGTTGATTTTTGCTTTGATGTTTCGATCCGCGGAGCAGGAAACCCCCATACCCACCGGGCAAGAGGCGCCGTGGCGAGGTAGACGGATGATGCGCACATCCAAAGCAAAGTATTTGCCGCCAAACTGCGCGCCGTAACCGGCTTTGTACGCCGCTTCCAACATTTTGTTTTCCAGCTCGATATCGCGGAACGCGCGGCCCTGGGCGTTGCCCGAAGTCGGGAGATGGTCCAGGTAGCCGGTCGTCGCCAATTTCACGGTCTTTAGACAGGCCTCCGCGGACGTGCCGCCGATGACAAACGCCAAATGATAGGGGGGACAACCGGCGGTGCCGAGCGTTTTCATCTTTTCGGCGAGGAACTTCTCCAAACTGCTTGGATTTAAAAGAGCCTTGGTCTCCTGATAGAGCGACGTCTTGTTTGCCGAGCCGCCGCCCTTCGCCACAAACAAGAACGAGTACTCCATTCCATCGGTGGCAAAGATATCGATCTGGGCGGGAAGATTGGTGCCGGTATCGACTTCGGTGTACATATCGAGAGGCGCCGTCTGGGAATAACGCAGATTTTCTTCGGTATAGGTCTTGTAGACACCCCTGGCGAGATGCTCCTCGTCCTTTACACCGGTCCAGACCCGCTGCCCTTTCTTGCCGAAGATAGTCGCCGTGCCGGTGTCCTGACAAAAGGGAAGAATGCCTTTGGATGCGGTATCCGCATTGCGCAGCATCGCCAGCGCGACGAAGCGATCGTTATCCGAGGCCTTTGGATCTTGCAGAATCGCCGCCACCTTCTGCAGGTGAGCGGTACGCAACAAGAACGAAACGTCACGCATCGCTTCATTGGCAAGATACGTGAGAGCATCCGGCTCGATTTTCAAGATTTCCTTGCCGTCGAACCTGGCGACAGAAACATTTTCTTTGCTTAGCAATCGATAATTAGTGTCGTCCTTCTCCAGTGGAAACGGATCCTGGTAAACAAATTCTGTCGCCGCCATAGCCTATTCTCCCTCGCGCTTAATACTAATGAAAATTACGCGGATTGTCGATGAGACCGCGGCTATCCCACTCCCGCGCTTCTACACCAGCGGTATAGCCAAAAAAAAGGGCGCCCCGACCTAGCGCCCCTTTTCAGTTTGCAAGTATTTTGGAATTACCAGCGATTGCGCCCGCCGCCTCCCCGTCTCTCACCGCCTCGATCGCCGCCGAAACCCGACCGTTTTTCCTGTGGTCGAGCTTCGTTGACCGTAAGGCTGCGACCCTCGAGATCGGATCCGTTCAAAGCCTGGATCGCCCTTTGAGCTTCCTCGCTCGAGCTCATCTCGACGAACCCGAAACCGCGGGACCGACCGGTGAACTTGTCCGTGATCACGCGAGCCGATTCCACGCTCCCGTGAGCGGAAAAGATTTCCTGAAGTTGTGCGTCGGTGGTTGCATACGGCAAACCGCCTATGTAAATTTTGCTACTCATGTTCTCCTCCTAAAGGGGAAAAGTTGGCGTCTTTGACCCTGTGAACTTGCTCGCCGCTGGGCGCAGAACATGGACTGCAAAACACGCTCTGGTCGGATTGTCCGCGAAGAAACGAATCGCAAGGTAAGACTGACAAGCCTTCAACTCTAGTCAATGTCACTTTCAGAAGGCTCCATACTGAAGTGTATTTTGACCCTACTTGGTTTCGTTACCTATTACAAGGCCTATTTATCGAGACCTGAAAACCTTTTTTAATCCGCCGCCTCCACTAAAAAGCTCCAGTTAAACCTCACGGGATTAACGCCATATGACTCGAATAACCGTCTGGCGATTTGCCTGTTGCATGAGCCAACGTGTCTAACAAAAACGCGCCCCTACACGGCTGCAAGAGGACGATTCGCTGCCGCGATGCTTTTTTGCTTGACTCTCTTGAGGTTATTTTTGGTGTGGAGAGTTGCACCGAGAAGGGTTTTCGTATTAAGTCATCGGCTGAATCTTCACGACTGAAAAATTTCAAAGGAGGTAATCATGTACCAGACCAATATGTATGAAGGCATGCTGGCCGAAACCGTCAGTATGCAGGGACACAAAGGCGACACGATCAATGCCTACGTTGCTCGACCTCTGGGGAACGGGCCTTGCCCCGGGATGGTTGTTATCCACCACGCGCCGGGATGGGACGAGTGGTATCGTGAATGCACTCGCAGATTTGCTCACCACGGGTACGTTGCGATCTCTCCTAATCTTTACTTCCGGGATGGCCACGGCACCCCGGAAGACGTCGGGGCTAAAGTACGCGCCGGCGGGGGCATACCGGATGATCAGGTCCTCGGCGATCTGGAGGGCGCGCAGAAATTGCTTCGCTCTCTCCCCTACGTGAGTGGCAAAGTCGGTGTTTTTGGGACATGCTCGGGCGGCCGGCACGGGTTTTTAGCGGCGTGCCGCCTCAAGGGCTTTGACGCGCTGGTTGAGTGCTGGGGAGGCCGCGTGGTGCAGTCTAAGGAAGATCTCACCCCCAAGCAGCCGGTTGCCCCGATCGATTACACCAAGGATCTCTCCTGCCCTATCATCGGCCTGTTTGGCAATGACGACAAATCGCCGTCGCCGGAGCAAGTAAATCAACATGAGGCAGAGCTTAAGAAACATGGTAAAAACTATGAATTTCACAGATATGATGGAGCCGGCCACGGCTTCTTCTATTATGACCGTGGGGCGTATCGGCAAGAGCAAGCGGTCGACGGCTGGAAGAAAATTTTCGCCTTCCTTGAGAAGCAATTGAAGTCACACTGATCTAACGTGGCAAGACAACTAAAACAGAGAAAGAATTTTGATAGACCATTCCGTCGAATGAAGCATCGATAAGACGCTCCGGGAAAAAACGGAGAACGCTACAACGTGGAGGAAGACCGGATATGTGCACTATGATTGTCCATCAAACCAAAATCGAGGGTCGCGGCAAAGGTATGGGCGGTTGGTTCGAGGTCAAGGAAGCCAACGTCTCTTACGATCACCCTTACGATATGCCGCTGGAACACGCGCTCAACATCGACTTTGTGAACGAAGCCGAAGGTCCCGGCGCAAGAGTTGCGGTCGAGTTGAGCATCGAAGCCGCCCGTAATCTGATCAAGAGCATTGAAGCCGTGTTGGCGCAGGCCGAGACGCGCGGCGTTCTGGAAGATACGCCAGTCGCGGCATCCCGCTAAACAAATGAAAATCGAGGCAGCCAACCCGCAAGTTAAAATCGGGCTGGTTGCCTCGATCGCCCGAGCTTGCCTATCCTGAATGACAGCCGATTCTTAAGTTGCCCCGTGAGAGGAAGCTCAAAAGCTCCGCAGATTCATTCAATCCCTGTAGCCGCTGGGTCTCCTCGCCCGCCTCCGGGAGCGAAAGTGTGAGGCGAATCGCTCCGCTTCCACGACCTACTAAGGAGTTCATTGGTTATTACACATACGACGACCAAGGGGCGAGTCATGGAGAGCGCGGGCAGACGTGAAGGAAGCGTTCAGGCCCGGACCGTTGGAGTGAGCACCCTTGGAGTGGACCGGGTGGTGGCCGACAAGGCACCGGCTTATTGACCGACGCTTGGAAGGGCTCGCCCCTTGGTTCTGAGCAACGCAAACTGTCAAGATACTTATGAACTCCTTGATAATTGAAGAATAGCGAGCAAATAAATCTCAACGAAACCCCGGCCAGGATCCGGCCTTGGTCGTCTCTTCTGTATCGGGATTTCAGACTCGTTTGGATTTCGAGTGTCCTCGGCGCGCTTGCCGTGCAGGTCCGCAACGTCGCGAGCGTCTACCAGGTTTACGAAATTTCCGGATCGCCCTTTCAGCTGGGACTTACCGGATTCTTTCAAGCTTTGCCCTTTGTCCTGTTCGGTCTATTCGCGGGCGCGGTTGCAGACGCATTCGACCGCAAGAAGCTTCTCCTTGCGACCACCTTTATCCAACTGATGCCTGGCCTGGTTCTTGGCGCGCTGACGATCACAGGCCTGATTCAGGTGTGGCACGTATATGTTTTCGGCTTTTTGGGAGCATTCGTCGACGTTTTCAACTGGCCGGCGCGCGCCGCCCTGATTCCGCGGCTCGTGCCGCAATCCGTGCTGATGAACGCGGTCACGATCAACACGATGATCATTCAAACCAGCTTCCTGGTCGGACCTGCCATCGGCGGCGTGTTGATCGATTACACCAGCCTCCCGATGACCTACTTCCTGAGCACACTCCTACTTGTTCCGGCTCTGGGAGCAGTCTTGGCTGTGCGGAGCTCCGGCCGGCCTGAAGGTCAACGGCGCCGTGTGAACATGCGCAGTATCATCGAAGGCGTGGAGTTTATTTGGGTCCAGCGGATTATTCTCTCTCTTTTTATGCTCGACTTCGGCGTCACGCTCGTCGGCTTCTACCGCCCGATTCTACCGATTTTTTCAGCGGACGTTTTTAAAACCGGCGCCTCAGGGTTGGGTCTCCTCTATGCCGCCCCTTCTTTGGGCTCTCTCCTGGGATCGACGGCTTTGCTGATGGCAGGTGACATTAGGTACAAAGGCGTTGCCGTCGTCGCCGCCGCCATTTTCTTCGCGGCAAGCTTGGCTTTGTTGGGACTCTCCCAGTGGTTTTGGATGGCGGTTGCGGCGGTCATCATTCTAGGGATCGCCGATTCGATAAGCGTGACGATTCGCCGCACCGTGGTCCAACTCTTGGCTCCTGATCAGATGCTTGGGAGAGCATCGAGCCTGATCACGGTATTTGCGCAGGCAACGAACGGCCTGGGCGCTATTCTCGCGGGAGTGGCGGCGCAAGTGATGGGCGCGCCGAACGCGCTCCTTCTCGGCAGCGGGCTGTGCTTTTTGATGATACTCGCAACCTGCGGCGCCATCCCGCAACTGTGGCGATATAGGTCGGATTAGGGACGGGTGGAGCGAGTCGGGCGAGCGCAACGCCTGCCTGTGCGTCGCACGCAGACAGGAAGCAGGCGAGCCTCTTTGAACGGCCGCTAACGCATTTCTAGAAACTCCAGCCGTACTCCTTCCGGTCCCTCAAAGAAACAGACTTTCCGACCATCCGGTAGCACGCGTTCTTCAAGTATCTTGATCCCGGCCGCCTTGATCTTTGCGACCTCTCCCGCGAAGTTATCCGTGTCGATGGCCACATGTTCGAGGCCATAGAATTGCTCCAGCTTCTGTTCTTCCAGGAAGTCGGTGACATTGAGCTCTACCCCGTGCAAGTTGAGCCGCAGGCTGGTGCGACCGTTGGGAGTCGTGCGCTCAGAGGCAATCTTGGCACCGAGATACTCGAGGTAAAAATTCGCCGTTTTCCTTGGGTCCGGTGTTTTGAGATGCAGGTGATTGATCTTGAAAGCCATAGGTTCCTCCTTCGGAAACAGTTTAGTCGGTCTCACTGAAAATCCGGTGATCATGCTTCGACAAGGCTCAGCATGAACGGAAAATTATATCGATCTAACAGGTCCGGCCGTTCGCCCTGAGCGCTGTCGAAGGGTGAACGGACAGTTCAGTGAAACGAGCCAGGTTACTATCAGGGAAATGTTTCGCTGCATTGCGTTTCACTTCATTCAGGCTACCAACAATGCGCAAAGCGCTAAGAGCAGAGAACAAACGTGAGAGGTCAGAGATCAGGAAACAGTCCGCGATTCGCAATCCGCAATTGCATCTCACCGCCTCCGGCTCCATTCTCCTCCCTTCAGCCGGAGGCTCATCCGCCTCCGCCATAGAACCTTGGACGGATTCGCCACAGGGCTTCGGACGAATGCGTCCTTCGGCGCATCCGTCCTTCGGTGGAAAAGCTTTGTGGCGGACCCTGCTCTCTCACGGCCCGCCCCAGGCTTTCAAGATCACCCGCGCAATGTTGCGTCCGCGGATGGAAACAATTTTTTGCCCGGTATCCGCGCTGGCGGATTGCGGTGAGCCGAAGTAACCGCGACCGTCCGTGAGACTACCGTAATCTTTTGTTTCGTTACGGAACGCCTCGACATCATAGTCAAAGTTCGAATCGAGTTGACCGATGATTTCCTGTCTTACTAATTCAGGGAAGCTATGCAGTGCCAACGAGGTCTCCCACTCCCCACCGTGCCCCTCCCGATCAGGCCGCACGCTGCGGGATAATTCCCTCACTCCTTCGCGATGGCAAGCCGCGGTTACGTTCGGATCGCTTGTTAACCCCACACACAGAACTTGAGCCAGGTCTTCATTTACCAGGACATCGCTCGCGTCATCCAAGGCTTTCATATGATCGCGATCGCGATGGCCGTTGAGAATGACCAAGCGATTGAGCTTATGTTTCGCCAACGAGCGGCCGATCTCGACCACCATAGACTTTAACGTCTGCGGTTCCAGCGATAGCGTTCCAGGAAAATCGATGGCAGCCCGGGCTACGCCGTAAGAGATTGTAGGGGCGATGATGACTTCATAGCCGGTCTCTTCGAGGTGAGGCGCTGCGGCTGCCGCGTATGCTTCGGCGGCAAGCGAGTCCATGCCCAAAGGCAAATGGGCGCCATGCTCCTCAACCACGCCTACCGGCAGGATTATCAATGACCTGCCGGAACGGGCCAACCGCTCGACTTCAGGAAAAGCCAGTTTTGCTAAATGGAGCATATCGCCTCGCTCTCAACTCTGTTTTCTGAATTTCGACTCCTGACTCCTGAATTCCTTCCCTGTATCTGTCCCTGTCTCCGTATCTGTCTCTATATCTTGTCTCTATATCTGTCTCCGTCTCTGTCTCCGTCCCCTCTACCATGTAATTTGGCCGCCGTGAAGCGGCACGTTGCTTGACTCCCATTGAGAACTAGGTCAAGCAATGGGGGTGAGATTTTCAGTTTAATCAATATTTCCTGTACCCCGCCCACATCAAGACAACGTGATTTCATCTCAAGAATCGCCGGGAGCCGCGGCTTCGAAACGAAACATGGCCGTTGCCGGCGTGATGCTGGTTATCTTTCTGTTCGCTATCGACGCCACCATCGTCAGTACGGCGCTGCCCACCATTGTCGGCAAGCTGGGCGGACTCGAGCTTTACAGCTGGGTTTTCTCCATTTATATGCTCACTTCCGCGCTTACGACCCCGCTGTTTGGCAAACTCGCCGATTTATTCAGCCAGCGAAATCTCATGCTCATCGGTATCGCTATTTTCGTCATCGGCTCCACCCTTTGCGGCGCCGCGCAAAGCATGGAGATGCTGGTTCTCTTCCGGGCGGTTCAGGGTCTGGGCGGTGGAGCCATCTATGCTCTCGCATTCATCGTGGTCGGCATTCTCTATCCCGCTGACATGCGCGCCAAGATGCAGGGCATCATCAGCGGCATCTGGGGCGTCGCCTCGATCTTGGGTCCGCTGGCGGGAGGACTCATTGTGGAACATACCAGCTGGCGTTGGGCCTTCTTCGTCAATATACCGATCACTGCGGTCGCCGTCGTTCTAATCGTCATTGGTTTGAAAGAAGCACACAGTGAGCGCCACGCGCCGAAGCTCGATCTCAAGGGCGCCGCTGCTCTTTTAGTGGCATTGCTGCTTCTCTTCTACGCTCTCGCGAAAAGCGCTCACTCCGCTGCTGCATTAAACGCGCAAACGGTCGGCCTGATCGCGATCGCTTTCGCGATATTGGCGGTTTTCTTCTTCATCGAACGGCGGGCCGAAGAGCCCATGATACCTATCGATCTATTCCATCTGAGCCTTTTCCGAACATCCGCCACGGTTGCCGTGCTTGCTTCTATGGGCGTCTTCGGTGCGATCAGCTATTTTCCTTTGTATCTTCAAGGCGTGCTCGGCCTCACTGCATCGCGCGCGGGAATGGTTCTCTTGCTGCTGAGCCTGGGTTGGACGGCGGGGAGCTTGCTGGCCGGCCGATTCATTAACCGGAGAGGCTTTCGATTCACGAGCACCAGCGGCATGGTCCTGCTGGCCGTTGGGTTTGGGTTATTTGTCATCCCCGCAAAGCCGGTCGGGATCGTCACGGTGTTGACCAGCGGGATCGCCATCGGCATCGGCATGGGGCTCGCGAATCTCACAACTTTAGTGGCCGCGCAGACCGCGGTGCGGCCGCAGCGGATTGGTGTTGCCACTTCGACAATTATGCTCTTCAGAACATTCGGCGGGGCGTTTGGGGTTAGCTTACTCGGGACGGTTTTGCTCAGTCAGATGCAACGCGGACTCGGCCGGCTTGGCGGTCCGGCAACCGACGGTCTTGCCGCTGAGCTGCGCGACAAGTTGGCTCACCCGCAGAATCTTCTTGAGCCGGCGACTCGCGCGCTGATCCCGCCCGATCTGTTGTCAAGACTCATTGAGTTGCTGGCGGACTCGATCTGGTATGCGTTTCTGACGGCTTTTGCCCTGATGCTGCTGGGTATAGCTATTAGTTTTTTCATCGGGAATTACACGCCCGCCAATACGCCCAAGCCGGACGGTCCGCCTGGCCGGTAATATAGGAACCGTTTCTTCGCTTTAACCAGAATGACAGCGGAACCATCCGTCATCCCGGCGAAGTGAAAAATTCGTGGGAACGTTAAGTTTGACAGAAGGCGACTCCGAACTATAGAGAGGATGTGAGTACCTTCATTACCGGAGCGCCACAACGTGAGCGATCAGCAAGTTTCTGAAGCAGCAACCACTGCCACCTTCGACGCGCAATCCACCGAAGCCACCGAACAGCAGAAACGGCTGGCGCTTGGCCTTATCAGCGCTTGCCACACGCTGAATCACCTGCAATACAGCATTACGTCAGTGATCTTTCCCGTCATGATGACGGAGCTGGGGTTCGGTCTTCTCCAGCTCGGCTTTCTCTCCGCCGCTTCCAGCTTTGTCGGACAAGGGCTTCAGGTCGTTTACGGTTTCATCACCGGCTTCTTCAAACGCACGGTCCTTCTCGGCGCGGGCAACGTGATCGTCGGCATCAGTGCCATGCTCCAATACTTTGTCGGCAGCTTTCCTCAACTCCTGACCGCCCGCGTCGCGATCGATGCCGGCTCCAGTCCCCAACACCCGCTCGGCGCAAGTATCTTGTCGCGCTACTATCCCAAGGCGCGCGGTTGGGCGCTCACATTCCACCATTCGGCGGGGAGCCTGGGATCGTTCATCGGCCCCGGGCTGGCGTCGATCGCCCTGCTTTATATGGGCTGGAACACAGCGTTCGTACTCTTCGGGCTTTTGAGTCTCATCATGGGGATGACGCTTTTCATGATTCAGGACCACACCGACAGTCGAGATGAGACCACCGGCAGGAAAAAAAAGCTGAAGGCCAACTGGCACGCTTATCTCTTGTGTCTGAAAAACCGCAATATCCTTTTAACCTCTCTGGTTCTAATGGTGGGCGCCGCGGGACGCGGCACCGGGGTCAATATGACCTATCTGGTGCCCTTCTTTATGGAGCGATTCGGGGTGAGCGCGCCGGTCGGCGGGCTGCTGTTGACCATCATGCAAGGCGCGGGGCTCGTCGGACCGCTCGCCATCGCTTGGCTCTCCGATCGTCTCGGCAAGCGCGCAGTTGTGACCCAGGTCACTCTGTTGCTGTCGGCGGTGATGACGGTTTGGCTCGTTCATCACCCCGAATTGAGTCCGCTTTTTTATTTGAACCTGATTCTCTATGGCACGTTTGTTCAGGCCCGCGGCTCTCTTACGCAGATCATGATCGGCGATTTCGCCAGTGAAGAGGTGACCGACGCGGCCTTCTCTATCTACTACTTCGTGGGTTTTATCTCCGGACCGATCTGGACGCTTATCGTCGGTTACATGATGGAGCACTACGGTTTCACGCCTGCCTTTTATGTTGCGGCCGGGACTTACATCGCCGGAACGGTTCTGTTGTCGTTGGTAAATGAAAACGACGGAAAATCCAGAAAGATCTGATGCATCGGCGCGCTGTCCGCAGCCAAATTGGCGCACGGCGCGCCCGAATCGCCATTTTCGGCGGAAACACGGCGGAAACGCGATATTGACTTTATCCTCTAACCTAATCTAATAAGAGCCGCTCTCTGTGAGGTCTTGCGGCAAATCTTCGCTAAGCTAAGTACAAGGAGCTCATATGGCGCGCATTCCATTAAATGTGAATGGCAAGCGGCAGGTTGTCGACACGGATCCGAAAAGCCCCCTGCTCTACGTTCTCCGTAACGATCTCCATCTAAACGGACCCAAATTCGGTTGCGGTCTTGCCCAATGCGGCGCTTGTACCGTGATCATGGACGGCAATGCGATCAGGTCTTGCGTCACGCCTGTTTCGGCCGCCAACAATCGTCGCGTTACAACACTGGAGGGGCTTGGATCGACAAAGAAGCTACACCCGATACAAAGCGCCTTTATCGGCGAGCAGGCAGTCCAATGCGGGTACTGCATCAACGGAATGATTATGTCCGCCAAGGCGCTGCTCGACAAGAATCCAAAACCCACGGACAGTCAGATCAAAGAGGCGCTCGCCGGAAACCTCTGCCGTTGCGGCACACATCCGCGTATCCTGCGCGCGGTCAGGCGCGCGTCGGGTCGGAAAATCTAGGGAGGAGGCGCACGATGAAGACACAAACAGTTTCCCGCAGGCAATTCCTCAAAGGAACCGGCGCGCTGATCGTCAGCTTCAATCTCTTTCCTCCGACAGGAAAGGTCTTCGCCCAATTCGCGACCCTGCCTTCCGGGGATATCGATCCGCAGTCGTTGGATTCCTGGATCGCGATCAGTCCCGACGGCACAGTGACCTTCTACACCAGCAAAGTTGAAATCGGCACCGGTATTCAAACTGCTCTGGCCCAGATCATCGCGGAGGAGCTGGACGTTCCGTTCCATCGGGTTAAGCTGGATTCCGGCGACACCGCAAAGACCATCGAACAGGGATCGACGGTGGGAAGCCGGACCATCGAGCGCGCTGGCCCGCAAGTCAGGCAAGCGGCGGCAGCGGCGCGGTATGAGCTGCTCAAGCTCGCCGCCGCTCGGCTCGGCGCGCCGGTTGACAAATTGACAGTGCAGAACGGCGTCGTGAGCGTCATCGGCGATGCCTCGAAAAAGGTTTCTTATGGCCAGCTCATCGGTGGCAAACGCTTCAACAGCAGGATCACCGCAACAGGTACGGGCTGGAACATGAAAGTCGCGCCCGAGATAAAGGCTAAAGATCCCAAGAGCTACAAAATCGTTGGCACTTCGGTGCCACGGGTCGAGCTACCGGCAAAAGTTACCGGTGAGCATAACTATGTGCATGACGTACGAATTCCAGGGATGCTCCACGGAAGAGTTGTTCGACCTCCGGTAATCAATACCGAACCCGCCAGCATTGACCGAGACTCCATCCGGCACGTTCGGGGCGTCGTCATGATCGTTCGAGAGGGGAAATTCGTCGGCGTCGTCGCGGAAACGGAATGGGCGGCAATCCAAGCCGCCCAGGCGCTCAAAGTCAGCTGGTCCAAGCCGACGACCAAAATGCCGGCAACTCCCGACGAGCTCTTCGCCTATCTAAAAAACACCAAACCCGTGCGTTCCGCAAAACCAGTGGACAAAGGCAACTTGAGCTCGGCGTTCAGTCAAGCAAAGAAATCGTATCAAGCCACCTACCGCTGGCCCTTTCAGATGCATGGCATGATTGGTCCCTCCTGCGCTGTGGCGGATGTAAAAGGGGACAAAGCCACTATCTGGTCGGGTCCACAGGGGCCGTTTAGAACGCGCGGCACAATCGCGAAGCTATTAAATATCCCGGAGCGTAACGTTCGCATCATCTACCACGAGGCCTCCGGCTCCTACGGCCGCATGAGCACCGACGATGGCGCGGAAGACGCGGCACTGCTGTCACGCGCGGCCGGCGCGCCCGTGCGCGTGCAGTGGTCGCGGCAAGACGAGCACGGCTGGGAACCGAAAGGCCCGGCACAATTAGACGAAGTGAAAGCAGCTATCGACGGCGACGGCAAGCTCATCGCCTGGGATTTCGTCGATTACGGCTTCCCCTGGACCGCTTCGGGCGCCACCCCGCTTCTCGCTTCTCTCCAGATCGGTATCAAGCCGACCAATCCCGGCTCGCCCAACGGCACCCAGGGTAGCGGAGAGATCTATGCTGTGCCGAATCAAAGAATCGTCGCCGAACATATCCCCTGGCATTTTCCAGAGCCTATTCCCTTGCGCACCAGTAATCTTCGGGCTCCCGGCGACCCTGCGCGTTGTTTCGCCAGCGAATCTTTGTTGGATGAGATCGCCGCCGATCTGCGAACGGATCCGGTGGAATTCAGACAGCGTCACCTAACCCATAATAAACGGGGCAGCGAATGCTTGAAGGTCGCTGCCGATAAAGCCAAATGGGAGAAGCGGCCCTCGCCTGCGCCGGCGTCCGGCGGAAGCATCGCCAACGGAAGGGGTGTCGCGCTGGCACGGCGGGCCAACGCCTATGTCGCCGCGGTGGCTGAAGTGGAAGTAAATAAATCCACCGGTCAAGTCATGGTGAAGCGCATCGTTTGCTCCCACGACTGCGGTCTCATTGTCAATCCTGACGGCGTTAGGAATCAGGTCGAGGGGAACATTATCCAAGGCGTAAGCCGCGCGCTTTTGGAGGAAGTCACATTCAACGCGAATGGCGTCACGAGCCTCGATTGGAACAGTTATCCGATCCTCAAATTTGCCGACGTGCCGGAACTCGAGATCGTGCTGATCAATCGCCCGGAGATGGCGCCACTGGGCGCCGGCGAGCCGTCGATAGTACCCATACCGGCGGCCATCGCCAACGCCGTCTTCGACGCCGTCGGCGTGCGGCTGCGCGAAGCTCCGTTCACCCCGAAGCGGGTGCTAGCAGGATTGCAGGCGCTGGGGAAGACGAGCAAGGCGAGTTAGTTGTTTGAGTTTACAGATCGCGTTTCGAGCTGGCCGAGATTCCGGAGACGTAGCGCCTCGATTTCCATCACGCTCCAGTAAGCGTCGCCAGTTTGGTGCCCTGCGCTTTCAAGCACTTCGACAGTGTTTACAGGCCGGTCAGAAAGCGCCCAGATGCAAGGCGCGCGATGATCGATGAGCGGAGGCGTACTTATGTCAGTACGTTGGAGCGAATCGATCAAGCGCAACGCCTGCCTGTGCGTCGCACGCAGACAGGAAGCAGGTGGGGCTTTATGGACGGCCTATAGATAACCCTTCTCGCGATAGTATTTCTCCGCCCCCGGATGCAGCGGAAAATCCAGCGGTCCCGCCTCGGTACTTGTGCAGAGAGATGTCATCGACGGCGTCTCAGAGGCGTCATAGGGAATCTCTTCACGAATGCGATCCAAGACGCCCGCGATGTGGTAGGCAAGATCATCAGGGAATTTTTCGTGGACCACGATGGGCCAGCCGCTGAAATCGACCACTGTGGTTGGATCATTGATTCCGGCAATCCTGCCATGATCGAGCCGGGCGCGTTGGAAGCCATAATTCTCAAGCTTCTTCAGAACCTTCTCGGAATATGGCAAAAAGACCATGCCGTGCTCGACCGCTACATCGCCCCACGAATCCATCCCCTCGTCGATGACCATATGAAGATCGCCGGAGATGATTCCTTCCCGCCTGTTGGGATTGCTTGGCCGCGCAACCTCGTCCACCGTTCCGCCCCATTCGATAAAACCTCTCTGTGAGATTCCATGGGCCTTCAACAGCGCTTTGATCGCGAAGTCCACACAGTCGTTCACGGCTATCGAGACGTTCATCTTGGGCCTCTTCTCAATCAGTTCTTCCATCGTCCGCACGCCTAATTTTGGCGACACCGCAATCACCAGCCGATCCCAGGACGGGAAGACCGCCAAAGCTCGGAGCGGATATTTCCTGCGAAAAGGTCCTTTGCCTTGATACGCCATCGTTGGAATGATCGATGGATTCAGCCAGACGAGATCGAGCTTACCGGTCCCGACGAGTCGCGCGCCTTCCACGCCGCTGCACCAGGCCGGGCTAACACCGATCGTGAATGGATAAGGCGGACCGGACGATGCCGAGCCTCCCGGCAGTTCCACCATCAAGCGAATGGCGCTGGTCAACATCGTCGGCACATCCTCGTAGAGCCCGGCCAAAATCTTCGTCGCAATCCGCGCCCGCATCAGGCTCGCGCTCATCGGTTTTACGCTGCGATCATCGTAGCTCACCTCCATTTCGCTCCTTCATAAAATTTTTATAGAACCTAGCGGTAATCTGAAATAGCTCCGCTGTCAACACTCCTACATTCTCGGTTATCACTTCCTGTGGTTTTTATTTATCCCGGCAGCCGATGCTCTTCTGTTTCTTGACACCCAACACCCAAACCGCTACTTTTACGTTAGACCAGTTTTTTGGTCAATCGGAGGAGTGCCGATAAAATGTCCAAGACTCTACCTATTTCCGAAGTCAAAACACGGCTACCCGAACTTGTTTCTGGAGTCGAGGAAAGAGAAGAGGAGATCGTGGTCACCCGTAAAGGAAAGCCGGCCGCGGTGTTGGTGAATTATGCCGAATATGCGCGCTTGAAAGAGAGCCTTGAGGTCTTGAGCGATCTTTCTTTATTGGATCAGATTCAACGCAGCAAGAGCTTCTACTCAAAGAGAAAAAAGGGTCTGTCCTTCGAGGACGTTTTCAGTGAACCTCTTCATCGCCCCAAGCGGCGGAAACGGTAATGGCCGGTTTTCGGCTGGATATTCCGCCTCACGTCGCTGAAGTTATCCGACATCTCCCTCCGGATCTCAAGCGCAGCGTAAAGCATGCCCTCCGGTCGCTAAGTTTACATCCGTTCTCCGGCGAAACCCTCTTGCGGGAACTCGAGGGACTTTGGAAATATCGGGTTAGACGGTTCCGCATCGTTTATGACGTTACTCGAGACAAACGGATCATCCGGATCTTCGCGGTGGGCCACCGACAAGAGGTCTACGAAAAACTTGCCGAGCGATTGCAGCGGGGGAGGCCGATAGAACGCGCAAAATCCAAGCCCGTCCGGCGTCGAAAGTAAAATCCCGGTCAGGAGAACCATCCCATTCGCATATTTCACTCCCTGCGCTACCGAGACTATGCGCTTTTCTGGTCCAGCGATCTGCTCGCGTCCGTAGGCCACTTCATCCAGGAAGTCGCGCTCTACTGGATCGCCTATGAGATTACGGGGTCGGCCATGGCATTGGGCATCCTCGGGCTATGCGGCGCGGCGCCCCGTCTGATGCTAGGCGCGCTTGGCGGCGTGCTGGTCGATCGCTACGACCGCAAGCGCCTGTTGGTTCTGATTGAATTCCTGTCGGCCTTTCCTGTTTTGATTTTTCTCGCCCTTTACACCTTTGGAGCCCTCGAGTTTTGGCATCTGCTTGCTTTAGAGGTTCTTTTCGGCTCCATTCGGGCCGTAAACCCCTCCGCGTCTCAGTCGATTCTCGCAGAGCTGGTTCCGCGCGAGCATTTAATGAACGCGGTCTCGCTTTACACGATCGGTTTCAACTTCGCCCGGATCGTCGGACCCTCCCTGGGGGGCGTTCTGATTCTATTGATAGGAGTAGGTGGTTGTTATTGGGTGTTTGCCGCCAGCCTAATCCTTGCGGCGGTTGGACTGGGGTTTATCCGCTTGAATGACGAAAGAGCGCCCAATCCGGATCAGGACTTCCTGCGTGAATTCAAAGAAGGCTTCCAGTATGTTTGGAATTCTCCATTGATTCTGAGCAGCATCATTGCCGCCTACACGTTCAGCATTTTTATCGTCACTTACCAGAGATTTCTTCCGGTCTTCGCCAAGGAGGTTCTCGAAGTCGGTCCCGAGGGGCTGGGATTGCTCATGGCCGCGCCGGGAGTGGGAGCCATTGCTTGCCTAACATTTCTTGCCTCAGTGGGAGAACGGTGGAACAGAGCGAAACTGTTGTGGATCGCAACCACCGTTACACCTATTTTTCTCGCGCTATTTTGCGCATCATCCATTTTCTGGTTGTCGGTCGTGCTACTCGCTCTGGTGGGGGCAGGACAGGTCAGTTTTCGCACTATAAGCCGGGTAATCATTCAGATCGACGCGCCGCGCGAGTTGCTCGGACGAGTGATGAGCGTCTTTAATATGGACCAGGGAATGCGCTCCGTGGGCTCCATCGTGATGGGCGCCTTCGCCACGATCTTCGGCGCATCCCTCGGCCTCGCGCTCACCGCCGGGCTCTCGTTGATCGTCACGACGACGCTTTTTTACCGCTTGCTGGGGAAAAGAGCATAAGAGAGTTGGTTGATTCTTCACCAGGAATGCCTTCCAATCCCTTCAACACTTTGATTTCTTTTCGACAATCCCGTGATTTTCGCCCATTGCCGGCTTCGATTGGCAGGTGGTACTATAGAGCTAAAAAGAATGGAGACATCGACATGAAAGAAGCCTATACAGCTGTGATTAAAAAGGATGGCGCGTGGTGGATCGGTTGGATCGAGGAACTGCCGGGCGTCAATTGCCAGGAAGCCTCGAAGGAAGAGCTGATTAAGAGTTTGCAGGTGACCCTTAGGGAAGCCCTGGATTTCAATCGACGGGACGCCATTCAGGCGGCTGGGGAAGGATTCGACGAAGAACCAATCATTTTATGAAGCGTGGCGAATTGCTGCGCTACCTTCGCGACGAAGGCTGTGATCTCTTGCGGGAGGGTGCTCGTCATTCATGGTGGCATAGTCCGAGTTAGAATAAACGCTCCTCTGTCCCTCGCCACAACGAAATCAACGATAATCTTGCCCGCAAGATATGCAAAGACCTAGGAATTCCACCGATTAAATGATCCCGGGTTTCTCGCCTTTCTGAAGGACCGATAGCTTCGCGTCGAATTCCAATGAGTAATGCTGAACCGTGTGGTGATAGCACTCAATCGCGGTCTTTCCTTTGAACTGCAATACCGGCATCTCTGATTACACTCCTATGAGTTTGGCGGGGGCACTAGGTGTAGGCTAGACCACGGTCAACTCTGCGTCAAGCAAAAACCAAAAGGTCCAAACTACTTTGAGCCTAAGGCTCGCTCTTTAGGAACCATTCTTGTCTTTTTGCTCTGGAGGTGCCAAGTACTCCTGCAATGTTTGACGAGCATTTGCA
>JBOHVS010000398.1:0-7240 GCA_050735975.1 Binatia bacterium | reverse complement strand
CTCCTTCGGGATCAGCAAAGCCGAGATTCTGCAGTTCCCCGGGGTCGTTCAAGACGCCATGTTGAGCAAGGGCAATGAAGGCCAACATGCGGGTTCGCGCTTGCTCGTTGATTAGTTTCTTAAAGCCAAGAAAATTGACTGGTCCGGACGAGCCTGCATCCATCGTTGTGGTTACGCCGGTGGCGAGGCAAAGCGGATCGGCATTGAATCCATACGGATTCACGCCCCAGTAGCTGTGAACGTGGAAGTCGATCAAACCGGCCGTAACGTAGCAGCCGCCGGCGTCGAGCGCTTTTTTGGCGGCATGTTGTGAGAGGTTAGCATCGATGGCGGTTATCCGGCCATCGACGATTCCGACATCGGATCGTTCGTTGAGCACGGTGGCGGGATTCAGAACCGTCCCGCCGGTCAAAAGCAGATCGAACTCTTCGCCCATATTTCAATCCAGCCCGTAGAATCGCGCCGGATTGGTCCAGAGAATCTTGTCGATCACCTCGGGTTTCAACTCTCCCTCGTTTCGCAGTTTTCGCAATGCTTCGATCTCCGAAGCGTTGTCGGCATGGCCGTAATCGGTCCCGATGACCAGGTTATCGTCGCCGGCATACGTGAGAACGTGGTCGAGGTCGTCATCGGTCTGGCAGGTGACGTAAATGCGGTTTTCTTTCAGGAAATCCTTAGTGAGTTGCTTGCCTCGCCGGGCAAAACGGCGGGCGAGATCATGAACGGCGTAGGGAATCCATTGCGAGCTGACTTCGATGATGCCGATTCTAAGCTTGGGAAATCGCTCCGGGATGCCGTGAAATACCAGCGAATGGAACGCGCCAATCACCGTCAATTTGAATTTGCAGAAGCCGGGATCATCGGCATAGAAGTCATGGGTCGTGAAGGCGCCGTTTGCCGAATGCACGCAGATCGGTAAATCAAGATCGCTCGCCAGTTGATACAGCTGATAAAAATATGGATCGCTGAGCATTCGCTCGGCTTCCAGCCCGCGCATATAGACGCCGCAGGCGCCGTTTTCTTTGCCAAAGTTTAGCTCCGCGGAGATATGGTCGGTGCTCTGTAGCGGCGGCACCAGGACCCAGCGAAATCGATTGGGCGCTTTTTTTACGATATCGGCCATCCACCGGTTGTAACTACGGCACAAAGCGAGATCGATGTCCGGCCGGCGACTCAACGGTGTAATGAAGAATGTCGGGTAAATGACCTGTAAGTCGATGCCCAATTCATCCAGGTGCCTGATTCTTGGCTCCAGGTCGGACATTTCGCGAGCGGCGACGGGAAGGTCGCGTCCGACATTAGTTCGGGGGACGAGATGCCCGTCCACGAGCCAGTAGTTGAGGGGACCTTTACCGTCGGCCGGCCCGACGACTCTGGGTCGAAACTGCCGCTCAGACTCGAGCATATGATCCCAAGTGGACTCGTTCTCAATCACATGAGCGTCGGCATCTATGGTTAACATGGAAAACCCCGAAACGTGCGGGAAAGACTGCTCTGCTCAGGCCTCATTCACCAGCGTGCCATCCTGATACGAAAAAATCTCGCCGCTCTGCGCCATCGGCAGTTGAGCCGCTAGAACAAATCCCTGGCCCAAAATTTCCGGTCCCGGCAAACGCGTGAACGCCTCCTGGGGAGCGCTCTCGGTTACGATGGGAACGCGCGGCGAAAAGATCACCACGCAAACATTGGAGTCTCTTGCTTCTTCGGCGACGTAGCGCGTGAAGGTTCTGATGGCGTCTTTTGTAGCCATATAGGCGCAAGCGCCTGCGGGCTTTATCCCTCCGCCTCCATAGAGGTTAATAACGTGGCCTGATTTCCTCTTTTCCATGTGCGGCAAAACATGTTTCGTGCAGAGAAAGGTGCCATTGAGATTGGTCTGGATGACGCGATCCCAAAAATCTTTCGGCATGTCGCCGATCCGCGGCCAACGGGGAATGCCCCAGGCGAAGTGCGGCACGATGGCGGCGTTGTTTACGAGAACGTCGATTTGGCCGAACCGGCTTATGGCCTGGTCGACCATTCGCTTTACACTATCTTCGTCGCGAACATCGACGTGAACCGCCAATGTGTCCGTCACCTGTCCAAGCTCACCGGCTGTCTTTCGGGCGCCCTCCTGGTTGAAATCGGCGATAACCACTTTAGCTTTCTCTTGCGCAAACGTCTTCGCCGCATGTCGCCCGATGCCCTGCCCGCTACCCGTCACAATAACGATTTTATTCTCAAGCACGATTCGATCTCCTCTTAATTGAATTTAAAACCCAACCCGCAAACATTCACAGCGCGGAGCGCTTGCTCAAATCGCGGCTCCGCTCGAGTGTGACATGGAGGAGGTGCTCGACCTACCCGGATTATTCATAGTGAAACAGCGGTCTCGAACAGTGAACCTTTCCGGGTCGATGGCAATGGGCTACCGCGGAGGCAGCGGGTTTGGTCCCGAAAACTTTCTGAGCAGTTCCATGAGCTCCGCATCCCGCGGAATCTCGGTGACTACTTTGTTTAACTCGGCCGGCCCCAGAGGAGAAGCATCCGTGGCTACGGTTTTCTTGAAGTGGCCGGCGAATTCGGGATCTTTGAATGTTTTGCGCATCGCCTCCTTGAGAATTTCCACCCTATCTTTGGGTGTTCCCGGAGGCAAGATGTAGGGCGATCCCACGCCTCTAAACGCGCGCCAAAGGGCCATAAGTTTCTTCTCCCTTTCAGTCTTGGCGAAGCTTCCTATCTCGGGAAGGTGACCGAGGCGGGGATGTTTATCTCCCAGCGGAACTTCCATGATGGAATGAAAATTCATCAGGCCTTTGTCCAGCCAATCGGGATTTCGGCGCAAGACCGATGTCGCATTATTAGCTCTCGCGTCGAGCTCTCCACTCACCAGGGCTACGTCCACCTCGTGGGAAGTGTAGCCCGCGATGAACTTCGGGTCCTTTAGATTTAGAAAGTAAGCGAAGAGTCTTCCGGCTATATAAGAGACATGACCAACCGACTGGGCGCCGATCCGGATGCCCGATGCTGCTTGTAGTTTCTCCAAGTTGGTGAGACCCAGATCTTTTCTTGTGTAGATGACATAATGATTTTCACTCTCCGGCGTCCCGAGATAAATAAATTTATCGACATCGTAAGAGACGCCCATTTCCCGCATGATGGCCAAGCCTACGATTGCGCCACTCGCCGCCCCTATTGTAAGCCCGTCCGGGCGAACCGAATTATAGATGTGATTTGCCCCTTTGCGGCCGCCTCCTCCGTCCATATACTCGATGACAACCGTCGGATTTCCGGGGATATGTTTTTTCAGGAAGGGAGCCATGGCTTTTACGCGGAGATCTCCCGTTCCACCTGGAGCCGTGGTCGCGACCAGCGTTACGGTCTTGTCCTTGTAAAAGTCATTTTGGGCGCGCGCGTGAGCCGGGAACAGCCAGCATAGTGCTCCAAATAATAGAGCGGTCCGTGGCAATCTGATTGTGTAAGTTATCATGAATGATCTCCTTTTCTCAGACCTCTTGTCAACGAGATGGAAGAGGTCCCGCGCCCACAAGTTTCTTGAAAAGCTCAATGGTTTCCGCATCGCGCGGGATCTCTTTGATCGCCGCTTCATGATTTTCAGGTAAAAGAGGCGAGGGTTCGTCGCCGGTTAATTTATTATACTCCTTGAAGAATTCGGGATCCTTGAAGGTTTTGCGAAAGCCTTCCTGAAGAATCTTTACGCGGTCTTTCGGCGTAGCGGGTGGAAGCACAAAAGGCGATCCGGCAACTCTAAAGGCGCGCTGCAAAGCTAGTAATTTACGGTTCCTATCGGATGTCGCCAGATTTTCGAGCACCGGAAGCTTCTTAAACAGAGGATGCGGATGCTTCTCTCCCTTGGGAGTTTCCATGATCGCGTGAATATTGATCAAGCCTTTATCAAGCCACTCCCGGTTACGCTGAAGAAGGCTATCGGGGCCGGTTGAGCGAGCATCGATTTCCCCGCGCATCAAAGCCGGGTCGAGCTCGGGCCCGGAAAAGCCTGTCACAAATCGTGGCTCCCGAACGCCGAGTATGTAAGAGAAGAGCCGCGCTTCGTTATAGGTGGAAAAACCAACGGATTGGCCGCCGACTCTGATCCCGGAGGCCGCCCGAAGTTTATCCAGGCTGTCGAAACCGGCCTCCTTCCGGCTTATGAATACCGAATGATAGGTGCTGTAAGCGGAACCTAAATAGTGAAACTTGTCGATGTCGTACAAAATCCCTGATTCTCCGAGCACTGCCAAGGAAACCATGCCGGCGCTCAGGTTGCCGATAGTGAGTCCGTCGGGGCGCGCTGATCTGTAGACATGATTTGCCGCCTTACGGCTGCCTCCGCCAGGCATGTATTCCATCACGATGGTTGGATTCCCAGGTATGTATTTTTGTAGAAAGGGAACGAGAGCCCTGACCCGAAGATCTCCAGTGCCGCCGGGTCCCCGGCCCTGGATGATCGTGATGGTTTTTCCCTGGAAAAAGGGCGTTTGCGCGTAGACTTGACCGGCAATTAGCCAAACGAATACCATCACAAGGGGCCAGACCAGGGGGGGCCTAGGAGTGTTTGCGAAACGTCGCGTAAATTTCATATCAGCCTCCTACCGGCGGGGTGGTAGCGGGCCCGCGCCGATGATTTTATTGAATATTTCAACTACTTCGCGATCACGGGGAATATTTTGAATAGTTGATTGATGATTTGCAGGCATCAGCGGTGTAGGATCATCGTTGGTGAACTTTTTGTAGTCTTTGTGAAATGCTGGATCCTGATAAGTTTTTAGAAAAGCTTCCTGAAGGATCTTGACGCGATCCTTAGGCGTGCTTGGTGGCAGGACAAACGGCTGTCCGGTCACTCTAAAAGCACGCTGCAGCGTCATGATTCTACGATCCATCTCAGACCGGGTGAAGCTTTCTAACTCGGGCACTTCGGCAAAACGAGGATGCTTTTCCCCTTTTGGCACTTCGATCGTTGCGTGAAAGTCAACCAGGCCCTTTTCCAGCCATTCGCGGTTGCGCTTCACCATGGAATCTGCGGCGCTCGACCGGGCGTCAACCTCACCACTCTCCAAGGCCACATCGAGCTCACGGCCTCCGTATCCGGTAACAAACCTTGGTTCTTTGAGGTCGAGCATGTAAGCAAAAAGGCGCGCCTCGTTGTAGACGGAGAAACCAACAGATTGGCCTCCGACTCTGATCCCGGAGGCTGCCTTGAGTTTTTCTAGGGTGTTCAAACCGGCCGCCTTTCGAGTTACAAACACTGCGATGTGGCTACTGAAGGGCGAACCCAGATAGAAAAATTTATTGAGTTCATATAAGACGCCCTTCTCTCCCAGCACCGCAGCGGAAACCATGCCCGAACTCAGATTGCCGATGATCAGCCCATCGGCGGAATTTAATTGAAAAAGATGATTGGCAGCCTTTCGACTGCCGCCGCCGGGCATGTACTCCATGACGATGGTTGGATTTCCTGGAATGTATTTTTGCAGATAAGGCACCATGGACCTCACCCGTACGTCTCCCGTCCCACCCGGATCGCGACCGTGTAGAATAGTCACGGTCTTGCCCTGAAAGACCGACTTTTGCGCATGGACGTTCACTGGCAGCATCCAGAAAACAATCATCGCGATTGCACTGAGCGCTCTGATCCCCGTGCTCTGCGACCAGCCTCGAAAGGAATTCATATCATCCTCCGTTTGCTTTAGATCCGCTGTTCTCACGGTCTCGCTCTCGATCTTGCAGTCAATTTTACGCGTATCGAACTCGGTTTTCGGCGATCTGTTGTCAACAGGAGATTCCGCCGCTAACGCGCCGGCAACGGTCCGGCGGCGTTGAGTTTTTGAAAAAGCGCGACAGTCTCCGGATCGCGGGGGAGGTCTTTTAGCGCTTTTTCCATGTCTTCCGGCATGAGGGGCGACGCGTCGTCGCCGGTCAATTTCTTGTATTCTTTGGGAAACTCCGGATCGTTAAACGTCTTGACCATGGCCGCTTGCAGAATTTTTACCTGTTCTCTCGGAGTTCCGGGCGGTAAAATGAAGGGGGAACCGAACTGTCTAAAAGCGCGCACCATGCCCAAGAGCCTGCGCTCCTTTTCCGACTTGGCAAACTCGGCAATTTCCGGCAAGCGCGAAAAATAATGATGCTTGAAACCTTTCGGGACTTCCATAATGACATGGAGATCGAGGGAGCCTTTCTTTAACAGTTCCGCGCTTCGTGTCAGCACGGTGTCGGCGTTGTTGATGCGGCCGTCTATTTCTCCGCGGATCAATGCGGCGTCGAGCTCGGTTCCGGAGTAGCCGACGACAAATTTTGGCTCCTTGAACCCGATTAGATACGCAAACAGGCGGCCGACGAAGTAGATTGAATGACCCACGGACTGGGCGCCGATTCTCAGCCCGGAAGCCGAACGAAGGTCATCGATGGTTTTCAATCCGGCTTCCCGCCGGGTCAGGAAAGCCCAGTGGTAAGTGCTGTGCGCCGAGCCCAAATAGATCAGCTTATCGAGGTCATACAAAACACCCTTTTCTCCGAGAACCGCATTGGCTACCAGACCTCCGCCGATGCGTCCTATCGTGAGCCCATCGGGCTTGGCGTTCTTAAAAATATGATTGGCAGCCTTGGTTCCTCCTCCGCCCGGCATGTATTCGGATACTATGGTCGGCTCACCGGGAATATGTTTTTTTAAAAACGGCAGGACCGACCGCGTCATCATGTCGGAAGAGCCGCCGGGCGACGTCGCTTGAATGATCGTAATCGTCTTGCCTTCGTAAAAGGGAGTTTGCGAAAGGACGGAAGCCGGCCAACAAAATATCAAGGCAACTACCGCCCGAAGGGTAAGCCTACCAAGTCCTATCGGCGTCAACGCGTTCGGCCACATGGTTAATCCTCCTTGCAGTGAGCATCCGAAACGACCGTACGAAGACGGGCGAAAAAAATGATCGTTGTTTGACATTCAGCGGAGCTTCGCTGTACCGGAACCTATCGTACTAAAAACATGAAAGTCAATGGTGACACGAGACGTGCGCCGGCCGTCTACTATTAAATCCTCCGACTCACGGTTCTGTCAGTCTTGAGAGCGCGATAAATCTTCTCGGCAGTTACGGGCAATTCGAACAGCCTCACGCCGGCTGCGTCCGCCACGGCGTTCGCGATAGCGGCCGGAGGCGCGTTATTGGCGAATTCGCCGATGGGTTTGGAATCTAGCGGGCCCACTCCTCCGGCCGATTGCACCAGTACCGTAATGAGCTCCGGAATA
>JBOHVS010000397.1:0-25226 GCA_050735975.1 Binatia bacterium | reverse complement strand
CCGGGAATCACAGTTGATGGTAAAGGGATGGATGGCGATGAAGCACTTGCAAAGTTAGTTTCAAAATTTTTGAGCACATCAGCGGAAAAAGGCGGTTTCGGAATGCAAATTATACAAAGACTGGGTGACGCCGAATCTTACAAAATACTTGCTAAATTTCAGGTGGAAATGCAGGTAGTTCGTGCAGATAAGCCGCCCGATGTTGTTCGTTCAAATTCAGTGTTGCTAGGAAAGAGCGAGGTGCGTTAATCTTCTGTCAATGCCCTTACTAGTGAAAGGTTGGATTGTTCCCAATTGGAGACCTATATGGACGAAAAAGGGGCTTGACTGCCTAAGGGGTTAATACTAGGATCTTTTTTAAGTAAAAGAGATAATAAGGAGGTAAAGTTCGATGACTGTAAGCCAGACGTTAGGAATGGTGGGACCTCAAGTTGACCTTGAAAAGGCCAAAGCGAAAGTGCGGGAAGTTGAGAATGAGGCAAGATTTGTCGCTATAAGGAATATTATTCAGCAGGTTGTGGCATCCAGTAACCCAGCTACGGAAGCAGAGAGAGAAAGTGTAAGAGACAGAACGATCGCGCACGCGATGAATATTAAAGCGGATTTTGGTTTGGCTGTGTCTCAGAAATTACTGGAAGCGCTTCGAAACGGACAATTGTAGATGCTAATACTGATCTTGGCTCGATTCGTTACTCCTGAGCCATGAGGGTACTCACCCGAAGCCGTGGGCGGAAAGTAGTCGATTTGCGTTCTGCTAGTCAGATGATGCAGGCCAAGGCGCACGCCTGGTGTTCTTATCCTTGCTTCAGGACAAAGTCATAGCTGCCGTAGTGAATATAATCCGCCCAGTCGACCGAGCCTACGTCCACCTGAACTTTGTGCCGGCCCGCCAGGAGAGCCGCGCCGATCGTCTTCCTGTTTAACAGCGCAGTGTAAAAAGTTTCGGCAAACGCACTGGCGGCTTCGTCACCTACGGGCCAATAGGTTCCAAGGTAATTGGCGACTCCGCCCCGCAAGAAAGCTTCAGCCAAACCAACTGCACGATCCGCGCGTTTGGCGATACCGATTGCTCGCTTACCGCGTGCAGGGGCCTTCCGTATGCGGCCCGCTTCGCAGGCGTTGAAGAATACCAGGCTGGGCAAATTTCCGATGCTGGCCAGGTCAGCTCCGCTAAGAACTTGATCGCCGTGGCATAGAATGCCGCTGCCGGCGGGATTCTTTTCGTCAAAAAAAGCGTGGCCGGCATAGTGGATTACATCGTAGTCGGCCGACTTAATTTTACCGAGCACAGCGGGTCTGGTAGCTTCGGCGCCATAAAGCTCGGTAATTTTGATCGATGGGTGGCTACCGAAGAGCTCGCGAATGCGTTTTCCTTCGGCTTTTGCACCCGGGAGGTCCAGCGTGGGGTTTATCACTGTAAGAAGGTTCAATATGGGGGCTTGCTGACGCTGCTCTAACCATTTGGCTACCGAAAGATTGTCGGCGACGTACCTTCGACTAAGCCCCGCGTTCACCGCAGGACACCACCCATTCACGCGAATGACTTCCCATGGAACTCGCGAAGATAGCGCATCGTGAACGATCACGACGTGGCGGTCTCGCATAGACGGGAGGACCGAAATGACTCGCTCCGCCAAGACCATGTTAGCCAGTTTGTCTCCAAAACCGTCCAGTGACTTCGGAGTAAATTTCGCTGTTTCGATAATACTCAGGTGCGCGTCCAATTTTCGTTTCTCAACCATTCGAGTGTCAGTGATAACGGTCGCTTTGGCTCCGGCGGTGAGGACCGAAGATTGAAACTGCAGCATCCCGCGCTGCGGCTCTTCTTGACGCACGATAAGATAAATCGGCTGCAGCCCCGCTACCACGGCTCGCGCTATGAGGGGGGCTGGCGGGACAGTGATTTCATCCAACGTGATCTCTACCTCATCGAATAAAGGCGTGCTCGAAAGCAGCAACAGTTCCTGCCTGATTTCCTCGTACCTCGCTCGATCCAGTTCACAGAACGTGATCCGACGGAAACTTTGCTCGCGATCGGAGTCTTTGAGCGCGCGAAAAAAGCCGGTAAGCAAGTTTTGTAAAATTGCAGCGGGCTTAGGACCCGATCCGGCGCCTACCAACACAGTCGCAAACTCTTCTATTTTTGTCCTTACGCAGGTGCGGAGGACGTTCTCGGCCGCAAGCTGCAACACCTCCGGCGTCATCCGATCGAAGTGTCCCAGACCGATGAAAAGAATCAAATCCGCCGCAAGCGGATGGCGCCCGGTCGGCAGCACAAAGATCTCTCCGGCGTTTCCCGAGAACATACGGCGTGCTGTAAAATCCTTGATCGCGCCGCCCAGCCGCTCGTCTAAAGCTGCCGCCGGACCGCTGGGAGTCACATCGCGATAAACTCCTAGTACATAAGCCCGTGTATCGACTTCCGTAATGCTTCCGAGAGCCAAGCGTATATCGATCCGTTGCTGCCGGCGCCTTCCCACAACAATCTGGTTGAATTCCGGGAGATACGCGGCTGCCTGCATCGACACAGCTAACTTTCCCGTAGCCGTAACCCCTGTATCGTGCGCGTCTGGCGACACAACAGGTTCGAGGGCATGGCGAACTTCATCCTTTGTCAAGTCAGTCCCTTGCCGTTCTCCATAGGGTGGAATCTGCAGCGCTTTGTCGGTTACTGAACGGATCAATCCGCGGCGGACCGGGGCCCATTCCTGGGGAAGCTCAGAGGTCGCGCCGGTCGCCAACAGATCGGAAACGGCCTTCGCGACAATGCGATTGTTGGGAAGGCTGCCGTGAGATTCGTCCGCATAGTAAGTCTGGGCTCCCGCCAATTCAGCAAGCGCTAGCGGCACCGTGCCATCGCCTTCGATCGAATAATCATACACGAATTCGTCTTGTTCCAATCTGAGACTCACGGTTGTTTCCTGATTTACACCCGCAATCAAAAAGAAACGATCATCCGCTTTGGCTAAGGATTGTTGGACGGATTGGACCCTGTCGAGCATAGGCTGTCGAGGCTTGGGTCCGCGTTTCGGCCAGTTGGCAGCGTCATAGAGATCTAAGGCGCCAAATTTTTCCGTCGTCGGCAACATCTGGTAGAGACCGGGAAAGGTGGTGAAAACTTTCGCGGACAATTGGTCGACATCGTGATGGCGGTCGAGCGCGGCTATCTGCTTGACGACAGAGTAAACGCCACGGATCGATTGGGCTGGCACGAACGATCCATGATTCGGGGTCCCCAGCATGATCAGGCGCCTAATTTTTGGCGCTCTTTGGGCGATGGCCGATCGCGCAACGAGACCGCCCATGCTGTGAGCGACAAGGAAAACGTCCTCTGCGGCCTCATGTCTTAACCGTGTCACCAATCCAGCGCCCAGATCGTCGATGCTTAACCGCCAATCATAGTGATGGTAGTCTGCGTCATAGCCAGCAATCCTCAGGCGCAGCCGCAGCCCTGTGTACGCCAAGGGAATAGCATCCAAAGAGGTATAAGACGACTTGCCGTTCAGAGCCAAAACCATAAGATTGCCACGGATGATATCGATGGGATCGAACCAAATCACATCGTCAAAGATCGGTCGTCGTTTACCGATCGTTGACCCCATGATGCCGGGCAATATCAGTACGCGTGGGCCGCCCCGCGCCCTTCTCTCCTGCGCCTGGGCTTCATGGGCAAGTTCCCGTAGCTCTTCGTAGTTTTCATCACCGAAATAGGCCCTCAATCTTTCGCTGTCTTCTCCCATAACGAGTAGCTTTTCGATTTCCTTTTCGCTGTACGAGTAAGCGCGAAGACCATCATGAAGTTCTGATGAAACATTCGGCACGTCTGGGCTCTTCGTTATTGTTTTTGATCGTCTGGGCCGACGACGTGGAGCCATATCGATCCTCCAGCCTTAATGGATATCGTTACCTGGTGTTCTCGAGACCCATGCGGACCGGTCTCTTTCACGATGCTTACTTACGAGTGACGGCACGTTAGGTCCGGCGATGATAGGTAATCCAACATGTGGTGGCGCCGCAGAGTCCAAGGCGCTGGGGCATTGTGGAAACTCCATCAGTGCTCATAGACCGATCCGTAAGCGCTTCAACTTTTTGATCAGGCCCTGGCGGCTTAGCCCTAGTGCGAGCGCGGCCTTTTGTTTGTTGCCTTTGGATTCGCGCAGCGCCTCTTCGATTAACCGCCGCTCCAGGGCTTCAACGGCAGTCGGCAGAGATCGAAAAGAGGCGGATTCGTGCGCAGGTGCTGAATCTGGTCGCAAGGTTCGTATGGACGTATCCAGATGTTCCGCCGCTATTGATTTTCCTCGGACGGAAGCAACAACGCGTTTAACCTCGTTTTCTAATTGCCTTGCGTTTCCAGGCCACTGATGGCTTTTTAAACAGTCCAGAGCGGCCGGGGTCAATTGCTTCAGGTCTGTTTGCAGCATGGTGCAATATTTACCGAGGAAATGGTTCGCCAAAAGCGGTATGTCTTCCGGAACATCGCGAAGAGAGGGCGTCTGAATGTGAATGACCTTTAACCGGTAATACAAGTCTGCGCGGAACGCCCGTTCCTTAATGGCGGCTTCCAAATCCTTGTTTGTGGCTGCAATCACACGCACGTCAATGGGAACCGGAGTTTTACCGCCCACGCGATCGACAGCCCGCTCCTGGAGGACACGCAGGATCTTGGCCTGTGCCGCCAGGCTCAGATCGCCAACCTCATCAAGAAACAGCGTTCCTCCATGGGCTTGCTCGAATTTACCGGTCCGTCGATCCACCCCTGTCGCGATACCCTTTTCGATGCCGAACAGTTCCGACTCCACAAGATTGTCGGGCACGGCGGCGCAATTCAGCGCGACAAATGGACCTTTGGCCCGCGGGCTGTTGTAGTGCAGCGCTTTCGCGACCAGCTCTTTTCCTGTTCCGCTCTCGCCCTGAATCAATACGTCCACAGAGCTAGCCCGAATCTGGTCGATCAAGCGGACGATAGCTTGAGTTCTGTGACTCATGCCGACGATGTTCTGCGTGGAGAATCCGCCTTCAAGGTCCGCGCGAGGAACGCCTTCTTTGGGCGGGTGGAGCTTCTTCCTCTCTATCTGTTCAACGAGCTGAGCGGTTTCGAACGCGTCAGAGACGTGACCCGCAAAGGTTTCAAGGATCTCCGCGTCCTCTGCCGTGAACGGGCCGTCACGTTTGTTGACCGCTTCGCACACGCCGACGATCTCTCCCTTCAAGTTTTTCAGGGGCACGGCCAGGAGGGTCTGTGTCCGAAAACCCGTGGTAGAGTCAATCTCTTTGTAAAACAGCGGATGTTCGTAGGCGTCGGCTACGTTGATCGTCTGGCCCGTCAGGGCCACGTTGCCCGCAATTCCCAAGCGCGCGTCGAAACGAATCGTTCCTTTCTCTTGCGAGACTATCGACCAGAGCTCGCAGTTTTCCCGGTCGAGCAGAAAGACGCTCACACGATCTGCTTGCATCAACCCCCTGGCTTCCTTGGTGATCAGCTCCTGCAGGGTGGCGACGTCTCTTGCGAGGTTCATTTTTCTGCAGATGTTAAGAACCGCCTGCAACTTCTCAACGCGGTCCTTTTCTTTCTGGTGAGAGACAGCAGAGGCAGGAGTTGGGTCGCTCGGATCCATTGGCCGCTCCGTAACATATCAAAGGAAGCACTGTCAACGAAGTAGACGCGAAGTAGACGCGAAGTAGACGCGCTGACTACGGCTGGACGGCGAAGAAAGTCCTTACCTGACGAGAGATTAAGTAGTGGAAACGTGGGCGACTGTAAACGAAGTCGCGGATTCGTCCGGCTCGTTCGGATGGCGATGGTTATGATCAATTCATGAAAAACGACCTAACAATGGAGAAAACAACTGATTTTCTCCTCACATTTGCTTGCCCGCGCCTTCGGCACTGCTCTTGCTCTCTCATTTAGAAAAACTCACAGTATGCTGGCCGTAACGCCTGACGAGGATGCGCCTCGAGAGTTATTCAAACGCAGAGAGTGTTGAAGATATGCCCGACGAAAATATCCGAGTGAATGCTGAAATGTGTTTTAAGACGCAGCTCAATTCATATTGTCAACACACGATGTTTAGGGTCGTTGAGAGGTTGATTGAAGACAATGAAATTTAAGCTCCTGATCGTCGACGATGAAGAAGATATTAAAGCGGTGCTCCAAGATCGGCTCGAGTCCTACGGTTTTGAGGTTACGGGCTGGCGTTTTCACATGCCCAAGCAAGAAAAATCCTGGCCGCCAAGTTCGTTGCTACCTTCTTGGCCATTGCCGGTCGTGTCCCTTACTGGAAGATCCTGGGGTTTATCCACTGATCTATGGGCGATGCCAATCTAAATGGTGTTCGAACATCCGTTCGCTTGCGGTGCTTCGATGAGCTTGCAGGCTGCCGGCGGAATGTAGTAGAAAAGGGGCCGACAGCTTGGGGGATTTGATGGCGTCTGCCTGGGCGGTGGTGATAGTGGAGGCATCGACTGGTCAGGTTGTTTTAGCCAGAGAGGCTCTGCACATCACGCAACGTGCAGCAGGAGGTTGTCATGATAGCCGGAAAACTCACCCGATCTTCCACTAGGACGCCTCGGCTCGCCGGGAGCCATCATGCGCCCGTTGAAATATTTCATGATTTAAGAAACTGCATGAGCATCGTGCTTTTGAACGTCGGAAGCCTCGAATCCGATGCCGCTTACACCCCTCGTGACAAGCGCTCGCTGGAGAACTTGGAGATCATGATTCACAAGATGAATGCACTACTGGAAGAGCTGGCTCAATCAATCAAAGAAGAAGACAATCCAAAGAAGACGAGCGCGGCAAGAAACCGCCCATATCCGCCGCAGAAATTGCCAGCGGCGACAACCAGGTAACTTCATTCTACCCTCCGGCTGCGGCGATGCGTTCCTTGTCTACGTCGACAAACGTGATGTCGTTCTCCGCGCGGCCGAGCCTGCCCCCGATGATCCCGCCGATGGGACCAACTCCGATGACGGTCATTCGCATGATCGTGGGCCTCTAATGTGACTTCGCCGGAACGGGACAAACGACCGCTAAACCCAAGTTATTCAAAGTCGCGCCAAAAGCGAGCATGCCCGAGTTGCTGGAAGCAAGGAATAGTTACTTTTGTGTCTGCGCGCCGGGTTGGATCTCTCCCGTGATCGGATCTTCGCCTTCAAGCGGCGGCCCGCCTATTCTCTTCTCCGCTTTACGTTGCTGCCGCCGGGCGGCCTTGTCCCTCTGCTTCTGTTGGCGCGCCAACTCTTTCTGGCGCTTCATGTAGGTTTGATTTCCCATGGTGATTACCTTAACACATACCAGAGGCAACAGGTAGCTTTCGGCGTAGGTATTAGGAAAGCTGCGGCGTCAGATTTTTTTCTCCTGTCAGGTTTGTGGCTTCCCTCTTACTGTCTGCGCACCAAAGGTGGACGAAGTGAGAACGTAAAGGGGCGTACCGACCTGACGCCCTTTACGTTAAGCTCTACGGAATGCGATTACCAGCGGTTCCGCCCGCCACCGCCGCCCCTTCGTTCGCCGCCGAAGCTTGAGCGCTTCTCTTGAGGCCGAGCCTCATTGACGGTGATGTTGCGTCCGTCAAAGTCGGTTCCATTGAGGGCCTGAATCGCGGTCTGGGCTTCTGCCCCGGAACTCATCTCAACAAATCCAAACCCCTTGGACCGGCCGGTAAATTTGTCGGTGATCACGCGGGCGGACTCCACCGTTCCGTGCGTCGCAAACAGCTCTTCGAGCTGCTTGTCGGTGGTGGCGTAGGACAATCCACCGACGTAGAGTTTATTCGTCATGTTCTCCTCCTTAGAGTGGGACAGTGTTAATGTCCTTGGCCCTGGAACCTGATTACCGGCAGGGGCAGAACATGCGCTTTGAAACACGCTCTGGTCGGGTTATCCTTGGAGGTAATGCTTCGCAGGGAAGACTCCCTGAGCCTTGAACTCTTGCCTACCGCACTTTCAGAAGGCCCCATACTGAAGTGTGGTAGTTCTCTTAATCTGGCCAAATATCGAGGCTGCGCTTTAAATGTCGCCTAAGCCACTATCACTGAAGATTATCTCGCGCAAGGGTTTCCTTAGGTAGGTTAAGGTCAAGTCTGAGACTGAGGTTTGAGAAAGTTCCAAGTTCGAGGGTTCGAAGTTCGATAGTTCGAAGCCGAACTTGAGCCTGAACCTTAACCTGTTTATATCAGTGACGCGCGCTCACCCGCCAGATCTTTTTCCCCCAGTCATCGGCGACCAGCAGCGAGCCGTCGTCCAACACCGTCACTCCGACCGGCCGCCCGTAGACTTCCGAAGTTTTCTCGTTGGCAATAAAGCCGGTGAGAAAATCTTCGATCGGTCCCGTGGGCTTGCCGTTCTCGAAGCGGACGAAGGCGACCTTGTAACCGACGAGGTTAGAGCGATTCCATGACCCATGCATGCCGATGAAGGCGCCGCCGTGGTAGCGACTCGGAAAGGAGTTGCCCCGGTAGAAGGCCAGCCCCAGTGCCGCTACATGAGAGCCGAGGGCATAGTCAGGCTTGATTGCCTTTGCTACAAGGTCGGGCCGCTCGCCTTTTTTGCGCGGGTCTTCGTTCTGGCCGAAGTAGGCATAGGGCCAGCCGTAGAATGCGCCTTCTTTGACGCTGGTTAGATAGTCCGGCACGAGACCATCGCCCAAGCCATCCCGCTCGTTTACGACAGTCCACAAAGTGTTTGTTTTGGGCTCCCAATCCATGCCAACGGGATTTCGTAGCCCGCTGGCGAATACCCGCATGCCGCTTCCGTCAGGGTTTACTTGTAAAACGGCGGCGCGCCTGGGGTCTTTAGCATCCCGTTTGTCCTCGTCCACATTGCCGGTAGAGCCGACGGCGACGTAGAGTTTCCGACCGGTCGAATCCGCGATGACATTGCGCGTGAAATGGCCACCGGCAGGGAGATCGAGGATCTTGTCGCCTTTCGCCTCGATACGCGTTTGGCCGGCGCGGTAACGATAGCGGACGAGTCCATTCGTATTGCCGACGTAAAACCAATCGCCGACCAGCAGCATGCCAAACGGCAAGTTGAGGCCCGTGAGAAAGGTCTCACGAAATTCGGGGTTCCCGTCTTTGTCGGTGTCCCTAAACAACGTGATGCGGTTTGCCGAACGATCCGCGGGCCGATTGGGAGACTCACGGATGGATTCTACCGCCACTACATCCCCGTTAGGCAGCGCGTATGTCCAACGCGGGTTGTCCAGGTTGTCGGCGAATAGACTTACGGTGAAGCCGGAGGGAGGCGTAGGCGTTCGGCCTGGCGGCCAGCCGGTCCCTTTAGAGCGGTTCCGAGCCGAAGGGGTGGCGTAGGGTGGAGGCAGCCGGAGGTTCTCAGACGGGCCTACCTCAACAATTCCTTGAGCGGTGAGCGCATTGGTCTGTGTCGCGCCCCCCCGAGACAACATGAGAGCGACCAACATGACAATGCATGTGCAAGAAAGATACCGCAGCGCCATAAATACCCTCCCTTCCGAAAACACCGAGAACCAGTGGCTCGTGTCCTATCTCAGAATTCGATGGAGACGAGGAGAGGGGGACAGTCCCCCTGGAGAAGGGGACTGTCCTCCATTGATCCAATACATATATACCAGTCGCGAGCTGGGTCAAAAAGCGAGAAGAACAGAGTTGTAGCGCCGTTCGACCCGTTCTATGATCGGCTCTCCAACACGGATGCGAGGAGGGAGCATGCTTTATCGGGATCTACGCGGATGGTTAGAGGCGGTGGACGGTTTCGGCGAGCTCCGCACAATCGATGGCGCGGACTGGCGCCTGGAGCTCGGCGCCGTGGCCGAAGTAGCGGCGCGATCGCAGACTCCGCCGGCAGTGCTCTTCGATAACATCAAAGACTATCCCGCGGGCCGCCGCGTCTTGACGGGAGTCCACAATCCGACCTTGAGGCGCCAATGCCTTACAAACCATCTGCCGCTCCACTACAGTCGCGATCAGTTCATCGACGCATGGAAGAAGCGGCTCAACCATCCCGAGTTTCTTCCCCCGCGTGTCGTCGATTCCGGCCCGCTGATGGAAAACGTATTCGAAGGAAAGGAGATTGATTTGTTGTCTTTGCCGGCGCCTTTCTGGCACGAGGGCGACGGCGGGCGTTACATCGGGACATTGGATGTCACCATCAGCCGTGATCCGGACGAAGGCTGGGTCAATCTGGGTTGCTACCGTGTCATGGTGCATGACCGCGATACCCTGGCGCTCTATATGTCGCCGGGCCACCATGGAAACATTCACCGGCAAAAGTACTTCGATAGGGGAGAACCATTTCCGGTCGCCATCAGTTTCGGGCCCGATCCTTTGCTCTGGTATTTCGGCCAAATGGATGTTCCGGCGGGAGAGTCTGAATACGACTACGCGGGAGGCATTCGCGGAGAACCTTTCGAGGTGGTCTTAGGAGAATACACCAAGCTGCCGATCCCCGCGTTTTCCGAAGTTGCGGTGGAAGGGGAGGTCATTCCCGGCACAAAGATTCCGGAAGGACCGTTCGGCGAGTTCACGGGTTACTATGCCGGCGGCCTTCGCTCAGAGCCGATGCTTAAAGTGAAAAGTTTGATGCACCGCGACGATCCGATCATCACCGGCGCGCCGCCGTTTCGTCCCGCCCCGGGAGCGGAAAATAATCTCATTCGCGCGGCTTACATCTGGGATTATCTCGACAAGGCAGGCGTGCCGGACGTGAAAGGCGTCGCCTATTATCAAACCCGGTTGCTCGTAGTCGTGGCAATCAAGCAGCGTTACCCCGGTCATGCCAAGCAAGCCGCCGTAATTGCCTCGCAGTGCCGGGCAGCCGCGCTGCTGACGCGTTACGTGGTCGTCGTCGATGAGGACATTGATATTTGGGACAGCAATGGGTTGCTATGGGCGCTTTGCACCAGGACCGATCCGGCAAAAGACATCGATATTTTGCATCGATGCTGGAGCAATCCCATTGACCCGATCATTCCGCCGAGCGAAAGGGGCCTTCAGTCGCGCGGCCTGATCGACGCGTGCCGTCCTTACGAATGGATGAATGAGTTTCCAAAGGTTTCCGGCGCGAGTCCGGAACTTAAGGTTAAGGTCGTGGAAAAGTTCGGCGCAAGCCTGGAAGGGAAGAAAAATCAACCGCGACTGAGACAGGGACAGAGATAGAGACAGAGTTAGAGAATTCAGAATTCAGAAGTTAGAACTTAAAATCCAAAATCGAAAATCGGGAGACAAAGAGGGGAATGGACGCGAAGGGTAGCACCGTAGAAGAGAGGAGTTGATAAAATGAAATTCTTGCGACTAACAATCGCGGCGCTGGTAATTCTGATTGGCGGCTCCGCCTCATTCGTACAGGCGCAACAGGGGACGAAAAAGCCTCTGGAGAAGGCGCGGCTCCACGTGGCTGCCAGGTCATTGACCTTTATCCCTTATTATCTTGGCAAATCGAGAGGCCTTTTCGAGAAGGAAGGTATCGATCTGGAAATCATCGTGATGCGGCCTCCGGTAGGAGTCACTGCCCTGCAAGCCGGTGAGGTGGACTATTCATCAGCTTCGGGATTGTCCGTGCGCGCGGCTATGAAAGGATTGCCGTTGAGAACGGTCCTGTTCAGCCAAACCCGGTTGAGCTTCAGCCTGATCGGACAACCGGGAATGACCGCAGCTAAAATTACAAACGTTGGCGTGAGCGGCATAGGATCGCTCGCGCACTATGCCGCCCTTTCCATGATGAAAAGGCTTGACAATGAAAAAGTGGCCTACATCACCACGAATACCACGGCGAACAGCTACGCGGTTTTGACGAGCAAGGCGGCGGACGCCGTGATTCTAAGTCCCCCCTATACTTCCATGGCAACCCTGGCGGGTTACGTGGATCTGGGAAATACATTTGACGTGCGTGATTTACAGGGGGGTCTGGTTGTCAGGGCCAGTCATATACAAAACCATCGCGACCAGGTGAAAGCGATGATCCGCGCGACTCTTCGCAGTTTGGAAATTATTTTCAGGAGCGAGGAACAAGTTATCCCGTACCTGCAAAAATACTTTAATCTAGAGCCGAAAGTCGCTGCGGATAGCTACAAGATTCTCAGACAGGTTTTGAGCCCCGACGGTGATGTAGAAGAGCCAGTGCTGGAGTCTATCTTAGACAGGATCAGGCAAGACTCCGGAATCAAAGCAGAAGTTCCTGCCGATCGCCTGGTGGACCTTTCGATTTTGCGCGAGGTAAAGGCGGAAATGAGAAAGAGATAGAGAAAGAGATAGAGACAGAGATAGAGACAGAGAAGGGGAGACTAGTCTAGTCTAGTGAGACTCTGGGGCCTCAATCGTTTGACATCTTGGCTGGGAAGGCAACGCACCTCTCGGATCTGAAGCTAAAAAGTACCTGTTGGCCCTCTTCGAGTCTGATAGAGGGGTGAAGTTTGGCGCGGAGGACGCTTCCGAACGAGTCGATCTCGCAGCTCATGTTGTCCCCGAAGTAGACCACCTGGCGAACGACGCCTTTCCAACCGTCGGCAGTGGGATCGTTTACCACGGCAACTTCGATATCCTCCGGACGGACACTGACAACCACTTCGTCTTTTTCCCTGCAGCCCTCTCCGATCACGCAGATCAAATCGCGCCCCTGGATTCGGGCCACGCCCAGGGATCCGGCGTTGGCGACGCGCTCAAGGGTCCCGGTCATTTTGTTGCTTGTGCCGATAAACGAGCTGGCAAAAACGTCGCTGGGCCGCTCATAAAGTTCCCTCGGGGCGCCGATCTGGACGATCTCGCCGCTTCGGAGGAGAGCCACCTGGTCGGACATGGAGAGGGCCTCAGCCTGATCATGGGTAACGTAGATGGTCGTTAAGCCCAGGGATTTCTGGATGCGGCGGATCTCGATGCGCATCTCTTCGCGCAATTTGGCATCGAGGTTGGAGAGGGGCTCGTCGAGAAGCAGGAGGTCCGGCTCTGAGACCAGGGCCCGCGCGAGCGCTACCCGCTGCTGCTGGCCGCCGGAGAGCTGAGTCGCCATGCGCGATTCAAGACCATCCATCTGAACCAGCTTAAGGACCCGGCGGACTTTGCTTTTAATCTCCGCGTTTGGGACTCGCTTCAAGCCGTATTTCAACGGGAAAGCCACGTTGTTGAAGACCGTCATGTGCGGCCAGATCGCGTAGGACTGGAATACCATTGCGATGCCGCGCTCCTCCGGCATAAGGACGATCCGTTTTTTGTCCGAGTAGTAAATCTTCTCCCCGAGGCGAATCTCGCCGCTGTCCGGCATTTCGAGGCCGCCGATGCACCGCAGGATGGTGGTCTTTCCGCTGCCGCTGGGGCCCAGGAGGGTAAAGAACACACCGTTAGGGACGGAAAAAGAGGCCCCATGCACAGCCTGGACCTCTCCTGCTTGCGCGCGGAAAACTTTTCTTAGGTTCTGAACAGTGAGATCCATCGTTTTTAGTCCACTGAGAATGCTTTTACAATCAACCGTCGCCCGAGGAAAGTCAAAATGGCCATGCTGAGAATGAAGATCACGCCGAGTGCGGCTGCCATGGTGAGAGCGTTTTGTTCATCCCATATGCGCCAGAGAATGACCGAGAGGGTCCAGTTCCCTTCGCTGGCAAGCATGACCGGCACGGAGAACGAACGCACCGAGTGAGCCGCCACCCATATCCAGGCCGCCGCAAAGGCCGGGACAACGAGCGGGAGCGTTATGCGGAAGAGGGTGGTGATCCGGCCGACTCCCGAGATCCGCGCCGCCTCCTCGAGCTCTTTGTGGACCTGAGCGATGGCGGCGTTGGTGGTGCGGGTGGTGAAGGCGACGTATTGGGTCACCAGCGCCAGCGCAACGATCCACACCGTTCCGTAAAGATGAAAGGAGCGAAAGGGAGGCTGGAGGTAGACAAAGATGAAGGCCAGCGCGATGACGATGCCGGGCACCCCATGGGCAAGAAAAGTGAGTCCGTCGAGAAACATGCGGCCGCGCATTTTGGTCCGAACGACAATCCATGAGACGAAAAAAGAGAGCAGCACGGTCAACGTCGCCGTGGTCAGGGTGATCACGATCGTGTTCCAGGTCGCTTGCAAAACGCCGGGCTCATCCAGCAGCCGGCGAAAATGCAACAGGGTCAGTTGACTGAAGCCTTTCCAGGTCGGTTGCGCGTACGTGGGGGATAAAGCCGCCCAGATCAGGATGAAGAGGGGCAGGACCACCGCCAGAAAGAAATAGCCGATGAAAAGACCGAGGGCCGGCAAGCGCAATTTCTCCAGATGAGTTACGCGCGGCCGGTAACCTTTCCCGGTGATCGTGGCGAACCGTTCGACTTGCCGCAAAGCGACCCTTTGATAGATAACCACCAGCACAAGGGCTATGACGCAGTAACTGACGGCGAAGGCGGCCGCCAGTCCGTAACTCGGCATGAGCCGCGTCGAAAAATAGATCATCGTGCTGTAGACATAGATTCCCGCCGGCAGGCCGACGAGCAGCGGAGCCTCGAAAGATTCCATCGAAGAGATAAAAGAATAGAGGAAGGCTGCAAGAATGGCCGGGAGAAGGGTCGGCAACGTGATTCTCCGGAATGTGGTCCACGCCTTGGCGCCTGAAATGCGCGCCGCTTCCTCCAGGTTCGGGTCCATCGCCCTGAAAGCACCCACGATCAGCAAAAATACGGTCGTCACTCCTCTCAGCCCGTCGAGGAAAATCATACCGGCCATTGAATAGATATTGACCGGCCCGGTCTCTAACTCCCATCCGAACAGCGATAGAAGGGAACGCAACCACATATTGATAACGCCCACACGCGGGTCGAGAAGAAAGATCCAGGCCATAGAAAACAAGAATCCCGGCATCGCCAGCGGGACCAGGAGCAGGCTCCAGGCCAAATTTCGGCCCGGCATGTCCGTGCGCTCCGTCAGCCAAGCGAAAAGTACGGCGATGGAGACCGTTATGAAGGTCCCTGCGCCGGCGAAGAGCAACGTGTTCCAGATCATTTGATAGGTCAGGGGATTCGTAAACCCGACAAGGTAGTTTCTGAGAGTGAAGGGCGAGGGGACCGCCGGGTGGCCGGTGCGGAAGCTGTTGAGAATGAGCTGCCCCATAGGCACCAGGATCAGCCACAGCATGATCAACACCACGGCGCCGAAAAAGAGATTGGGCCCGAATCGCTGGCGGAGCCAACCGAGGCGAATCGATAAGGGCCTGGCCGCTGCTACTTGCATGAAGATTCCGGGGTTGCCTTGAAGACAAACGCGGGCCTCTATCTATCGAACCACCGGAAAGCCCATGGCCTGAAGAATCTCCGCGAGGATATCATCCGATTTGGCGGTATCTTCCCATGAGGCGTAGACCGTCTTCTTTCCTTTGATGACTTTGTTGATATCGTTGTTCTCGTAAGCCGGATGCCCCGAAAAATCGACGTTGTCCAATATCGTTTGCGCCTCCTCGGTCGCGGTCCAAGCGAGGAAGAGAATGCCGGCGTTCGGATGTTTGGCCTTCTCGGCAACGTAAATGAGATCTCCGATGCCCACGGGAACGGGCTCGGGATACACGATGCCGATTGTTTTGGCCCCGGCGTAAACCTGGAGCTCCTCGACTTGCCGGCGCGGCATGCCGCAAATCATATAATACGAGCCCACGGAGAGCTTCTGCGCGCCGGTCGAGCGGCTGGGTTCGAGGGAGGGTTTATTGGCGGCCCAACGCTTCGCATAATCCAGAGTTTTTTCTCGGCCCCATCCCTCATTGCGATAGAGCACATTCAGGTGCCTTGGGCGATCGTCGGTGGCCGTTTTCCCTTTCCATTTGGGATCGGTGCAGGTCTCCCACGTGAAGGTTTTGGCCACTTCATCGGGGATTTTTTCGCGATTATAGGCGATCCCATAGACCGGCGTTCGAAGAGAAACGCCCACGTTCTTGGGATGTGCCATGAATTTCGGCACGCCCAGTTTTTTCCAGTCGACGATCCGGGCCAGCTTCGCGTCGATCACCGTGGGCACCATCGTTTCGCTGACCGTGGCGACGTCAAAGTTGATGACGCCAGCGGACATTTCTGAGAGAACCCTTTCCCGCTCTCGCGCGCCGCCGATTCTCTTAAAATCCACTTTTAGAAAAGGATAGCGTTTTTGAAAAGCTTGCAGGTACTTTTCGCCCGACGGTTTTCCATGACTGGTTTTCCGCAGGGTGACGCCTAACCTGACAGAGCCTTCTTTTTTGGCCGCTTCGACGTAGGGATCCAGCGGTCCCGATACGGCGGGGTTTGAGTACAGCAAGAGAGCCCAGAAAGAAAAAGCCGACAAAATCGAATTTTTTATCCTTAATTTCATCGTTGCCTCCTTGGTTTTTTGTTGGATCTAATCCGGTTTTACTATCGAGAGTCTCGCATTGGATCTTGGACCGTCCAGGAAATGAATCTGAACTTCCGGCAGAGAGCAATTCCGTATTATCCGGAACGTGAACGTATCGCTTATCAATCCATATACCGTGAATGTATCGTTTATCAACTCATATATAGACATCCATTTGTCGAATCAAGCTCCCAAAGAGCCTTCCAAAAATAAAAAAGCCGGTCAACTGGGTTGAATTATGACCGGCGCAGTTATACTTCTCGTCAACCGTACTCATGCGATGGCTTCCTACTGTGCCGGCGGCATGTGCGAGCCGTGAGTGAGCCGCGCCGAGGGGCTTTTGGCTATTTATACGATCTGACCGAGCGAAATGAAGATTGTGCCTATTGAATCCGGAGGAGAGCCGGTTGAGGTTTTAGAGCTTGCCGGCGGAAACGGCGCATGGAGCATAGTCGTTGTATGCGAGGGAAAACCACACCGGTTGTCTTTAACGGAAGAGAAAACAATTACAATTCATGATCACGGCGAACAGGAGATAAAATCTCATGAAGATGTCGCTGAATTGGCCCGCGCTCCCGGGAGTGCTTGTCCCTGTGTGCGAATCAAAGTATGGCTGCTCAACGGAATCTACATTATAGCGGCAATTCCCTGAAAGAAGCCGTCAGAATGATTTTTCCTCTGTCAGGCCGAGAACTTTTTTCAATACGTTGCCGCCATTGCTGAAGTGTCGCGTCTTGTCTTCCAAACGCGCGATGATCAACCCTTTCTCACAAACTTCGGCGCTGAGCTTGTCGCATTCCGCAGAAAGCCGTTCAATTAGCTTGCCGATCTCCGCTTCCCTGGCGGCGGCTCCCTGGATCACGCGCTCTTTTTCCCTGATTGCTCTCTCCTGGCTCGCCAATTTCGCTTCGGTCTCCTGGGACCGAAGTTGGAGATTCTGAATGTTCGTTTTCAAATCTCCTTCGATCCGGCTTAGAGCGAGCTCCCTCACGGCAAGGGATTCTTCACGCTTCGCCATCTGCAGCCTGAGAGAGGTGAGCTCCGCTTCCAGACGCTCGGTAAATTGGTGAGCTTGAGATTTCGCCTGCTTGGCAGCCAGTTCCGCTCCATTCAATCGATCGATAAGGCTTTCTCTTTCTGATGTTAGCCGGTTCAGTTGGACCTCTTTTTCTTGCGCCCGGCTTTCCAGCTCCGCGAAGCGTGCTCGCGTTCGTTCTTCGAGCTCTGCTAGAGCCAGCTCTCGTGCCTGGAGTGATTCTCCTTTTTTTTTCAGTTCGCCCTGCAGCGCGGCGATTTCAGTATTCATGCTGTCTTCGATCCTATCGGCGCATTCGGCCTCTCTCAGAGCTGCGTCACAAGCTCGATTGGCAATCGATCTCAACTCGCTCAATAGGTTGAAAAGGCGATTGGCATGACTGTCGATATCCCGGAGGTGGTTGTCGCCCGTGTCGCCACCTGCGTTTTTCTCCCCTCCAACGACTCGGCTTATCTGGTCGGTGTTAGCGCCGCGCGCAGAATTATCACCGTTCTCTTGAATCTCAGGATTAACGGATTCAGCCGCCATGATTTCACCTCCACGTGAACAGGCTTTGCGAACTCGGCAGGGGATTGAGCAACTCCCGTACCACGAAGACCGCTTCAGGGCTATTGCGGTAAGTTCTTGAAAAAGGGAGGTTTGAATCAGTCGCAGCTCTGCCATCGTTGAACATTCTGGGACAATGTTGGACATTTTTGGTGCCCAGAAAGAAGCAAAGAGCAGGGAGCAAGGCAGCAAAGAGCAGACATCAGGATCAGAAGTCAGAGGTCGGCGCGGCCCCTGCTCCGGGCTCCCCCTTTCACCCCTGCCCGGCCCTTGCGCTTAGCCAGTAGGGTGATCAGAAGGGTTAGCGCTGAGTTTGATTCTAAACCATGTTCTTAGCTTGTAATTAGACGGGCCGTCCTGCCCAGTGTCACCCGTGAGACGTAGAATCGGTCAAATTACTCCCGCGACTTATTGGCTTGTTTTGGTAAAATTCTCAGTCATTTCACCCTTTTCATCCACTGATTCGGTGGTACACGATTTGCCGACCGATCTCTTCGGGGAGATCCGGCAATTAAAAGATTACTGATTCCGTGGCATGCGTTCCTGGACACCTTGAAGAATCAATCTTCCAGGAATTTGGAAAAGTGGCTAGGGTGTTGGGTATTCGGTGACGAAGGTGTCATCACGACTCAGGAAAGAATTGAGTCAGAACGACCTGTACCACTTTTATTTCACGAGAGATAAATGAAGCCGGTCGGCCGACGGTTTATGAAATCGTAAACGCATCTTTAGCAGATCCGGTGGAATCGGTGCCTACAATCTCGACATCGAAGAGGGCGGATTTGACCGAGGCTTAAAATACGCTCCCATAGATTCCTCCTATGGGAAGGGCGCACAGCCCTACTGTCGCAGCGCGGGCAGCTTAGTTGTCTTTTCACTGGCATTAAGTGAAACCGATACCATCCCACAGCGAAGCCTCAGCAAAAGTTCCGTGGCATTAGTCCTGGCGGCTAGGCGGACTAAATGCGTGTCCGACGGTTCACTGCTCATCCGGTGAAGCTAATCGGGTGGGTTCTGCTGCGCTAAAGCGACTGTCGCCCATTGGGTGGTAGGAGGCGTTGTACCACCGACATTAGATCGTCAACACCAAAGGGCTTCGTAACACACTCGACCCCCGGTAAAAATGCCTTCAATGAGTCCTTCGAGAAATAGCCGGTAATAAATATGATCTGAGTCTTTGGCGAGACGGAACGAAGATGCTCGAGCAGCTCGACTCCATCCAAACGCGGCATAACAAAATCGGAGATTACGAGGTCAAAGCGCCGAGCGTTAATCAGCTCCAGGGCTTGAGCGCCGTCGCCTGCCTCGTCTACCCGGTAACCGCCAACCTTCTGCAGCGCGTCGCAAATACATTTCCGGATTATCGGCTGGTCTTCGACCACAAGGATTGTTTCTGCCATACTCTATTGAATGACAACTAGGACGAAAAGTCGATGGGGTGGCTTGGGAATTTTTTATCAAACAATGCACGTTGTAAAGGTTGCGACACGAGCGCGGCCCTTGCGAGTTGTCAGAAGAGCCGATCCTTTATTATTTCGGCTTTTTTTGGTCTGCGCGCGACCAATCTGTTGCATGATTGAGACATGCCCCGGCAAATGTCCCGACTCTAAGTCGTCGCATCGAAACAATTGTCGCCAAATCAATGGCATGTGAGTTTGCTCCGACCTCCAGGTTTACCTGCGCGAGTTTGCTTTATGCCAATTTCAGCGACATTAAGGTCTCCGATGCTTAGTCCTTGGTAGGGGACTGCGACCGGCCTGGGTAACGTTCGTTCCTTGCGCCTGACTGTGTTGCGTCCGCCGTCAGAATAAGTCAGATTTCTAACAGACCCCCAGGACGAATGCGTCTGCTTCGTTGCGCTTTACTAGCAGGCTGCTGAAAAACCCTCTCGGAGTCCTTCGACCAGGCCTCAGGACGAACGGAGGGGCATTAATAGCATTGATAATTTCCGTTCATGCTGAGGCTCTCGAAGCATTCCGAACCTTTTTTCCGCAACCTGCTAGGTCTAACGTACCGCCTTGGATGCGCGACGTTAACGGCGATTTAACATCATTCATAGCAGAAAGCTTTTCTTTGAAGGGACTTCAACGGAGTTGTTTTCACCGTCTATTTAGATGCGCCGATCGAGGTGAAGGAAAATTTGCCATTAAATGAATTAGCATCAAGCTCGACACCAACCATTGTTGAGGCAAGAGCGGTTTCAAAACGATTCGGCGACCGGGTGGCCGTCGATGGTCTGGACCTCGATGTTCCGGCGCGCGTGTGTTTCGGCCTTTTGGGACCGAACGGGGCTGGAAAAACGACGACCTTGCGAATGATCTATGGGGTTACACGCCCCTCGAGCGGTACGATTCGCGTCTTTGGCATGGACATAAGCCGTCATGCACGGGCCGTTCGTTCGCGTCTCGGAGTGACGTTGCAGCAAAACGTTTTAATCGAGGCCCTTTCGCCGAAGGAAAACCTGCTTGTTTTCGGCCGCTACCATCTACTGCGCGAGCCTGAACTCTCTCGACGCGCGGAAGAGCTGGTCGATTTTCTCGAATTGCGTTCACATGCGACCGTTCCGGTCCGCCAGCTTTCGGGTGGCTTCCAACGGCGTCTTGCGATCGCCCTTTCAATGATGAATAAACCCGAACTCTTAGTCCTCGACGAGCCAACCACAGGCCTCGATCCGGCGGTGCGACACGCGTTGTGGTCTCGAATTAGGGATCTCCGAGCCTCAGGCACGACCGTGCTCATCACAACCCACTATATGGACGAAGCGCAGCGTCTATGCGACCAAGTCGCGATCGTGTCGGCAGGCAAAGTGATCGGCGCGGGCGGTCCGGCGGATCTCATCGCTACGCAATTGGGGCCCGAGACGGTGGAGTTTGATTGCACTCCAATGGAGGAGGCGTCGCTGCTTGACGGGTTTGTCCGCTCGGGCCGGCGGCTCCGCGTGGGCCAGCGACTTATGCTTTATCTCAATGACGCGACAACTCTCATCGATCACATCCGCCGGCATGATCAGGGGGATCGCCGCCCGGTCATTGTCCGGCCGACGAATCTGGAAGACGTCTTTCTCTCCTTGACCGGAACGAGTCTCGAGGCCAACCCATGAGCGTCTCGGCTCCGTATGCGCTGGCTGTTTGGCGGCGTAACGCCGCGATGTATCGCAGGACTTGGAAGTGGAATATATTGCCGAACTTTTTCGAGCCGGTCCTATACCTCTTTTCAATCGGTATCGGAGTCGGCGCTTACGTTTCGCAGATGGGAGGAACTACGTACATTGAATTTCTTGCTCCGGGTCTGGTGTGTGTCGCCGCGATGAATGGAGCGAGTTACGAGGTCACCTATAATATTTACGTCCGGCTGATATTCGAGAAGGCCTACGACGCCATGCTTACCACTCCGATCGAGCCCGACGATGTTTTGGCCGGCGAAGTTCTGTGGGCCGTGACCCGCTCCTCCATATACGGAGGGTGTTTCTTCATCGTGCTGATGCTGTTCGGACTGACTCCGTTGCCGGCGGCGCTTTGGGTTCTGTTCGTGATCCCGCTCACCGGCTTGCTCTTCGCCGCGATCGGCATCGTCTTCTCGTTGCGCATCCCGAACATCGATTTGTTCAGTTTTTACTTTACCCTTTTCCTTACGCCTCTGTTCCTCTTCTCAGACGTATTTTTTCCGCTCCAGGAGCGCCTTAGCGCGCCGTGGCTTTGGGTGGCGGAAGCGCTGCCTCTTCTCCATCCCGTTAGGCTGGCCCGGGCATCTTTCAACGGCGAGTTTTCTTCAGTTGTTTTGTGGGATCTCTGCTACACGCTGGGAGCGTCCATGTTGCTGCTCGTGTGGGCGCGCCGCAGCGTGCGCCAACGTCTTACGAACTGACGCAGTCAAACCGGTTGAGGTTTAGGTTGAGTTTCGAACCTCAGACTTCCAACCCAGAGTTTGTGAATTAATCGAATTCTGCGAAAATGAGCAGCCGCAACTATTTGATTTTGTTGAGGCGAAATTTGCGGAACTTGACGTTTTTCAATTTTTTCACAACCTCTCAGCCTTTACCTGAACCCGGGCTACCGGTGGGCCGCCGCTCTTGGCGGCGGTTGCATGATCAGGAGCGCCGCCTTAAAGCGGTTGTTGACCTGGAGTTTATCCAAAATGTTGGTCAGATGAGTTTTGACGGTCTTCTCGCTGATAAAAAGCCTTTTTCCGATCTCTTCGTTGGTCAAACCCTCTGCGACGAGACGGAGAATCTCCAGCTCTCTTTTGGTCAGGTTTTGCAGTGTCTCATTGGCCGGCGGACCGGGGTCAAACCGTTTCGCGCTTGCAGCCCTCTCGAAATCACCGCCGCCCAGTAACTCAGGGTCTACCCATATTTCACCGCCGTGCACTTTTCTTATAGCCTGCATCAACGTTGAGGCAGAAACTCCCTTGAGCACGTAGCCGCGGGCATGGGCTTTGGCAGTCGCTGTGATGTCTTGCTCCTCGGAGTAAGCCGTGAGAATCATCACTTTGGTTGCCGGACTCTTTTCGGCGATTTTACCGAGCGCCCGCAGGGTGTCTCCTTTAGGCATCTTAAGGTCCAAAAGAAGAATATCGGGCCGTGTCCGCTCGGCAACCTCGACCGCCTCCTCGCCCGTCGAGGCTTGGCCGACTACCAGCATATCTTGCTCGAGAGCGAGAATTCGTCTAAGGCCCTCACGAAACAGGGTATGGTCGTCAGCGACAACGACTTTGATAGGCGCCATTTCGATATCCTTATAATATTTTGTATGTATACTTTATATATTTATATACTAGTATGGTCGTAGGACGTTTATCACGATTGACTCGATTTGGGAACAGCCTACAACTTAATGCTTACAGACGGTGATGCCGCTCGGTAGGTCCTTCAGATTTCTGGCGGAAGAACACCCGCTATAACGCGGGCAGCATTCTGCAGGCTCTCGGCCAACGACGGGTGGGCATGGATGCAGTCTAAGAGGTAGGTGTAAGGCACCTTATTGTCGATCAAAACGGCGACCTCGCCGATCACATTATCGGCCTGGGCACCAACCACTCGGACGCCGATAAGCCTGTCGTCTCCCGGGGGTGCCACGATCAGCTTGAGAAAACCTTCATGAGACTGCATGGCTCGATACCGATGGTTTCGAATGTTCAGGAACTTTGCGATCCGCACGTTCCCATAGCGCTCGCGGGCCTGACTTTGGTTTAGACCGGCTCCCGCGATCATCGGCATCGTGAAGATGATAAACGGAATGTGTTCGGGATGAATATCGATCGCTTCGCCGCTAATGTGATTGACGGCCATTCGCCCTTCCGCCTCTGCCACCTGAACCAAGGCTAGATCCAAAGGCGTGTTGCGTTGACCGACGTCACCGACCGCGTAGACGTGATCTACGTTGGTCTCGAGATTGTCATTGACTTTGATGAAACCCCAAGGGTCTGTTTCGACGCCGACGGATTCCAAATTCAAGCCGCCGGAGCAGGGAATCCGACCGATCGAGATCAATGCCCGGTCGGTGATTATGGTGGATCCGTCCTTGAGTTCCGTCCTGACTTTTCCATGGATGGTATCGATCCGTTGCACGCGAGCCGAGGAACGGACATCCACGGCGTTTTTCCGGTAAAGATCCGCCACGAGATCGCTGATGTCAGGGTCCTCGTTGGCCAGCAACCTCTCGGCTCTATCGATGAGGGTAACCTTGACTCCAAAAGCAGAGAAGATCGAAGTGAACTCACAGCCAAGAACTCCCGCCCCTATTACAACCAGCGAAGCGAAGTTACCTTGCACATCGACGATGTGATCGCTGGTCATGATCGTATTTCCATCTACACTCAGTCCGGGTAGCAGACGAGGGCTCGAACCGGTGGCAATGATGGCGTATTCGAATTCGATTCTTTGCCCATCGACCTCCATCGAATAAGGACCATTGAACACGCCGAAGCCGCGAATAAACCGGACCCTCTTCAGGTGGATATATTTGAGATACATTTCTGTTAGATCCGTCATTCCCTTCTCGACCCGGGCGTGGATTTCGGCAAACAGCACCTCTTTAATGTTGGGTATACAAACCCATCCCAACCGCTCCGCGGCTATCCAGTCCCTTGCGGCTTCCCACAAAGCTTTTGACTTGTAGGCGCCATGAAGTCCATATCCGAGAAAGCTACCGGCATCGACGAGCACAACGTCCATTCCTCGAGTGGCAGCAGACAAAGCAGCAGCCATCCCCCCCGGTCCGCCACCGAGTATGGCCAAGTCACATCGGATCATAAAATCACGTTTAGTTGGTAATTTTGGGCTTTTCTAGAGCTAGGTCGGCAGAATAACTTTTTCGTCACCTGGTTGGCAATGACCTGGGCCGGGACTAAATCCCGAGCGGCCAGAACCAAAGGATCAGAGGAATAGAAACCAGCACAATGAGAATTTCGAGAGGGAAGCCCATGCGCGCATAATCCCCGAACTTGTAGCCACCCGGTCCCATGACTAGAGTGTTCGATTGGTGTCCGATAGGGGTGAGAAAATCGCAAGAGGCCCCCACGCAAACCGCCATCAAAAAAGGGTCGGCCGAAGCGCCGAGTCCCTGGGCAACGCCGATGGCGATCGGCGCCAGCAGAATGGCTGCCGCGGCATTGTTAATCAGCGGCGTCAAAATCATGGCGCCGATCAAAACCATGGTAAGGGTCGCGGCCGGCGGTATCTGAGTTGCAACTTTAAGGAGTTGGTTCGCAATCAGTTCCGCTCCTCCTGTCGTTTCCAAAGCTTCTCCCACTGGGATCATGGCTCCAAGTAACACAATGATAGGCCAATCGATGCTATCGTAAGCTTCCCTTATCGAGACGAGCTTTAGCAGAACCATCAGCAAGGCCGCGCCCGTCAGAGCTACGGGAGCCGCGAGAAAACCGGCGGCCAACGCGGCAATGGAGAGCGCGAAGACAAATAGCGAGAGCAGCAACCGTTGCGGTCCGAAACGCAAACCTCGCTCAGCCAAAGGTAAGCAGCCCAGGACGGAAAGCGTCTCCTGGAGCGTTTCCCTCTGTCCCTGCAAGAGCAAAACGTCACCAGGCTGGAACTGAATGTCCTTCAGGCGCTTTTGCAGGCGGGTCCCTTGACGCGCCACTCCCAAAAGATTCACGCCATAGCGCGACCGCAGCCCAAAAGTCCAAGCGGTATTCCCCTCAAGGGACGAGTTCGGCCTTACGACGGCTTCGATAACGCTCACATCATCGGATCCAAGGGCTTGCCCATCGTGCGCTTTATCCCCAACCAATTCCAACTTTGTGGCATCCAATAAGGTCTTCAAGGCTTCGGAATCCGCTTCGACAATTAGAATGTCGCCGGCCCGCAAGATTTCGTAACTCGATGGGGCCAATAG
>JBOHVS010000396.1:0-12851 GCA_050735975.1 Binatia bacterium | reverse complement strand
GTACTATTCCATGGAAGAGCAAAAGTAAAGACCTGACCCCATCGCGAGGTGCACGCATCCGTCGCGCCCCCAACTACGGGGTCAGACTTTTACATCTCGACTATCTTGCGAAAATGGATGAATTAGGAAAGATGAAAGCGGGAAGGGGAATGACGAAAAGCCGTGTTCGTGGCTATAGACGTGGTCGTGAGCGTGGTCGTCTTCGAATAAACCGTGTTCGTGCTCGTGGTTCGTGTTCGTCGCCCGGGGAAACCCGATTTGTCTCTTCTTCGGCTCGGGCGGAGTCATGAGTTGCCGGATCGCATCAAAGACAACTTGGAGTATTTTACGTTATGTCCTCGTTTCAAGATCACGGATTGTGACCTTGAACGAGAGATTTCCTGGACTTCACTTGGCGTCAGGCGGAACATGCCACGGGATTTCACGTGATATGGAACGCCCGGAGCCAAACAGCCTCTCGGCTTTGCCAATAATTGGCTAAAGGGCTATAGTTCTCTCCCGCGGTGCCTGCATAATTTTAAAGCCTTTTTACCCGAGGACGCACATGGCTTTGAAACAAGAACTATCAGCTAAAGTTTCTAACTCCGTTCAGTTCTTAAAGACGGACATCTGGCGTTTTCGCGCAAATAAACTAACCGGTCGTAGGTCATTTTGGATCAACCCGTTGAGAATTGTTCTCTTGGCCGTTCGTGGCTTCAACGAGGACAAGTGTCAGTTGCGGGCGTCTGCCTTGACTTTTTACTCTCTGTTATCGATCGTGCCTGTCGTCGCCATGGCCTTTGGTATTGCCAAGGGATTCGGCTTGGAAAAGATTCTTGAGGAACAACTCATTGAAAGGCTGGAAGGGCAACAGGAAGTAGCCCAGAGAATTATTGGATTCGCTAATTCTTTGTTGGAGAACACAAAGGGGGGCGCGATTGCCGGCGTCGGCGTTGCGGTTCTATTTTGGAGCGTTATCAAGCTTCTCGGTAACATCGAAAGTTCTTTTAACGACATTTGGGGCATCAAAAAAGGAAGAAGTCTTGGGCGTAAGCTGGCTGATTATCTGTCGGTTATGATGATTTGTCCGGTTCTCTTGATCACCGCGAGCAGCATTACCATTCTGCTGACGACGCAGGTCACATCGATCGTAGAAAGACTTTCATTCCTTGGATATTTCGGTGACGTTATCATTTTTGCTCTGAGGCTTTTGCCCTATGGGGTCATCTGGGTCGTATTTACTTTTATCTACGTGTTTATGCCCAATACAAAAGTCAACCTCAAATCTGCCTTTTGGGCAGGCATTCTTGCCGGTACAATTTACCAAGTCGGCCAATTTGCCTACATCGCATTCCAAATCGGCGTTTCTAAATATGGCGCCGTTTATGGAAGCTTTGCCGCACTACCGTTATTTCTAGTATGGCTGCAGCTTAGCTGGCTCATTGTTCTATTTGGCGCGGAGGTTTCTTTTGCTCATCAGAATGTGGAAACGTACGAGTTCGAGCCGGATTGTTTAAACGTAAGTCACTCCTTCAAAAGAATAGTGGGCCTCATCATCACACACCTTTGCGTAAAAGAGTTTCTCCGCGCCCAAAAGTCTCTGACGGCCGACGACATTTCTCGTGAATTGGAAATACCCATCCGACTGGTTCGTTCGGTCCTCTTTGAATTGACAGAAGCTAAAATTCTTTCGGAAGTTTACACAAACGACCGTGAAAACATCGGTTATCAGCCGGGTTGCTACATTGACGATCTGACCGTTACCACTGTCTTGGAACGATTGGACCAGCGTGGGATTGATACCTTACCAATTGTTGAATCGCAGTATTTGGACAAGTTCAGAGAAACCATAAGGCGATTCCAAGAAATGAACGCGAAATCGCCTGCTAATTTAAAGCTTAAAGAAATATGAAAAGAGAGGAGGACAAAGGGGCTACTTTTAGTTCGTCCGTAAGGATAAAACCAGCCTGTCCCCTTTTATGCCGCCTAATCAAATCATACCGGGTTAAGTCTGAAAGCTTGAATCTGCTTTGTCGTGACGATGTGTGAATAGCGCAAGCTCAGAAAGTCCGCCACTTCTTTCCGGCGGTAGCCGTATCGCTCGAAGGAGATCAAGATGAACACCGTGAAGCACCGCTACAGCGCGGAGATCCAGCGGACCAGGGGACTGCTGGAGCTGGCCGCCGCTCTCTACGACACCTCTCTTTCTTTTCAAACTGAGCGGGCGGCGGAGCAGGCGATTCAGACGGAATCGCGCGTCGGTTATTCGCTCACGCTCGCGCTCACGGCCACGCGTGAAAAAGGGGTTTCTTTCTCGTTTGCGGCGGATGGATTTCGCGAGCTCCTGGCGGTCAGCCGCGGCAAGCTTTCGCTCGGCTGGATCAATCCTTCAGTGGCTGCAACCATGGCTTTCAGGGGCAAGGGATTATTTTCCAAGCGCCAGCCGATCCGGACCATCGCGGTATTTCCTTCGTACGACGTGATGGCCTTTGCCGTCCACGAGTCTACGGGGATCACTTCGCTCGACCAGATCAGGAAGGAGCGCATTCCGCTCCGGCTCTCGACCGGAAGCGTCTCCAGGGCGTGGCTCACCTCCAGCCCGACGATGTTCACGGTGAGCGCCGTCATGAAAGCCGCGGGGTTTACCTTCGCGAACCTGCGGCGGTGGGGCGGGAAGATTCAGTCGGTTACGCGGCCGAGCCACCCGGAGCGTCGCGCGGCCCTCGAGTCCGGAACGATCAATGCAGTCTTCGACGAGGGTATCAAGAGCTGGGGGCAGACGGCGATCGACGCCGGGTTCCGCTATCTTCCCGTTGAGGGGGGCATTCTAAAGAAGTTGACGGCGATAGGTTATCGCCCGTCGGTTTTGCCCAAGTCCCGGTTTCCTGCGCTGCCCGCGGACGTCCCAACCGTGGATTTCAGCGGCTGGCCCATGGTGGTCCATGCCGACATGCCGGAGGACGTCGCCTACGCGCTATGCGAAGCGATCGAGGCGCGCAAGGCGCTCATGCCGACAGACAACTTCAAACCGCTCGATATGGCGCAGCTTTGCGCCAACGACGAAGAGGCGCCGTACGACGTGCCGCTCCATCCGGGAGCGAAGCGGTTCTATCAGGGAAGGGGCTATCTAAAATCAGGCGGGAAGTCTTAATCTCGTCCTCAAGCGAAGGATCCAGCATGTTGCCGCGGAAGAGCGGCGGCGTGATCGACGCTTGCCGGTGCGGTTGCACCCGGGTCGCCAACGCCCAAAGAACATCCGTCGGCTTGTCAACATCGATGTCGTCGTCGAATACGAAAACATTTTTCGCAGGGCTGCATCGGTGATTGCGGGGCAACATGCCCGATGATATTTGTCGGTCACTGAGTCGGGGCGGAATTCATTCCGGGAGGCTACCGATGCCGAAGCTAACGGACCCTTGGGATCATCACGATTGGAGCTCTAGAGAGTACGTTTCCCAATGGGCGGAGCGGCAAGATGAAAGGGAAATTGATCGCGAGGAGATCTTCCGTTTAATGGCGAGAACTTTGCCTTATGACCCGCAGACCGCTGTCAGCATCTTGGACTTAGGTGCGGGGTATGGGGCGCTAGCCCAATTTTTGCTCAACTATTTTCCGAACGCGACAGCCGTCTGCCAGGATGGCTCGGCGGAGATGGCCAAGCTCGGCCGCAAGCGTATGAAACATCTCAACGGACGTTTCGAGTATGTCCTTTGTGATTTTGGCAAGACCGGCTGGAGCCGGAAGATCAGAGGGCCTTTTGGCGCCGTCGTATCCTCGATTGCGATTCATAACGTGCGCTCCCCGGACGTCATTCGCTCGATCTACGAGGAGACCTTTTCACTGGTTGGAACCGGCGGCTGTTTTCTGAATTTTGACCGCATGACTCCATCACGAAAGGACCAGATGACGTGGCTGAAAGAAGCGGGGTTTAACAAAGTGAAATGCTTTTGGGATGGCGGGAGACGAGCGCTTGTGGGCGGCTATAAGAAATGAGGCGACAGTCCGGGTTTTCTCTTTACAGCGCAATCGTTTCAATCCGCTGGATTTCTTCGGTGGAGAGTGCGAACTGTTCGACTTGGAGGTCCTCTTTCATATGTTGTTGGCTCGTGGTTCCGGTCAACGGAAGCATCCCGATATGCATGGCAAACCGAAAGATGATCTGTGCGGGACCGGTGGCTAACCGTTTGGCGATTGTCTGAATTTCTCGATCAGCAAGGACTTTTCTATTGGCGGTTAACAGCGAAAAGCCCTGATAGATGACGCCATGAGCTTGGCAAATCTCCCTGACCTCTTGGTCCCATCCAAGCACGGCATAACACCGGTTTTGCACTACCATGGGTTTAAGATTCGCCAGTTCACAAAGCTCTGTGAGTTGACCCGCCGTGACATTGCTGATGCCGATCATTTTGGTTTTCCCTGATTGGTAGAGACCTTCCATCGCCGCCCACACCTCCCAATCCGCTTCCCCCAAGCCCCGCCGCGAATAAGGTGCGTGTAAGACATAGGAGTCCACATACTCGGTGCATAAGTGGGTCAACGAGCTGTCAAAGGACTGCCTTACTTGGGTGGTGAGATCGGCCGAGGCATCGTAGGGGGTTCGACCGCCTTGGCCCCCGACCGGAGTAAACTTGGTTTGGAGAAACAAGGTGTCTCGCTTGATCCCTTGCTTATCGAGTGCCTGCAGGGCTTCACCCACCAGGGCCTCCTGGTAATGGATCAGTTGATTGGCCGTGTCGATGGCCTTGAAGCCTGACGCTACTGCTAATTGCACCAGTTGCGTAGTGGCTTCTTTTTTCCAAGCCGTGCCATACATAAAGGAAGGAATAGGAACGTGGTTATAGGTTTTTAAAGTCATGATGTTTCTTCCGTTAATTGGTTTCCCAGCCGCCGCCCAGGGCTTTATAGAGCGAGACCAAATTCGACGCCATAGCGGCCTCGCTCTGAGCGAGGTCGTTCTCCGAGGCGTAGAGCGAGCGCTGGGCTTCGAGGACGTTCAGAAAGTTGACCAGGCCGTTAACGTAGAGTTCGTTGGCCATCGCGACTGCGCGGCGATTTGCGGCGACCGCTTCGGTCAACGACCGATAGCGCGCCTGTTCACGGGAATAGCCGACCAGCGAGTTTTCCACGTCTTCGAGCGCCGTCAGAATGGCTTTCTCATACTGGGTCAATGCCTGTTCCTGCTGGGCGTTCCGCACTTCAATGTTTGCGCGGATCCTGCCGGCATCAAATATAGGCCAGGTTATCGTCGGTCCAATTGACCAGAATCTGCTGCCGCCCGTCAACCAATCGCCCGCGCTGATGCTCTGTAATCCCGCGGCTCCGGTCAAGAAAAATCTCGGAAACAAGTCGGCGGTGACGGCGCCCACCTGCGCCGTTGCAGCGGCAAGCTGCCGCTCCGCCCGGCGAATGTCGGGACGGCGCCTGAGCAATTCGGATGGCAGCCCGATCAGTACCTCAGGCGGCAGAGCCGGAATCGGCGCCTCTTTTGAGACCTCCGCCCATAACGCGCCTGGTTGCAAACCCACGAGCACGTCGAGCCGGTGTCCCGCCTGTTTCAAAGAGCTTTCAAGAAGGGGAATCTGCGATGCGGTTATATTGACCTGGCCTTCCGCTTGCGCAACGTCCAGATCGCTCGCGAGTCCCGCCTCAAAGCGTATCTTATTGATCTCCAGTGTTTCTTGCTGCGCTTTGAGGTTGGCGCGAGCGACTTCAAGCCTCTGCTGAAATCCACGCAGATCGATGTAATTGTTTGCGACGTCTCCGAGCAAGGTCACGAGGGTATTGCGCCGATCCTCCACTGTTGCTTCGATAGTGGCATCCGCCGCTTCGACGCTCCGCCGCACGCCGCCGAACAAGTCGATCTCCCAACTGGCATCGAAACCCGTTCGAAAGAGATCCTGCGCGCCCTCGCCTACAGGTGAAAACGACCCGCCGGCGCCCTGAGCGGGCGATGAAAACGCATTCTCGCTGGCGCGGCTGCGACTATAGGAGCCGGAGACGTCGACCGCCGGCCAAGCGCCGGAAGCCGTGACCGCTCGCAGCGCCCGCGCTTCACGGATGCGGGCTTCGGCCAGACGCAGATCCAAGTTGGATTGCACCGCCCGTCCGACGAGCGAGTTCAGCAACGGGTCATCGAACGCGGTCCACCAGCGGGTAAGCTCGGCTGCTTGCTGGCTGACGCCGTTTTGTTGCGCTTCATTCCAGCCGGCAGGGACCGGAACGTCAGGTTTTTCATAATTGGGACCGACGCTGCAGCCGGCGGTCAGGAGCGCGAGACCTGCGGTTCCAGCCCGGAGTCTCTGCATCAGTTTTTGTTGCTTCATTTCATCCTCTTTTATTTCAGGCACAGGTTCTTTATATCAGCCGATGGCGAAACATCCAGGCGCCTATGGGCAACGTGATCGCGGCGATCAGCGCCAGCGGCCAGAGCTGCGGGAGCAGCAGATGGAGGCCGGCGCCCTCGAGGTAGACGCGATGCGCGATCTCGATCGCGTAACGCAGCGGGTTAATGAAAGTAACCAACTGAAGGAACTCGGGCATGCTTTCGATCGGGGTGGCGAGCCCCGACAAGAGCGAGAACGGCATCACCAGCATGAACGAGTAAAGCATCGCCTGCTGCATGGTCGCTGCGATCGACGACAGCAGCAGGCCGATCCCCACCGCCGCCAGCAAAAAGAAGCTGAGGCCGACGTAGAGAGTCAAGAACGAACCGGCGAACGGAATTTGAAACCAGAGCTGCGCGACGAGCAGGATCAACGTCGCCTGCCCAATCCCGACGAGCATCGACGGCAGCGCCTTGCCAATCATAATCTCGAACGGGCGGAGCGGGGTCACGAGCAACTGGTCGAACGTCCCCTGTTCGCGCTCGCGCGCCACCGACATACCGGTCAGCAAAAGTGTCTGTAAAAAGGTGAGGGTGCCGATGAGCGCCGGGATCATGTGCCAGCGGGTTTCTAGATTCGGGTTGTACCAGGCCCTGACCGTGACCTGTGCCGGCGGGCCGCTCTGGCCGTGCGCTATGCGCCAGTCGAGGTTGAACGATTCGACGACGGCGCTGACGTAGCCCATCGCCGTACCGGCGGTGTTGGAGTTCCGGCCGTCGGCGATCACCTGCACATCGGCCGGGAGCCCGGAAAGCAGCCGCCGCCCGAAGTCTTCGCCGATCTGCACTACGAGCAGAACGCGCCCCTCATTAATATACTCCTTCACCTCCACGACCCGGTTCAGATCGGCTACGCGCCGGAACACGCCCGATCCATCGAGCCTCGCCAGCAACTCGTACGAAGCGGCACTGCGGTCGCGGTTAAACGCCGCGTAAGGGACATCGGTCAGGTCGTAGGTCGCCGCGTAGCCGAAGATCAGGCACTGGAGAATCGGCGGGGCGAACAGCATCACTCGGCTGCGCGGATCCTTGAGGATCGCCAGCAGCTCTTTCTGTGTCAGAGCCAGAACTCGAAGAATCGCTTCCAGCATCGTGCGCCTCACGCCAGCCTTTTTGTGGTCGTTAGGCGAGTCAAAAGCAGCAACAGCGCAGCCATGCCCGCCAGAACGAGCGCATTCGGGATGATCACTCCCCATATGTCGCCGGCGAGAAAAACTGTTTGAAGCAAGGCAACGTAATAGCGGGCCGGCAGTAGATATGAAATCAGCCGGACCGCGGCCGGCATGCTGCGAAGGTCGAACAAAAAGCCGGAGAGCATCAGCGCGGGCAGAAACGTGACGAGCATGGTGATCTGGCTGGCCACGAACTGGCTTCTGACCGCGGATGAGATCAAAAGGCCGATGCCCAAGGCCACAAACAGATAGAGCACGGATGCGGCCGTCAACACCCAGATCGATCCACGCAACGGGACTTCGAACAAAAATTTGGCGGCAAGAATGCAGAGCGCCAGCCCGGCTATCCCGAGCGCGAAATATGGGAGCGTTTTGCCCAACAGGATTTCGCCGGCCCTGACGGGCGTGACAAAGAGCGCCTCGAACGTGCCGCGCTCCCACTCCCGCGCCATTACCAGCGACGTCAACATCGCCCCGATAAGAGTCATGATCAGCACGATCAAGCCGGGGACGAGAAAGTAGCGGCTCTCGCGGGCTTCGTTGAACCAGAGCCGGCTCTGTACGGCCACGGGGCCGCTCAGCACCTCCTGGCTCTCGGCCGCCCGGACTGCGACCCACTGGCCGACCGCGCCTTGAGCATATCTTTCAATGATTCTCGCGCGGTTGGCATCGACACCGTGAACGAGAATCTGCACTTCCGCGCCTCCGAGGACCAACCGGCGCGCAAAGTCCGGCCGTATTCGGACGATGGCGTCCACCTTTCTTTCCACCATGAGTTGCCGCGCGCGGGTCATGGAGGTCAAAAGCTGCGGGTCGAAATATTCAGACAATTGGAAACGGGCGGCCAACTCTCTGGCGGTAGGGGAGGAATCCTCCAAGACGATCGCCACCGGCACGTTTCGGACGTCCAGGGACAACCCGTAACCGAACAGCAGGATCAGCAGCACCGGCAGAATGATGCCCATCGCGATGCTGCTGGGATCGCGGACGACCTGGCGCACTTCCTTCTTTATCAACGCCTGAAGCCGGCGGGCCTTGGCCGCCAACTGCTTATGCTTCGACTCGTAAATGAGCTTCACTCGAAACGGCACCCTCACCTTTGTCTCTCCCGACTCAACAATCAACATGCTATGCTTACGTTCGCTGCGCGGTTTCGCTCTCTCTCGCGTCTTCCACGATGGCAATGAAAGCGTCTTCCATCGTTGCCGGGCGACCCCCGGCGGGCCGGCCGCGGCCGCGGACATCGGCGGGTGTTCCCTGGGCCAAAACGCGACCGGCGTCCAGAATGACGATTCGATCGCAGTATTCCGCTTCCTCCATGAAATGAGTCGTGATGATCACTGTGACGCCTTCCTCTGCAAGCGCGGTAATGCGCCGCCAGAACTCGCGGCGCGCCACGGGATCGACGCCGCTGGTTGGCTCATCCAGGAAGAGAATCTCCGGCTCATGCAGCAGCGCCGCCGCCATGGCGAGCCGCTGTTTGTATCCGCCGGGCAGCCGCTCGCTCGGCAGCCGCGTTAGTGCCGTCAAATCGAACTCCCGAAGCGCCCAATCGATGCGCTCGCGCCTACGAGGATCGCGCAGTCCATAGGCGCTGGCGAAGAACTCCAGGTTCTCGTTCACCGACAGCTGTCCGTAGAGGGAAAATTTTTGCGCGACATAGCCGATCCGCTGGCGCGCCGAGGCACGGGCGCGACGCAGATCCATGCCCGCTACTCGCAAGGCGCCGCTGGTGGCCGGCAGCAGTCCACAAAGCATCCGAAAGGTAGTTGTCTTGCCGGCGCCGTTGGGCCCGAGGAGACCGAAAATTTCACCCTGGTTAACCTCGAAGTTGATGTGATCGACCGCAGTGAAACTTCCGAAGCGCCGCACGAGGTCACGCACCTGAACCACCGCATCAGGCTGCTGAAAAAGACTCATATGCTTCGTTGCGCTCAATCGCCTCGCTCCAACGTACTGGTTAAGTACGCCTCCGCTCGTCGATTTTTCGCGCGCCTCGCCTCTGAGATCTTTTTGACCAGCCTGCGAAACCGTGTCTCGTTTTCTCCTTGTCTCCCTGTCTCCTCGTGTCTCTGTCTCTTTGTCTGTTGCTTGTCGTAGCAACACCATGAAGCCATCCTCGAACCGCGGCTCTAACGGGGAAGGATGGAGGATCTTTTCACTTTCCGCTTTTATCCTTTCTTTGATGATAAAACGCACCCGGCCGCCTTCGGGCACCGCGTCTATAATCGAGGGATCATCGAGCAGCCGGGCCTGGATCGCGCGCGCTTTTTTTCCGGCGGACGGTTCGACAAGGAAGATCCGGTCTTTCGCCAAAGCGCTGACCTCGTTCGGATCGCCCTGCGCCAGGACCTTTCCCTGATGCAAGACAACAACGTGCCCGCACCTCTCGGCTTCGTCCAAATATGAAGTGCTGAGCAGGACGGTCAGTCCTTGATCATTGACGAGTTGCAGAATGATCTGCCACAGCTCCCGACGCGAGAGCGGGTCTACTCCGACCGTCGGCTCGTCCAGCAACAACAGCTCGGGCGAGCGGATCAGGGTGCAAGCAAGCCCCAGCTTCTGTTTCATCCCGCCGGACAGCCGTCCGGCCAGGCGAGCCGTGAAGGGGCCCAAGGCGGTCATCTCCATGAGCCGGGGATAGCGCTGCCGCCGCTCGTCGACCGTGACGCCGTGAAGATCGGCGTACAGGTCGAGATTTTCTTGAACGCTCAAGTCTTCGTACAGACCAAACTTCTGCGGCATGTAACCGATGCGGTCTTGAATCTGCTGGGGTTCCGTAGCGGCATCGATGCCCAATACTTTCAATTCCCCCGCGTCCGGCAACATCAAGCCCGTAGCCAGGCGCATGAAGGTGGTCTTGCCGGCGCCATCGGGTCCGACGATTGCCGCAAGCGCGCCCGAGCCGACTTGTAAAGATACTCCGTCGAGCGCGTGTACGATTTCGCCGGTGTCGCGGCGAAAAGTTTTGCGGATCTCCTGACTAACAACGACGTTGGTTTCTTCTGCAACACTCATCTTCAGTCCTGAAAGGCGTCGCTAACCGTTAATACGGACATATCACCACTGAGGCGCGAAGGACGCAGAGAAAAGAATGCCGTCTCCTTATCTCCTTGTCTCTATCTTTTTTTCCTCGTCTGCTTTTTTTGTCTGCTCCAAATACACCGTTGCCGGCATGCCGAGACGCAACTCGTCCGCGGGGTCCTTCACAAATACGCGGATTTCATAGACGAGGCTCGTACGCAGCTCCTCTGTCTGGACTGATTTCGGCGTGAACTCTGCGACGGGCGAAATGAATCCGACCCATCCATCGAAGCGCCGGTTCGGAAAACTATCCACTGCAACGGCGGCAGTCATTCCGGGATGCACTCTCCCCAGATCCGGCTCGGAGACGTAGGCTCGAACCCATTTGGGGTCGATGATGGCCAGCGAGAAGACCGGTTTCTGCGGAGTAGCCATTTCTCCCGGCTCCATAACCCGCGTGCGCACGACGCCATCGACGGGCGAGAGGAGCCGCGTATCCGCCAGTTGCTGGCGCAGCAATGCGAAGTGCGCTTGATTCGCTCTCAGCCGGGCTTCTGCCTCGGCGACCTCTTCTTTACGCGGGCCTGCAACAGCCAACTCCAGCGCCCGCTGGTTGACAACGAGCCTCGCTTCGGCAACCTGCAAAGCGGCTTTGGCGTTGTCAACATCCTGTTGTCTTACCGCCCGGCCGCCGGAACTTTCGGCCGCGCCCCTGACGCGTTCGTATTGCTGGCGCGCGTTGACGGCGTCGGCTTTGGCCGACTCGACGTTCGCGCGCGCTTGCGCAATCTCCTCGGGGCGGCTGCCGTTTCGGAGTCTTTCAACAACTTGCCGTTGGGCTGCTGTTTGGGCTTCGGCCTGAGCGGCCTGCGGCTCGAGGCGGCTCGTATCCAGCCGTGCCAGGAGCTGGCCCTGCCGCACGCGGTCGCCTTCCTGAACCAGCACCGCGACGATCCGTTCGCTGTTGTTAAACGAAATCTCGACCTGCCGCAGGTCGAGATTTCCATGCAGTACCAATTGCCGGGCTTCGTCGCCCGGGTGATTCAGCCACCATCCGAGGGCAACGGCCCCGGCTACGAGTATCAAAGCGACCATCAGAATGGTTCGTTTCACATGTCACCTGCGCTTTTCGATAGCAAAGCGCCAAGAGCTAAGCGCAAAGAGCAGATATCAGGGATCAGAAGTCGGTGGCTTTTTGCGCTTTGCGAGCGCTTTTCAGCAGCCCGACATCAGGTTTTCAGCGACCTACGAGTGATTTCGACCGGCCCTTCTCCGTGAGCACGCCTTCAAGAACCACGGAAATGATACTGACAAACCCGGTCTTCGGCGTAAGACCGAGTTCGGCCATTTTCGGCGGATTCATGATCGATTCCGTCGCGCCAAGAAGGATCGCAATGATCAACCGGGTTGAAATGTCTTTGCGGATGATTCCGGCCCGGCGTCCTTCGTCAAAAAGCTTTCCGAAGTAGCGCTGAATCAAATCGCGGCGACGGCTCTGCACCAACTGGAAAATCTCCGGCGCCTCCCGCCGAATGTCACGCACGAACGGAGGCTGAATTTCCTCCGTGTGCTGCTGCACGCACGCAAGCAGTTGATGCAGCGAGGCGAGAACATCCGTCGAGCACTGGGAGGTGATTCGCTCAAGGTCCGTATCGATGTTTCGAAACTTGTCCATGAGAACGGCCTCGATGATGGCGGTTTTGCTCGAAAAAGACGCGTACAGCGTTTTCTTGCTCATCCCGAGTTCTCGAGCCAGATCATCCATAGTGACGCCGCGAAAGCCGTGGGTAAGAAAATAACGTCGAGCCGCCGTGATGATTCTTCGAGGAGGAGAGCTCTCGGACGGTAGTTGTTGGGAAAGCGCTTTGTTCGGTTTAAGCGATCGGGCGGCCATAATCTAATCACCCCTCGCCCTGCCGCACACCCGCAAGGGAGAGGAAAGGCTCATAGATACTTAGAAAACTAGATTAGTATTATCAGTTTCCATGATGGGCTGCAATCCCCACTTCTCTCCTTGTGACTTCCGGCTCCTGACTCCAGGATTCTGTTGATGCAATAGACCTCAGGAGGATGTGCGTTTCTCTCCTGAGAAACCATTGGTTGCGGACGCGCGCTCCAAGCGAAAAAAAGACACGCGGTCGAGCACTTTCTCCTGGAACTGCTCGAGGTAGAGATAAATTACCGGCGTAATGTAAAGAGTGATGAATTGGGAGACCACCAGGCCGCCGACGATCACCAAGCCGAGCGGCCGGCGCGACGCTCCATCAGCGCCAAAGCCGAGCGCGATGGGAACC
>JBOHVS010000395.1:0-7362 GCA_050735975.1 Binatia bacterium | reverse complement strand
GTCTGGCCTTCGATCGCATGGGGCCGCGCGTGCTGATGCCCGTCGGCGGCGCGCTCGTCGGCGCCGGACTCCTGCTTTCAAGCTTCGCTAATTCCTTATGGAGCCTTTATTTCTCCTATGGCTTGATCACAGCTTTAGGTCAGGGAGCACTCGGGTTCGTCGGCCATAACGCGCTTATCTCATATTGGTTCGTGCGCCGGCGCGCCACGGCCATCGGTATCGCGAGCATGGGCCAGGGCTTGGGCGCGCTGGTCATGGTTCCGCTGACGCAGGTTCTTATCGATAGAATCGGTTGGCGCTCGACCTTCGCGGTTACCGCAGCCCTGATCCTGATCGCCGTGGTTCCGGCGAACGCGCTTCTGCAACGGCGTGATCCGCAACAAGTCGGGCAACTTCCGGACGGTGATAGCGACCCACCGTCCGAGAATCCCGTCAGGCATTCGAAGACCAGGCGTGGAAATCACGACTGGACCTTACGTGACGCAGTGCTTTCATTTCCCTTCTGGTCCATTACCGTCGGCCATCTTGCGCTCGGAACAGCAGTATTCATGATCAACACGCATGTGGTGGCGCACTATGTTTCCGCGGGTTACGATAAACTGCTTGCCGCATTCATCGCCGGACTCATCGGCTTCGTGCGCCTCGGCGGCACTGTAATCTGGGGTTTGGTCTCCGACCGTTTGGGACGAGACAGGGCTTATGCAGTCTCGACCACTGTTACCCTTTTGGGGGTTTGTTGTTTGATCGCGACTCCCGCGGGCGCGCCCGTGTGGTTTGCCTATCTCACAGCAGTGCTTTACAGCATCGGCCACAGCGCCGGCAACCCCACTTATGGGGCGGTGATCGCCGACATCTTCTCGGGGCGTAAGGTGGGTCTCATCTTCGGCTTCCTCGAGATCGGCTTCGGTTTGGGGAGCGCATTCGGCGCATGGATCGGCGGTTACCTCTTTGACGTCACCGGCTCCTATGCCTGGGCCTTCGCGCTGTGCCTTGTTTGCTTCGCCGTTTCCGGTCTTTCGATACACGCGTGCCTCAAATGGCAAGCACGGCAACCGCACGAATCTGGCCGGCGATAAGGGGCGCTTGCTTCGTTGAGCCTTTTGGAACGGTCTGTTAAGGAGTTGAAAACATGGCGATGAATTTCTGCCTCCATGGATCGGCTCGAAGCATCAAGGAATCAATTGACCGCGCGCGCCTGGCCGAGAGCCTCGGATTCGAAGCCGTTTTTTTTGCCGACAGTCATATGAACAACGTCGATTGTTACCAGGTGATGGCGATGTGCGCCGTCAACGCGAAAAAAATTCGCTTGGGCACGGCGGTTACCAACATGGTCTACCGCGACCCGACAATCACGGCCAACTCCTTTGCCACCCTGAATGAAATATCCGACGGTCGCGCTATTATCGGCATGGGCACAGGGGACGGTCCCGTCTACAGCTTGGGACGAACGGCCACGCGACTCGCCGATTTCGAACAAGGACTGAGACACATCCGCGATCTTTTGCATGATCGAGGCATCACCGTCCCGAAAGGAAAGGAGCGCGCCGCGGGCACGGTCACCCTCAAAGCCGGCAAACGACCGGTGCCGATCTACATCTCCGCGGAAGGCCCGCGGACCTTGAGAGTTGCCGGCCGAGTCTGTGACGGAGTCATCCTCGGCACCGGCTTTGATCCTCGGGTTCTGCAGTGGTCCAAAACGCGAGTTGCTGAGGGAGCAAACGAGGCCGGGCGAAGCCCGGCGGAGATCGACCTCATGCCCGCGGGCATGATCTGCGTCGATGATGACGGCGATCAGGCGCGCAAACGCGTGCGCTCGCGCCTGGCCAACCGCGCGCATCACAACTTCCGTTTTACGTATGAAACGGTTCCCGAAGAAGAGCTGGCGGGGGTTAAAAAGTTCATGGAGAACTTCGACATCTCCAAGCCCATCGAGGAACGCGTGGACCCAAACTACGTGACCGATTACCTGATCCAGCGCTTCACGATCGCCGGCACGGCGGAGGAATGTGCCGCGCGCGTGAAGAGCCTCGAGGCCGCCGGTGTGAAACGGCTGCTTCTGACGCCGCCCAATGCGATCTTCAACGAAACGATGGAAGCCTGGGGGCGGCGCGTCATTCCGCTCTGCCGGTAGAAACAGGTTAAGAAAGGCTTAGGTTGAGGCTCAGGTTTAGACAAAACAAGAAGGCTGAAGTTAAGGTTGAGGCGGGAGGAAACTCCAGATCGCGATTAGCCATAACCTTTCCTATCTTTTCTGTTTTCTCAGCTGAACTTTGGCCTCAGCCTTCTTCTTTCTGCTTCTGGCTCAACCTTAACCTCAACCTCAACCTTCTTATTGTGTTCACCTTTCTCAACGGTTATGCTGATAGCAATCAGTGGCGCGAATATTTCGTGAAGGAGGTGTAAATGGCTTTCAAACCGTGGTCGTTTTTTCTGCTGCTGGCGTTTTTGATCGTGCCCTTTCGCCTCAACGCAGTCGCGCAGGGCAAAACAGGAGAAAAGGTCGTGGAGAACGGGTCGGTCGTGAGCATGCAATACACGCTTACCGGCGAGGACGGGAAAGTCATCGATTCAAACAAAGACAAAGAGCCTTTGAAATATACGCAAGGTCAAAACCAGATCGTTCCCGGTCTCGAGAAAGAAATGACGGGAATGAAGGTCGGCGATGAGAGGCGCGTCAAGGTCAAACCGGAAGATGGGTACGGTCCCGTCAACAAGCACGCCTTTCAGGAGTTTCCTAAAGAAAAGATTCCCGCAAGCGGGATGAAAGTCGGCGCTGTGCTGATGGCGAAAGGGCCGCAAGGAGAGGCTATACCCGTCCGAGTGCACGAGATCAAAGAAAAAACCGTAGTCTTGGACCTCAATCACCCGCTTGCCGGTAAGACCTTGATCTTCGACGTCAAAGTGGTAGACATCCAGCGCCCGCCGGCGCCGGCAAAACCAGCGCAACCCAGACAACCAAAATAGAGTTCCGGCCGAAACGGTGCGAATACGGCTGGAAGAATTCGCGGGCCAACTTCGAGGCTGCCGAAATGTCGTCTTCTTCACCAGGCGCCGCCAATCAATCAATGGCGATCCGACCCCGCTGGACGACCTCGCCGATTTCGGCGTTCGATCAATGATCTCCATGCGGCCAATGCTTCTTATTTGTTTTGCAACGACACTCGCCGGCTGCGTCAACCGGCGAGCTGTGTGGGTCAACGACCAGGGTCACAGGCTTACATGCGAAGTCTCCGGTTATGGCCTCGCCGGCGGCATCCTGGCGGATAGCAAATATGACGCGTGCGTTTCCGACGCCAGGATGCGCGGGTATCGGTTAGAAGAACAAAAAAACTAGTAGGCATTATTACTCTATAACAACGCCGTCATTGCCTCCGCAGCCACAGCCCTTCTGTCTGCGGACTCCTGAATTCCAATAAATTCCAATCTAGAATAGCCGTTTCCAGCGCATCACCGAGCTACCTTACTTTTTATAGCCGTTGAGCTCTTGTTAAGCTGGTAAGTGAATGCTAACTTACCAGCCTATGCAACCGTCAACAAGACTTTCCTCAAAAGAACGACGACAGGCGATCGTCGAAGCAGTTCGCGGAGTTTTCGCCGAAAACGGCTTCGACGGCACGACCACGCGAGCCTTGGCTAAAGCCGCCGGCGTTTCGGAAGCGCTCCTCTACAAGCATTTTCCCAGCAAGGAGTCTTTGTATGCCGCAATGCTCGACGCTTGCGCCGAGGGGCCGGCGTTCGCGGAATTCAACCGCATTTTAGCGTCGGAATCGTCCACAGCGACGCTCGTCAATATGGTTCACTTTGCGATTTCGTACTACGTGAAGCAGCGTCCGGGAGACCCTCACAGGGAGGCCATGAACTGTTTGTCCGTGCGCAGCCTTCTCGAGGACGGAAAGTTTGTCAGGTTGACTCATAAAAAATTTGCCAGCGCCTGGACCAGCAAGTTCGAAGCTTGTCTTAAAGCGGCTGCGCGCGCCGGTGATCTAAGGGCCGTTCCGGTGCGCCGCGACCTCCGCGTTTGGTTCGTTCAGCACATTGCTTTTTCTTTGATGCTACATCTCCGTCCCAGGATCCCCGCGGTTGATTATAAAGCGTCCCGAGACGCGCTCGTTGAACAGGCCACATGGTTTGCCCTTCTGGGCGCCGGCGTCAGGGAAGAAGCGATCAAGCGCTATTGCAACGCCAAGGCGCGCTCGCGGCTGGCGGGCTGAACTTTTTTATTTGTCGGTCTGTCATAAAATATAACAGACCCTCAACGAAAGCGGTGAAAAACATGAAATCGGACAAAGCGGGTTCTGGCACGGCCGCAGAGCGAAATTTCAACGCTGATGAGACAATTGGCTCGCTATTTCAGCCGGACACCATTTTGAGTGATCAGTATTTTGATAATCTTCGCAGAAAGGCTTTTCTGGAGCCGGAGAAGAGCCTGATGCTGGCTGTTTTGGAGGACGGCATCCGATCGTTTCAAGATAACGTTCTGGCTCAAAGCGGAAAGAAAAGAGCAGTGTTCGAAGAGGCGGAGAAATGGCTGTGGAGCGACGATTCCGCTTGGGCGTTTTCCTTTATCTCGGTCTGCGCGCACCTGGGTTTTGATCCTGGCTACATCCGCCGCGGACTTACGAACTGGCTTGAACGAAAGCCGGCGGCAGAACAAAGTAACCGGCCGAAATCGGCGCCGGCGCCAAAACGGAAAGCGGCTTAAACGTGAAGATTGCTGCCAGGCTAAGCGCCGGGGAATTGCCGGCTAAGTCGGTGCTCGGCGCGATCGGCGTGTTGATCATGCTTTTTTGGGGCTGTGATAAGCACTCCCCTGCTCCGATCGAGAGGCCGGCTGCGCCGGTGTCCGTTATTGCCGCTTCGACGGGAGACGTGCCCGTTTATATTGACGCAATCGGCAAGATCGTCGCGCGCGAGGTAGTCTCGATTCAGCCCCAGGTCTCCGGACGCATCACCCGGATTCACTTCACCGACGGCGCCAACGTTAAAACCGGACAAATACTCTTCAGCATCGATCCGCGTCCGTTCGAGACCGAGCTTAACGCGGCCGAGGCCAACCTCGCGCAGGCGAAAGCGGCATTGGATCTCGCCAAGATAAACTTCGCGCGCGTGGAAAACGTCACGGATCAACGCGCCGTCTCCAGGCAGGATTACGATACCAAGAAAAACGCCGTCGCAGTGGCCGAAGCCCAGGTCAGGCAGAACCAGGCCGCCGTTGAGAGCGCTCGGCTCAATCTCGATTACTGCACCATCCGCTCGCCCATCAACGGCCGAGCGGGACAGCGGCTGGCCGATATTGGCAACGTCGTCACAGCAAACAACAGCTCGCTCCTGGTGATCCAACGGTTGGATCCCATCTATGCCGATTTCACCATCACACAAAGCGATCTCACCGCAGTGCAGCGGAACATGGCGCGCGGATCACTTCGGGTGCAGGTGCGCTTGCCCGATGACCCCGATGCGACCGACGGCAAGCTCATATTCTTAGACAACGCCGTTCAGGAGGGGACCGGCACATTGAAACTGCGGGCGACCGTTCCGAACGGCGACCGTCGTTTCTGGCCCGGCCGGCTGGCGAACGTCCGGCTGATTTTAGCGACCCAACGAAACGCCGTGCTCATTCCCGCCGACGCGCCGCAAATGTCAGCCAAAGGACCGTTCGTCTACGTTGTAAAGCAAGACTCCACCGCGGAGCTGCGGCCCGTCACCCTCGGGCAGCGCCAGGGCGACCTGGTTGTCATCGATAAGGGACTCGAATCGGGTGAGCAAGTGGTCGTCCAGGGCCAGCTCGGGGTGACCCCCGAAGGCAAAGTCCGCGTCGCGCAATCAGACGCCGATAATCCGGGTGCGGCGACCGCAGCGGCAAAATAGATCATGAACTTCTCCGAACCTTTTATTCGCCGGCCGGTCATGACTACCGTTTTGACCGTCTCGATAATTCTCTTTGGCGTACTCAGTTATCTGCGGCTGCCGGTGAACGATTTGCCGGCGGTCGACTATCCGGTTATCCAGGTCCAGGCCAGTTATCCAGGCGCGAGCCCGGAGACAGTTGCAAACAACATCGCGACACCCCTGGAGCGCCAGTTTATGCAGATCAATGGACTGGAGCTCGTGATCTCCAAAAGCACTCAAGGGAACACGAGCATGACCTTGCAGTTCGCTCTGGACAAGAGTATCGATGCGGCCGCAACCGACGTGCAGACCGCCATTTCGCAGGCCACGGGAAATTTGCCCGTCGATTTGCCCTCGCCGCCGACATTCTCCAAGACCAATCCCAATGACCAGCCGATCATGTACATCGCGCTGACAAGCGATTCAGTAACGCGCGGCCAGCTCTACGACTATGCCAGCACTCAGGTTGGGCAGCGGATCAGCCTGGTGCCGGGCGTGAGCCGCGTAAGCGTCTTCGGAGCGAAGTCAGCGGTCCGCGTCAAGGCCGATCCATCAGCCTTATGGGCCCGCAACATTTCCGTCGACGACCTGGCCGATGCGATCAAGAACGGGACCAGCACCGTCGGCGCGGGGCAGTTCGACGGCGCCGCGGGCACGTTGCTGCTCCGGCCGAGAGGGCAACTGGAGAGTGCCCGGGAATACAGCAATCTTATTGTAAGCAGTAAAAACGGCTCCCCCGTATACCTGCGCGATGTCGCCAAAGTCGTGGACTCGATCGAGGATGAGCGGGTCAAGATGCGTTTCTGGATACGGGGTTATCCCGAGCCGTCGGCCACCGTCGTTGTGGCGGTCAATCGCCAGGCCGGCGCGAACGCGGTGGAGGTGGCCAGGGACGTTCGTAATCTTTTGCCGTTGATCGGGGCCGAGCTGCCGGGCTCGGTGCGCATTACCCCGATCTATGACCGTTCGCAGACGATCATCCACTCTATTCTGGATGTGCAACTAACCTTGGCCATTGCCTTTGTTTTGGTCGTGGTTGTAATTTTCGTTTTTCTCGGCCGCGCCACGGAGACGTTGATTCCGGCGGTGGCGTTGCCCCTGTCTCTGCTCATCACTTTTGTGGTGATGGACCTGTTGGGTTACAGCCTCGACAACCTGTCGCTTATGGCGCTTACCCTGGCCATCGGCTTTTTGGTGGACGACGCGATCGTCTTTCTGGAAAATACGGTGCGCCGGATGGAGCATGGCGAGCGGGCGCTCGAAGCAACGATCAACAGCGCCAAAGAGATCAGCTTCACCATTGTGTCGATGACGATTTCGCTCGCGGCGGTGTTCATCCCGCTGGTCTTCATGTCGGGACTGGTCGGCCGTATCTTCCGCGAGTTCGCCGTCACCATCGTCGTCGCCATCATGGCCTCCGGTCTGGTCTCGCTGACACTCACCCCGCTCATGTGCGCGAGACTGCTGAAAGAT
>JBOHVS010000394.1:0-10166 GCA_050735975.1 Binatia bacterium | reverse complement strand
GCACATCCACCCCCTCGTTATCGAACTGTGCCTGGAGCCGGCCGAATACCCGGCCCAAGGACCCGATGTCGGGCCCGCGGAAGTCGAATCCCGCGATGCCCATCGGAACCGGCGAAGACGTCTTCCGTTTAAAGTCGATATTGATCTTGTCTCTGACCTCCATGCCTGGGTCGATGAGCCTGAGATCGCTGTCGCGCTCGACCCGGGTCCACCTCAGTTTGACGCCCAAGAAGGGAACCAACCGGCCCTGAAGGACGCCGTAGCCGCCTCGGACAAACACCTCGTGATTTCGTGACCTCACCTCCTCGCGCAATCGGCAGACTGCAACCACAAACAGCGAACATACGTCCTGGCCCGCGACTTCCGCCTCCAAATCGTCGGCCTTCATCCACCAGCCTTGCCAGCCCGTGGCCAGGTAAAAGGCCGGGAGACTCGACGGCACCCCGGCCAACTCCACACCGCCCCCGTATTGGATTCCGTTCCCCGTTAGCTTGAAGCGGGTGGCCGGGTTTTCGAGTGTGACGCGCGTGCCCCCGATCACACCGTTGACGGCAGGGCTGAATGACCAGCCGAACGCTGAGAAGCCGGGGAGGCCGGCGGCGAGATCGAGACCGCCTCCGCCCATTTTCATCTTGAATCTATTCGGGCTTTGATTTTTGAAGACCGCCACCTGGGTACCGTTGACGAAGATCCTTTCCGTCTCGTCGTCGATATCTAGATCCGTACGTTGGAAGATGCCGAAGGGACCGACCAGGAATCCTCCGAAGACTCCGCCCGGGTTCTGCACCATCCAGCCGGAAACGCCAAGGACTTGGAGATTTTTAGAGGTGGTCTTTCCGGGTGTTACGGTCATTTCTGTGGTCTTTTTGACAACGTTGCGCCCTTTTACCGTGACATCGTAGGAACCCTCTTCAAGCTCGTCTTTAACTGTTTTGCCCACTTCGGCAGTGATTGTTTTCGGCGGTCCCTGCGCTGGATCTTGCGGGGTGAAAGTGACCTCTACAGGACCCGGCGTGCCGACCAGATTGATCTGCGCGGTTCCCACGACGGCGCGGACCGGGCGCGGGATCAAAAGAACCAAAACCGCCGCGACAAGGATGCTAGTGTTCCTTCGCTTCATCTCCACCTCCTATTTGATGGTGAATTACGAAACCTGAGTCGCTATTTTATGGTCAGCGATTGCCTCGATTCCCGTTGTTTCCCTGTTTTATCTGTTGCTGCGACTCTGACCGTCCATTTGGCACCGGCGCCAAAGTCGCTCTGAGCTAAGGTTCCCAGAAGACCGTCCTTGATGTCCCCTCCAACGACGCGACCCGCTCTACGCCACTCTTTTGGGTTCTCGCCCTGACCGACCTCGAGGTGGTAGCTGCCAAAGTGGCTGCCTGTGGCGGTTCCAGATATTTGAAGGACAGTTCTTCCGCCGTCGCGCGCGGGAGCTATTTTGTGGAGTTCCACATAAAGATAGTAATCCGGATCGGCCTCCAAAGCCTTGCGGGCGTTTAACCGTCCATAGCCTGTGAGCTGGTCCCATCCCGGTGCGTCCACGTCATCCGCGGACATAAGAAGCATTCTCTCCACTTGCTTGTTTGTGAGCCTGGGATTCTTGGCCAGGATAAGCGAGGCGACGCCAGTCACAAACGGCGCGGCAAAGGAAGTCCCCGTGGCATGGTAATACTTCGCATCAGAACCTAAAAAAGCGCGACCAGCCTGATAGTGCTTGGTCCCGCCTATGAGAAGCAGGTCCGTCCTGCGGGCGCGGAGCGAGAGGATCTCTTCTCCGGGAGCGGCGATCCTTACGTACTTTCCCCAGTTGGAGAAGCCCATTCGTTTGTCGTGCACGTCCGTAGCGGCTACGGTGATGACACGCTCCAGGCCTGAAGGCGAAATAGTTGCGGTGTCGCGTCCCTGATTTCCCGAGGCCACCACCACCAGCACTCCTTTTTTATAGGCGTAATCGATCGTATATTGCAGCGCGCGCGATTTCGCCTCCTCCAGTTGCTCGATGCTTAAATTAACAATCCGGGCTCCGTTGTCTGCGGCGTAGGTTATCGCTGCGACCATATGCGAGACGCTTCCACGGCCCATAAAGTTCAAGGCGCGAAGCGGCATTATCTTGATTCCCCGGTTAATGCCCGCGATTCCCTCGCCGCTGTTGGTTCTGGCGGCGACAATGCCCGCCGTGAATGTTCCGTGGCCATCGTTGTCCCAGGGGTTGTTGTTTTTCTCAATGAAGTTCCAACCGATTAAATCGTCAATAAAGCCGTTTTTGTCGTCGTCTATCCCGTTTGCCGGGATCTCCCTCTTGTTGACCCAGATATTCTCTTTCGCGATTTCCGGATGGACGTAGTCCAGTCCGCTATCGACGAAAGCCACCACGATGGGATTTTTCTCTCCGGTCTCAATATCCCACGCGGATTTCCCTGACCCGATGGGCGTGAGGCCGATTTTCCAGTGCGCCCACTGATCTAAATAGTCCTGCCCCCAAGTCGCTTTGGAATAGAGGTAGGGATCGTTGGGAATGCGCTCTTGCACCCTGCCTTGTCTCACACCGAAGGCAATGAAAAAGATCAGCCCCGCTCCCGCCGCGGTAAGAAAATGTGGCTTCACCGTTTCTCCTCCCACCGTATGACGGTTTCGGGCGGCCTTACTCCCCAGTCCAACGGCGGATCCGGAGTGTCGTGGTTGTGTCCGTGATGATCTTTGTGCTCGTGGCCCCGGAAAGCCGTCAAGGGGGCCTTGATCGTGCAATAATCAGATTCCGGTTTCAAAAAGCTCACACAGAACTTCATCCGCGCATCTTTGGCCGCCTTTTCAACCGCCTCAGGGCTTTCGGTAGTGCTGTGGATGACCCGGTCACCGAGATCGGCAACAGGCTGAGAGCTTATTCCCAATGCTTTGGGATCGTCTTCCGGGTAGGCGCAGAAAAGCGTCCTGGGTCGATCATCGACAAAGGCAACCATGTCAACCGGCTTCGTCGGAGCGGCGCCCACATCTTTAGAGCAGTCTTCTTTTGTCTCAATAAGTTTACCCGCCGTTTTCAGTCGCTCCTTAATCCCTTCGAGCGTTTTGCCGAGATCCTGTCCTTCTTTGTTGAGCTTCTTAAGCTCCTCGTTGAATTGCGCTACGTTGTTGTTAAAGGTCTCTAACTTCCCCTCGTCCCTGAATTGCTGCGCTTTGGTTCCCTGGCGCCTTTGCTTTGCGATCTCTTCCTCCAGAAGACGTTGAGCATCCCGCAAGTTGCCGACCACGACGCTCGTCTCCGCAAGACCCCTCTGCTCGGCCGCTTTAAATGCTTCTTCGAGGCCGCTGCGCAAGCCTTCGATATGCTTATTCACCGCGTCGGCGGTTTTCTGAACGTCGTTGCTCAAATTCTTCTGCTGCGTTGCGGCTTTCTCTCCGGCCTTCTGAGCCTGGTCCGCCAGCTCCTCGGCCTCCTTGGCTTTCTCCTCGAATTCCTTTTTCTTACGTTCGAATTCTTCCGGCTGGCAGTTCTTTGCCGCCTCGGCTGCCGCTTTTGCCGCTTTGAAGGCCTCGAAAGAGGCATCGTCCGCTTTCTTACCCAGCTCTTTTGCCCGTTCATACTGGTCGCGGATTTTGCCGGCGCCTTTGGCCAGTTTCTGGAGACGCCCAATCCCATTGTTGAGGTCTCGCTCCAGGCTCCTGGTAGCTTGCCGCACCTGGCGGTTGACCTGGCCTAAATCCAGCGGACGTTGGGCGGCAATCGCCTGCGACGGCAGAAGCGCGGCGTGGAGAAGATAAAGCCCGACTGTAAGCGCACTGGCGCCTGTGAGCTTCGATCTTTGCTTCATGTGCAACCCTCTGGGCTTCAACCCACTGATCATTAATATACCGGCGTCCAGTTAACCGTCCATTCCTTCCTGAGCTTCAAATCCACGTCATCGTCATCGTCATCGCCGTGTGCACAACTTATAACAACGACCGCCGGGATGCGGCCCGAGGCCCAGCCCCAGCCCACCAGAATTCCATCTCCGGCATGACTGGTGAACGGTGTTTTTGTCGGACCAGACGTAAAAGTCGGACCCTCTGAATCAGTTGGACCCCAGTTGTTCGGAGGCGTGGTGGGCGTACCGCCGGTTGTGTCCGCGACAAAATCTTCGGGGTTGGTAGGGGGAGCCTCCTCCTGAAAAAAAACCGTATTCTCAGGGGGTTTTCCGTAGCTGACAAGCTTCACGTTCCCTTCTCGAGTCTGTGTGGTGGCGGTTGGTCGCGTGTCCGTCGTCCCAGCCAAAACGAGGCGAAAGGAATTAATACTCGAATTCTCTCTGAAGAGAGAGGTAGAAGGATCTGGCGCTCGATCAGCGATCTTTGCCAGCCGGTTTGAGAAAAAAGGCAAGCGCAAAGAGCCGCCTCTGGCAGGCGCTTGCTTCTTCGGATCAAAAAGGTCGCCTTCCGCAACCGGCCTGCGGCTCGGCGGGTTCTTGTCAACCCGCTCGGTTCTGGTTTCTTTTCCAGGATCCAAATCGTAGGTGGTTTTTGTTTTTGGGACTCCGTTCCTGACCTGAATCTCCCAGACAATCTTGGTTTTTGTCGGGTCGGCAGCAGAGGGTACTTCCTTGCGGCGGATCCTCGTTCTCGTTCCATTATTGAAATCGATGTAGTGAGCTTCGAACTGTTTTTTTGCCGGGTCTTCACACCAGGCAATCGGCTGCTCTTTCTCCTTGTCCTTCACCTCCTGAGGGATTCTCTCCTGGGTTTGATTCCAGGGAGGATTGAATGGCGGCGTCTGTTCTGCGGTCCATACCGGGACCGGGATTATCAAGTTAACCAGCAAAGAAAACGAAATGAACACCGTTACGGTTTTCCGGCAAAGGTTTTTTGCTTTTGTCATTCCAAGATCTTCTTTCTTGCAGCGACTTTGGTGCCGGCCGTTACTGCACAGTGTTTCCTCTAACGCCCCACAGCAATGGCTGTTCTCGATTCTCTTGTCAACTGCTTGCTGTCCTGGGCGACCAGCCGGATTGTCCATTTTCCGCTCCCGCCGAAGTCGCCGAAAGTCAAACTTCCCAGGAGGTCATCCTTTACCTGGCCTCCGGCCAGACGTCCGGCTCTACGCCACTGTTTTGGCTTCTCACCCTGACCGACCTCGATGTGATAGCTCCCGAAGCGGTTGCCGGTCGCCGTGCCAAAAAGCTGAAGCACAGTCCGCCCGCTTTCTTTGGTTGGGACTAGCCGGTGTAACTCCACGTACAGATAGTACTCCGGGTCAGACTCCAGGGCCTTTTTGGCGTTTAGCCGGCCATAGCCCGTGAGCTGGTCCCAACCAGGGCTGTCGATGTCATCTGCGGACATGAGCAGCATCCGTTCCACTTGTAGCTTGGTGAGCTTGGGATTTTTGCCGATTAAGAGCGAGGCCACTCCCGCGACGAAAGGGGCTGCGAAAGATGTTCCAGTCGCTCTGAAATAGCGCGAATCGGGCCCAACGAAGGCAGAGCCCGGCTTGTAATCCTTGCCCCCTAACACAAGGCCAAGATCAGTCCGGCCGGCCCGGAAAGAAAGGACGTCCTGTCCGGGCGCGGCGATCCTCACGAATTGTCCCCAGTTGGAGAAACCCAATCGCTTGTCTTCGACATCCGTCGCCGCCACGGTGAGCGAGTTTTTGAGCCCCGCCGGGCCATAGTCCGCCGTATTGCTCCCCACGTTGCCTGCCGCCACCACAACCACCACTCCTTGTTTGTGCGCGTACTCGATCGCCAGTCGCTCGGTTTGGGAGATACCCTTCTCCCCGATACTGAGATTGATAACCCGGGCGCGATGTTTGACAGCGTAGAAGATCGCCTCAGCGAGACGCGTGGCCCTACCGCGGCCCAACGAGTTTAGAATCTTTAGGGGCATGATCTTCACGCGAGGATTGATCCCGGCGATTCCTTCGCCGTTGCCGGTTGCGGCCGCGACGATACCAGCCACGTGAGTGCCGTGGCCGACGTTATCCCAGGGATTGTTTCCGCCGTCGACAAAATTCCAGCCGATCAGGTCGTCAATGTACCCGTTTCCGTCATCATCGCGCCCGTTTGGGATTTCTTTGGAATTGCGCCAGACGTTCTCTGGATTCAGATCGGGGTGGAGATAATCGAGTCCGCTATCGATCACCGCCACAATCACGGGCTGAATATCCTCCGCGACGAGATCCCACGCCGAAGCGCCGTTCCCCCTTGGCGTAAAGCCTACGCGCTTTAAGGCCCACTGGTCGTCATATTTTTGCTGCCAGGAGCCTCGGGAGAGGTAGAGCGGATCGTTTCGTTTCAGCTTCTCCGCACCCGACACGACTCCTCCGAGCGCCATCCCTACGGACAATAGGAGGCCGGCAATGCACGCGCTAGTTTTCCGTTCAGTCATGGGGCGGCAGCGTTATTGCAGCGGTATTCCGCCCCGATCCGAAAACGGCACTGCGATACCATCATCCATTACCTGTGCGTCGAACTCCTTATTCTCTTCCACATACCCGATCCGCTTATCTTTAGTGGCGGCATTTTTGAAGAAACCTGGGTTGTTAGTGTCGAAGGGGATGAGGAATCCACCCCAGGGGAGTGGGATGGGCATATAAATCCGGGTCGAACACTGGGCCATAGTGACAAACGGACCTGCGGCTGGTTGCGGCCGACCACCGGCGCTTGCCGAGTCCGGCGGCTGTTCCTGATTCGCCGTGCGCTCGCCGTCCGGCTGCAGGTGAAGAACATACCGTCCGGCCCGCGCGGCCCCGGCTGCGGCACCGACCCCACCCCCTGCCCGCGGATCGCCGGCCGTCACTCCCGCGTTTCCGGAGGCTGGCGCTGACGCGCCAGTCCCTCTGGCCTGGTCGGCGGATGCGCTTGCACCGGGCGCGCTCTCGCTCCTGCCTCCCGCCTGTCCTGCGGCCGAGGCCTGCTGCGCGGGATCGGCCAAGTCATCGGCACCTCCCGCCCCACCCGCCGGGCGAGCCGCCAACGCATCGCCGCTCCGCTGAAACAGTTCCTGGACCTCTGGATAGTTGATCACTCCGTCCGCTCTAAACTCAATGGCTTTATAAGTATCGACACCAAGGGCCTCCAGGTCGAACAGGTCTTTGAAGTCTTCCCTGATCCCCACCGCTGTTTCCTCTGAGAAGTTGTCCCTGAATCGTGGAAATTGATTGATATTATCTACGAGTTCTTGAGGCGGATTATTGAGTCGCGATTGGATGGCCCGCGCATTCTCGGCTGCGGTTCTGCCATTGCCTGCCTTCATCGGCACAATGCCGCCGGCGTCCATCACCACCACCCTCCAGTTGTCCTCGCCTGCGAGTTGTTCGAACGTATAGTTGTTGTGATGGTTGTCGAGCCAAGCGTATCCACGGCTATTGAGCTCGCGGGTTGCCTGGTCAAAGGCTCTGGCCTGTCCCGGGGTCATCTTTCCGCCCTGTTGGGCAAGGAGATCCTTTGCAGTCCCAGGCAATCGTTCGTTTACTTCTACCGCCGTAAACGCCGAACCTCGGGAAGATTGCGCGTTATAGCGTTCGTATTGCTTCGCGACCCGAATGGCATCTGTTTGGGTCTCCAAGCTTTCTACAACCTTTCGTCCGAATTCATCCAATTGAGGGGCATATTCCATTCCTTCTACTCTCGTGACTCGTATGACCTTGGTGGGGTCATCCGCATTGACATAAACTGTGCTACCACCGCCGCCCGCTATTGTCTCCCCGGTTTTCAGCGAAACCTTTTCCCCGCCTTCACTGATAAAATTCAAATCAGAATTCGGTTTGTGCGACTTTGAAACAACAAATGTGGTATCGTCTGCGGCCGCCGCAGCCGTACTTCCCTGGCCCACCTTCACCGCTGGCGCATCGGTTGGAACCTCCACTCCACCGCTGGCGGTTGCGGCTCCTCCACTCTGGGGGCTGCGTGGACCACCGCCCGGAGTCGACGGCGCCGGAGGGGCTGCTCCAGCGGCTGGCGGTGGAGCAGACGCCATCGCTTCGTCAGCAGCGCTGGAGGCGCGCGAGATGTCGCCCGCCTGATCCAGAGCACCGCCTGCCTGTTTACCAGCCCGCGCGGCATCCGCAAAGGACGCGGCGCTGCCCGCAAGAGCAACCGGCGTGACGGCGAGGGTCTCGACGAAAGTTCCCCACCTTTGCTCGATCGCCTTTTCAGCCGTGCCAAGGCCCACGCGACTCACAGTCCCCCCCGCGTCCACGGCTGTCTGCTGAGTCGCGAGTTCTCTATAGGAAAGAACCAAGCGGTTCCCTTGAACCACGACCTGGGTAATGATCAGACCCGCCTCCACCAACGCCGCAGGAGGGAAAAATATGGATGCGAGCCCAACCGTCGCTTCAGCGCCCATGAGGATCAAGTCGGTTTTCGCTTCGCCGTAGGCCCTGTCTTCCTCCTGCAGCCGAACCATCCGCTCGATAGAGCCCATCCAGAAGGATGGATCGGCAACAAATATGGGCTGCGCCACCTGAGCCACACTTTCACGTAGCGGCCGGTAAATTTCCTTGCCGAACTCTCCGGCAACCTCTTCCACTGTCCGCAAGGCCTTGATTCTGATCTCTTCGTTCGCGATGTTCTCCTCAAGGTTGGCAATGGCCTGATCAATCGCTCTTTGCGCCGCGTTAGGTTGAAGTTCGCCCATATCGTTGAGTACGTTGAACAAGTACCCGCTACGCCGGATGCCGAAACTGTCCTCCACATCGACCTCCATGGCGAGCAAGGCGTTGCCCTCAAGAGACCTTTGTAGAGCCTCCTTAGCCCTTTGCAGGTTCTGATAGGCGGGGAAACTTTCGCGGTAGGTCCGGTCGGTCAAATATCTCTGCCACTGCGCTCGGTCAAGCCTGCCTGTAAACTCAGCTTCTTCCTTCAGCGCCTGAACATACGTCTTCCAGCGATTTCCTATCGGTTTGGACTTGGTGCGCAGGTCCATTGATAGCTCCCGAAGGGCGTTGTCATAGGCGGCCTTGTCGACTCCCTCGGTGCTCAGCAGGAGGTTTCGCTCGGCCTCGAGAGAGTTGATTTGCTCCTGTAGCCTTCTGGCTCTCTCGGTTGTCGGGCTGGTGATCGCCGAGGGTCGTTTCGCGAGCTCAATTGTCAAGGCCTCCCTTAGAACCGGGAGCCTGCGGCTGATCTGATCCAAGCGATCCACGGCTTCCGTAAACGAACTCTCCGTCGCCGTTTGGGTCAGATTTCCCTCTGTGGTCTCCTCAGTTTTGAGCTTGAATTGGCTCAGGTTAGCCAGCGACTTTATGAGTTCGACCTGCCTTGCCCTGCGCAGCATCCAAAGAGCCATCCGCATCTCGTCATGGACAAGCAAATAGGAGTCGGTTCCGACTCTGACGCGGGTTCCCTGGAGATCTACCTGCGAGCGGTTACTAATCTCCCGGTATGCCTGAGCGGCGATTTCGCGCTGGCGCTCCTCCAGAGCCGCCGCCTCTTCCTCCTCGGTCGCCGCCCGACCGTCCCGGCTGGCTTCTTGGGCAGTCGACCTCTCGCCTTCGCCACTCGCTTTCCGGTCACCTTCCGGAGGTTGCGCGCTCGATCCAGCGGCGACGATGGTCGTGCCGGTTCCTGGACGAACACAGACGGCGCCCTTGCCGCAATTCTTGACCCAGAGATCCTCCAGAGCCTTCCAGCGAGCCGCAAGTTGGTTGAGAGCGGAGAGCGCCGACGCCCCGACACTTTGAAGGGCCACGTTTCGCGGCCCCAGGAGCCCAAGACCCGCGATGTGAGCTAACTCCTGCATGGCTGCATACAGTCTTTTTAGGGCGTCCTCGCAGTTCTTGAGCGCCTGGATATTGTCTAGTGCGCTCTTTCCCTCATTCAGGGCGTGCGCGATTTGCAGGTTTAGGCCGGCGACGCTGACCGGGGCCGGCGCGCCCGGTCCGGGGGTGGGGGAGTCCTGAGAAGGTGTGCTCGCGGTCTTCTCGGCGCGTTCGAGGTCGGCCCGCGCTTTCTGCTCCTCTTTCTCCTTTTCGGCGAGGTTTTTGTCCGCCGTGGACCAAGCTTCTTCTCCCTTTTTTAGATCCGCATTCCGCTTGTTCAGATTATCCTTAGCCCTATCAAACTCCCGTTGGGCCTCACCTTCCCGTTGAGTGGCATCTCGTGTCGCCTCGTCGTTTTTACCTCGGGCAAACCTTTCGCGGACTTGCCGGGCTGCTTCGAGGTCTTTTTGAGCCTTGTCAAAGTCACGCTGCGCCTTTG
>JBOHVS010000393.1:0-54419 GCA_050735975.1 Binatia bacterium | reverse complement strand
CGCTTTCATAAAGCTCCTCCTGACGATGAGCTTGCCTGCCGGCAAGCTTCCGCAATCCGCCTATTTTTTCGGCTTCACCATCAAAAAGCTCAGAAGCTCCTTCGCTTTGGGAGTCACGGCGAGGACGCTAGCCACATACTTCTCGATCTCTTCCCCGGAGACGTAAGTCTCGTCGAACTTTGATTTTTTTGCGTCCGCGAGAAACTCAGGGTCCTTCATGGTGTCGGCAAAAGCTTTGCGCAGGAGTTGAAGCCGCTCTTTGGGTGTCCCCGGCGGAACGCTGAAGGGACGCTGAAATTCGTAGGTTCCGGACCACGTCCGATACGCGGACAAATTGTCTTGATCCTTGATGATCTCTGGAATAATCGGAAGGCCTTTGACCTCAGGATCCGGGTAGGGGCTATGGATGGCAAACGGGATCAGCTTGTCGTCGCCTTTAGCGTCAAGCATAGGTCGCGCCGTGGTCCGTGCCGACTCCCAGGTCCAACAACCACCGTCCACTTCCTTTCTGCGCATCGCCACGAGAATGGTGCCGGTTCCTTCATAGCCGCTGATCACCTTGAACTTTGTCCCCAGAGTTCGGTTCAATATCTGCGGCATGTCGTCGTAAGTGGAGCCAGGTCCGGTTGCGCCCATCTTCAGCTCTCGGTTGGCGGCGACTATGTCCTTCAGTGATTTCAATCCGGTATGCGCCATGATGCTGCAATAAGGTGTCCCCTTGGTTGGAGCGCCGATCCAGCCAAGCTTGCGGGCGTCGAGTCTAACGGCCTTATCGCCAAGAGCCTGGCGCAGCACATAGGCGCTATTCCAGATCCCCACGAATAAGCCATCCGGCTTGGCGCTGTTGTAGGTGTAGTTGGCGGCAATGAGGCTCCCGGCGCCGGTCATGTTCTCGACAACGATGGTAGGATTGCCCGGGATATGCTTGCCGATATGCCGCCCGACAATTCGAGCCGCGAGATCGTAGCCACCGCCGGCCGCGAATCCCACAACAAAGCGGATAGTTTTACTTTTGTAGAACTCCTCCGCCGACAGCGCTACGGGGGCGCTGGCGAGAATAATAAAGCCGATCAGTAGAGCCATTGGTAGCCAGATTCTGCCTTTCATATTTAGTTCCCTCCTTTATTACGAACAGACATTGTACCTGATTATTTAAATATCCCCTGGAACTCGCCCGGATCGCGCTGCAAGTCCTCTGGGTTCATGCTGATGTTCAATCTTTCCTTCCGGCCCTGTCCCTGCTCACTTCGAGCAGAACCTCCAATCCATGGATATTTATCATTGTCGTGTTGGGAACCGTGCTGGTAATTTCGCCAATGAGGCTTCCACCGAAATCAGCGCGGTCCGTGACAATTACGATTTCCATTGAACGGCTGATGTCTCTGAGATTGAAAAACGTCTCGATCAGGTCCATTTCGCTGCCGGTCGAAACGAGAACAGCCGTATCAAAGTTTTCGCGACGGATCTTGCAAACCGCCGCGTCTCCGCCAGCGACTTTTGTAACAACGCACCCGGCAAAGGCGAGGCATTTTTCCACTGCGTCGCAGATTTCCGAACAAACCAGTAACGTTTTGTCGAACCGACGCAGCACCTTATGACCGACACGAAAAGCCTGTCGTTCCGTTACGCGAGGCCTTCTTTGCGGCGAGACCTGGACTGACCCCAAAACGCTTTCAGATCTTCACCTGGTAAGGTCCAACTCTCCGGGTAGGGCCAGCGTTCGGTTGGAGAGGCAATGAAGATGCCAAGAGCAAGAAATAGGGCTAATGTGGTGTAACTCATTATTTTTTAAGAAAAATGTTGAGCAGCCATTTAAAAGGCGAGTTTATAGCTGTGCGGAAAATCACACGGCCAGGGTCGGGCGTGTATGGATATCTTACACGGGCGGGCCGGTCACGGGCGCAAATCAAGGGAAAGGAGATCTGAAACAGCTATTGTGAGGACGGCAGGTCAACAAACAACAGGGCTAGATCGCCGGGTGTTACCGGCGAATAAATTTGGCCGCTTGACTGTCGAATCGACCGGCGAGGTAGAGGGATGGAACCGCTTGTTGGTTACGTGCAGTAGCCGTGTTTTTTTAATTTGTCGTAAAGGGCCCGGCGGCTGATGCCGAGCTTCTGGGCCGCTTCCTTCTTGTTTCCTTGAGTTGCGGCAAGGGTCATGAGGATGAATTTTTTCTCCACAGCATCAATGGTCATGCCCGCATGAATCGGAAAGTTGTGTGGCGGGAGATTTGTTTCAAGCGGGCTTGCGGCTCTAATTCTGACCGGGAGCAGATCTGGCGCCAGCTCTTCTGCTTTGGCCATCAACACAGCGCGTTGAATAACGTTCTTCAATTCGCGGACGTTGCCCGGCCAGGCGTAACTCCTAAGGCAGCGCCAGGTGTCCGGGGCGACGCTACGCACTCGTTTCTTATACACGGCATTAAAATGCGGCACGAAATAATTGGTCAAGAGTGTTACGCCTCCCGGGCGCTCCCGCAGAGCCGGCACATGAATGTGAAACACCTCAAGACGGTAGAAAAGGTCTTCTCGGAATCTCCTCTGTTTGACCGCCTCTTCGAGATTCTCATTAGTCGCCGCTACGACCCGAACGTCGACAGAGGTGTCTTTCTCTCCTCCGACTCGTCGAAAGGTTTTTGTTTCTAGAACCCGCAGCAGGCTAACTTGCGCCTTCTCACTGATAGTGCTGATTTCATCGAGGAAAATCGTCCCGGAGTCGGCTTCTTCGAAACGACCTTTGGTGGTCTCGAAAGCGCCCGTGTAGGCGCCTCTCTCGTGGCCAAACAGTTCAGTCGCGATCAATTCCGGTGCCATCGCGCCGGTATTGACAGCGACGTAAGGCCCATTTTTTCGCTTGCTTCTTTTGTGTATGGCCGATGCGACCATATCCTTGCCGGTGCCCGTTTCACCGGTGATTAGTACGGATATGTCCTCCGATGCCGCCTCGAGGGTTCTTTGAAAAACCTCCCGCATCGGCAAGCTGATTCCCAGCATGCCCTCGAACTCCGCCGGAATGGGCGCTTCGCCATTACCGCCGCTTCGGTTCCTTGAGGCTTGTTGATGCGCGGCTTCGCTAACGAGCGCGCAAATCTCATCTCCGTCCACGGGTCGCGTGACGGTTCGGTGCGCGTAGGTTTTGAGGCGATCCAGGGGAAGGAAACCGCCTTGCTGATCGGTCACGACAATAATGTACGTCCTGCCTGAGTCTTTAGTCAGTGAATCAAGCAGCTCAAGAGCTTTGGATTGTTCCGTTCTCGATCCGGCGGCATTCCAGATCAGAACGTCATAGCCGGCGAGTTTTTCTATATCTCCCCCAATGACCGGCATGGCATCCACTGAGATACACTCCGCGGCGAAGCGGGTTTTGAGCAGCGTCTCGACGTAGCCGGTATCTTCGATTACCAGTACCTTTGCCATAGCGGACTTATCTCTTATCAGATCCCATTATAGAGAGTCCAGGGGGCTTCTTAGGTTAGACGTCTCCCCCAATTGAAACCCCTGGAGGGGGTGCAGCTGGGCGCCGATGCGCCTTCAGCCTCAAGCCCCTATGTCTGCATCCCCTAAAGTAAATTCGTTGTCAAGAACCGTGGCGCAACGGTGGCACCAAGCCCGCAACCAGCATGCTTGACGTTGATCCGCCGCGTTGATATGCCACCAGGATGCTAATATTGAGTAACGAAGAAATCGAGTCTTTTTTATCTATCGAAAGTTGTATTGAAGCTTTGGAGCGGGCCTACAAGAGCTGGGACGAAGGCAAAGCAATCAACCGGCCACGGACCGATTTGGTTCTGCCTTCAACCCACGAGGCGGGAGTTTATGCTTTCAAATCGATGGAGGCGGGACTCGTTGATCCGCCGATCGTCGCGATGCGCATCAATTCCGATGTGATCCGGTGGCAACAGCAAGGAAGCAGGATAATCAAGACCAAGGTGCCTGCCGCTCCGGGGGACAAATACGTTGGGTTGGTGATGTTATTCTCGACGATCAACGGCGAACCCCTGGCAATGTTTCCGGACGGCGTTGTGCAGAGAATGCGCGTCGCCTCCAGCAGCGCTTTGGCGGCTCGCTATCTCGCGCGCGAGGACGCGCGTACACTGGCCATCTTCGGCTCCGGCTGGCAGGCGGGGAGCCATTTGCCGGCGATGTGCGCCGTGCGAAACATCGAGAGAGTGAACGTGTACAGCCCCACTAAGAAGAATCGGGAAGCATTCGCCGGCGAAATGGCGCAAAAAGTGGCGGCCGAGGTACGGCCGGTGGACAGTCCCGAAGAAGCCGTTGGGGATGCGGACATTATTGCGACGACGACGAACTCTTTAACGCGAGTCGTGAGTTCTGAGTGGATCACCCCGGGTGTCCATTTGACTTGCGTGCGGGTTCCCGAACTCGGGGAAGAGACGATACGAAAGGTAGACCGGCTGATCATCCATTCCCGCAAGCACGCCCCGGAAAACTTTATCGCGGGGTTTGGCGACAATGGGATCGAAGCTCACGATGCGATCGACATTATTCGAAAGGGCCCTCACGCCGCCGGCGCAGCCCCCGAGGAGCCGTTTTGGCTCGCCGCTCCCGAGCTCAGGGACCTGATAACGGGACGAGCCCAGGGTCGAGCCGGCGCGGAAGAGTCCACATGTTTTCTCAACAACATCGGCATAGGCCTTCAGTTTGCTGCAGTAGGCGCAGCGGTTTTCCATCAGGCAAAAAATCGCGGCGTAGGTCGCGAGATTCCCACTGAGTGGTTTTTGGAGAGCGTGCATCCGTGAAGGCTGGATTACTGCCTGGCTCGGTTGAGGAGCTAGCGTGGAAATAGAGCATAAACTACGGGCGATGGGATTGGAGCTGCCCGATCCGCCGGTGCCGGGGGCGAACTATATCGGTTGCGTGCGTGTGGGTAGTCTTTTGTTTGTCGGCGGCAACATCGGCCGCATCAACGGGGAACTGAAATATTCAGGCAAGGTCGGAGACGAGGTCACCTTCGAGCAGGCCTACGAGATGGCGCGCAGTTGTGCCCTCAATCATCTTGCGATCATCAAGGCGGCCCTTGGCGATTTGGACAGAGTCGAGCGGATCGTGAAGGTACTTGGGTACGTGAACGTAGCGCCGGGATTCACGGATATGCCGAAGGTCGTCAACGGCGAGTCCGACTTGCTGGTTCAGCTCTGGGGCGAGAGGGGCCAACATGCGCGCGCGGCGGTCGGCGTCGCTTCTCTCAGCAAGGAAGCGCCGGTAGAAACGGAAGTGATCGTCCAGATTCGTGAGTAGCAGAAGATTCACACCGGCGCTCAAGTGCGCGGGGCTCTATTACACCGACAACTGTGCCGTTCCTGAGGCTACAACGAAGGTCTTGACAAATAGCCAGAATGCGATAGGTTTCGCCAACGGTAAGTCCAAATGCCTAGGAAAGAGAGGAGGTGATAACTATGTTTCGTAAGATACTGGGTTTGTTTGCAGTCGCGCTGTTGACGTCGTCCCTGACGGGGACCGTTCTTGCCGACGAGGTAAAGGGCACGATCTCAAAAGTTGAGAACGAAGGTCGTGAAATCACGGTTAAAACAAAGGACGGCAAGGAGGTCAACGTTAAGATCAGCGGCAGCCGTACGAGCATCGACGGGGTTAAAAGCCGCTCTGATCTCAAGGCAGGGCAGAAGGTCACGGTGGACCACAGCAAAGGCGAAGCCAAAACCATAAAAGTAGCAAAATAACGCTTGCCGATATATAGCCACCGACAAATGGGACGCCGGGAAACGGCGTCCCATTTGTATAAGTTTGCGCTTGTCTTCAGCCATAGCATAAATCCGTGCTGAACTGCATAACATCCGGCTTACACCTTAACAGGAGGTGGCTATGAAGCGGTATGCGCTATTGGCGGTTCCGTCGCTTTTGGTCGTGTTGGCCGCGCTCGCAGGCGCTGCTGAGGGACCCAGGTGGGAGTTGCTAGGTCGTCAAGAGGTAAACTTTCAGCGCGACCGCGACCGGATTAATGTAGGGCGGCGTGACGGAAGATTCAAGCAGCTGCAGATTCGAGTGAGCGGCGCATCGATCGAAATACGAAAGATGGTCGTAACCTTCGGCAATGACGAAACCTTCCGGCCGGACCTGAAGCACCGGTTCGACGAAAAATCGAAGAGCCGCGTCATCGATCTTCCCGGTGAGCGTAGGACTATTAAGAGCATCGATTTCGATTATCACAGCCCCAACCGGCGCGAAGGTAAAGCGACGGTTGCAGTCTACGGCCGTTAATTCCTTTTCGGTCGACCTACCTCCGGGCCGCTACGGACCTGCTTCCGTTCGGCACTTAAATTTCCCCTCGGTAGATCGTAAAAACTGCGATCCGGCAGCTCCAGGCAAACCTTCGCCGATGTTTACTCCGGTCGATTCGATGTGGATCCGGGCTTTGAGGGTCCTTGCACTATTGGGTCCAGGTCCCAAACCTTGAGATGAAGCTCGGCCAGCGCGCTTCCGTTTAATAAAAGGCGCTTCTTTTCTGCGCTGGTCAGGCTGTCTATCCCGTCGCTCAGCAGCTTTCTTTGGAGTTGCATAGATTGTGACGACGCTCGGGGCCGGCGTTTGCCTAAAAGCGCGACATGAACGGTGTTGGTGTAAGGCTCAAAAATCGCTCGCTCGAACGCCTCGGGTGTTGGGCCGGACATGTGCAACCGCTCTTCGGCTTGGTCTAAAAGAGCTTGCTTATGGCGCACAATGCCTTCTCCCCGGTGCAATTCTTGCGGTATAAGAAAAAGTTTGCAGTTCCGTGATGCTAGACCCAAGCTTCGGCGGCTCGAATAAACAGTCAGGGGAATTGCCAGGATCGAGCCGACGAACACCGGCGCAAACAACCAGAGCGCCAAGGGATTGACCCAGTAGACGCCTGCCGCCCAAGCGATCGCAATCACTGTGACCCAACCTTGCTGATGAACGGCATCGACAAAGCCGATTTGTCCTTCGCCGCGGCGCTGCGCGATCCAGCGAATGGATCGTCCCATAAACGTCGTCAAAACAAAGCGGCTATGAAACATCATTCGGATAGGCGCCAAAATAGCCGATATGAGAGCCTCGATGACTACGCTCGCGCAGAGAGGCCCGAAGCCGCCAAATGACTTTTGCTCGCCGTTCTTAAGGATCAACGCCAAGGCGAGAAATTTCGGAACGAACAACATGAAAAATGTCGTGCCCAACAGGGCAACGGCCACTTCGGGATGCCATCTCGGCCAGATCGGAAAAAGGCTCGGTCCATTGGAAAAGTAGTCAGGTTCAAAAAGAGATTGCAGCGCCAGTTCCGCGGTGGTCAAACACAGAAAGACGAGCCACAGGAGAGCCGAAACGTAGGTCAAAATGCCGGTCAGAAAAACCGCCCGGTGCCCCGGTCGTATGCCCCGGGCCGGGAGCAAGCGTGCATGCTGCAAATTACCCTGGCACCATCGTTGATCCCGCTTCAATTCATCATACAATGTGGGCGGCGTTTCCTCGTAGCTTCCCGAAAGACCATAAGCCAGCCAAACCTCCCAACCAGCCCGGCCTAGGAGCGCTGCCTCGACGAAATCATGGCTCAAGATCTCGCCGCCCAGAGGCCCGCTCCCGGAAAGCCGGGGAAGCGCGCAATGCTCCATGAAGGGCGCGACGCGAACGATCGCGTTGTGCCCCCAGTACGGACTTTCTCCCAAGCTCCAGAAGTGCATGCCCGCCGCGAACACCGGCGTATAAACCTGGTTGGCAAATTGCTGGATTCGGCCGAAGAGAGATGACTGATTGACGGCGAGAGAAACAGTCTGAATGAGACCCGCTCGCGGGCGATGATCCATCATGCGAACCAGACGCACAATAGCGTCACCCTCCATAACGCTATCGGCGTCCAGAACGATCATGTAATCATAATTTGCGCCCCACCGGCGGCAAAAATCCGCAATGTTGCCGCTCTTGCGCCTGATGTTCTGGCGTCGATGCCGATAATAGATCCGATCGTAGCCTTCGGCGGCTTGGCACAGCTCGGTCCATGCCATTTCCTCTTCGATCCACTTGTTCGGATCGTTGGTATCGCTAAGGATAAAAAAATCGAAAGATTGGAGCTGGCCGGTTTTACGCAACGAAGCATAGGTGGCGCGCACACCGGCAAACGCGGGTTTAACGTCCTCGTTGTAGATCGGCATGAGAATAGCGGTTCGTGTGGTTAGAGCAGACTCGCCGGCAAAAGCGCCGCTAGGTGATTCGGCCAGATCAAACCGGTCCTGCCGGCGCCACCTAAGGATGAAGCCGGCGAGCGCCGTCCAGAAACCGAGTGATATCCAGGAGAATAAAACGGCAAATAGTACGATGAGGCCAAGCTCAAAGCGAGCCTGGCCCTGATACGGCAGGGTTTTTATGATGGAATAAACCCCGGCGCAAGTCTGAAGCGAAACGAGAAAGATTAACAGGGTCCGGCGCGCGAGGGCCGCTTTGCGCCACCCGGAGACGACATACCGCGTGCTCATTTGCCGGCTGTTCTTCCGAGAGAAAATTGGGCTTGATCCCTGTTACCCAGAAGCCATGCTCTGAACGAGCGCCAGATTCCGCGAAACGAAAAGTATTCAATCTGTTTTGGCACCATAGACCGACGTTGCATCGGCGGCACGGACGACAAGCGCGAGCTTCCGCGCTCCTTAAAATCCATCAACGAGATGTGTTGGCGGGGGCGATCAGGCCTCATCCAAGCGCTTGCGCGGCAGCCGATGGAACTCCAGGCGATTGCGTCGTCGTCCGCGGTAGACTGCAGCCGCCCCCCACGGGCGAAGAACTCGTGCAACTCCCGCACTACGTTCTGTCCCAATCGACCCGGATTGTCGCACGCCAGGGCGCGGCTCATCACTTGCTCCACAATCCGGGCTCGTTCCAGATCGTTAAAGTGGAGCAACGTTAGATAATGTTGCAGCCGGGCCTGCGCGGCCTGCTGCTCGAACCCCGAAAGGCGCGCTGCTTGCTTGTTCTTGGGCGCGAAATGTAGTTGTCGAGAGCTTGATACCGGTTGTTCTGTAGTGTTCATGATTCGGGTAATAGGTAACTCCATGTTTCCGTGACTGTGGCTTTGCCGTTTTTTAGGTACGCTCTCAATTCCAGAGGCTTGCCTTTGGGCGGGATGACCTGAAAGGCGAGCCGCCAGCCGCCGGTGACCGCATTCTTGAGAACGTTTTGTTGGACCAGCTTGCCTTCCTGACCGACAGTGACGACCCCTTGCACCTGAGCGTGTTCCAGGAGAGCGGTAAGGCGGCGGCCGGCGAAATCGATCACAACCCGTTTGCTTCCCTTCTCGTCGCCTTCGCCGATGCGGGTAGCGACACTTCTTCCTCGTTCCACTCCGTTCGGCTCCTGAGCGTGAAAGTGTATCCGGTAAGAAAATTCGATAGGCTTGCCCGGTGGCGGCAAATTCCTGGGTGTCCAAAACGCAACAATGTTGTCGTTGATTTCGTTCTTGGTCGGAATCTGGACGAGCTTAACCTCTCCTTTCCCCCACTCACTCGTCGGCACAATCCAGGCGTTGGGGCGCAGATCATAGCGAGCTTCCAAGTCTTCGTAATGCGGGAACGCGCGGTCGCGCTGGAGCAGACCGAAACCGCGCAAGCCGTCCACTTCGAATGAGTTGATTAAGAGCTTGTCGGGGTTTGCCAATGGCCGCCAGAGCCATTCGCCGGATGCGGCAGCGATCAAGAGTCCATCGGAGTCGTGCACTTCAGGGCGCCAATTCCCCGCGGGGCGCGACTTGGTTTCATCATAAAAAAACATGCTGGTCAGAGGAGCGATCCCTAGCATCTTGGGTCGCTTGCGCTCAAAAAGGGTGGCTGAGACTTCAGCGATCGTCTGGTCGCCCGGATGAATGTCGAAGCGATAGGCTCCCGTGACGCTCTCGCTGTCCAATAATGCAAGTATTCTTATTACGCGAGCATTCGGCCCGGGTTTCTCCAGCCAAAATTCTTTGAAATAGGGAAATTCTTCACCGGAGGGAAGACCGGTATCAATCGCTAGACCGCGCGCCGAGAGGCCGAACACTTGCTTTCGCGCCACGCCGCGGAAATAACTTGCTCCAGCAAAAACGAGCACATGATTCTGCTGTTTTGGATGATTAAGAGGGTAAGTCAACCGGAACCCCGCAAAACCCAGGTTGGGCCGGATATTTTCTTTGAATGTGTTCCGTCCATAGGTAAACAAGTCCGTTGAGAAAGGGACCCGATGAACGCCTTTGGAGTCGTATACGTTAATTGCGACGGAATTCGTGAAGTACAGACCCGGGTGGATCAGCTGGATGCCAAAGCGGCTATTCTCGTCTGCCCAAAGAGTCCGCTCGGGTTTGAAGCGAATATCGCGAAACGCGTCGTAACTAATCTTGCGGAGAAAATCCGGTACCTTTTGCGGCGGCGCGTACGCGGCGGCCGCCAATTTTCTCGCTGTGGCAACGACTTGCGGATAGTCGAAAGGACCGTTGGCGAGAACCTTCTGCGGTACAAACAAAAGAACAAGCAGGAACAGGTGAATCATGATAATAAATACAAGCGGTCGCGTGGCGTAAAACGGGCATCAGTTGAGCAATTTCTGTTCCATTCTGCAGAAACAAAGGAAAAGTTCGTCAACCTCGCCCTCATCCCGCGTCCTAAGTGTAGGATTTGTCCCGTCAGTGGAACGCTTATTCAACATCCGGCATCCGCATTTCAGGTGCAGTTGATTCTTTAGACGAGCGGTTCGCCTTGATTGTTCTCGCGCTCGAGCCGATTTTTTGCTCGCCACTTGCTTGAGGCGTTGCATTGCCTTGTAGTTGGACAATTCAATGGAAGGGTCTCGATGAAGGGCAGCCGGTCACTCTTCGATCGGCTCAGGGTTTGTCGTGAGTTTACCCGAAGCAGCGCTCGGCTGAGTATTTGACGACACAATCATCAATTTTTGAAGATCAAAAGCAGCCGGACACGGTTTCTGAAACAAGCAATGGTAATCCGGACGAAAATACCTCACAATTTTTTCTTTTCCGCGCGGCCATGAGGAAAACCAAAGTTCGAGAGAGCCTCCGCTCCTCAGTTAAAGACGGTGTTTTTGCGGCGGTGATGTCCGGTATCACCGATCATTACGCGACTCCTCTGGCTCTGTTCTTGGGCGCCACAGTTCAACAGATCGGTTTGATCAGCGCCCTTCCGAACCTCTTCTCTTCGCTGTCCCAGTTCTTCGCCGTTCGAGTCGTTTACTGGGTGGGCGGAAGGCTCCGATTGTTGGTGCGCTTGGTCTTTTCTCAGGCGTCGCTGATTCTGTGCATCGGATTTCTCCCCTGGTTGCACATCCCAAACCGGGTCCAGCTGTTTCTGGGTCTTCTGATACTGGCCGCGCTCTGCGGCGGCCTGGCCGGACCAGCCTGGGGAAGTTTGATGAGCGACTACATTCCGGCAAGTAAGAGAGGGCGATACTTCGGATGGCGCAACAGACTTGTCGGCGCGGTCACGGTCGGCAGCATCATCGGATCGGGCTTTATACTGAATTGGTTCCAAGAGATTTCGTACAGCGCGGGTTTTTGTATTCTTTTTTCTCTGGCCGCCTTGGCCCGTTATATGTCGGCTCATTTCATCAGCCGAATGGACGAGCCTCCACATAGAACAGATCCGGCCAGCGACTTCACGTTTCTCATGTTCGTGGCGCGCTTCAGAGAGAGCAATTTCCTGAAGTTCGTGATTTTCACGGCTGGCTTGAATTTCGCCACCTATTTGTCGGCGCCCTTTTTTGCTGTCTTCATGCTCCGCGATCTCCAGTTGGACTACCTGACTTATATGGCGCTTCAGGTCTGCTCTTCGCTAACCTCGCTCATCGCTTTACCACTCTGGGGCAAGCACGCCGATCTAGTCGGCAACGTGCGAATCCTCCGGTTAAGCGCGTTTTTTGCCGCGCTGATTCCGGGTTTTTGGCTCGTGTCGCATCATCCCGCCTACCTAATGCTGGTTCAGATCTTGGGAGGCTTTGCCTGGAGCGGGGTTACGCTCTCCAGCGGAAATTTCATCTACGACGCCGTCACTCCGCACAAGCGGGTTCGTTGCATCGCGTATTTCAATGTTATCAACGGCGCGGCGATCTTTCTCGGTTCTTCGCTGGGAGGCTTTCTTGGCTCCCGGCTGCCGCCGCTTTTCGGTTATACTCTGCTGAGTCTTTTTACTCTCTCGTGCTTCTGCCGGTTTTCTTTATATCTCCTGCTGTCGCGCTCCTTTCGCGAGGTCAGAACTACTCACGAAGTTTCCATCCAGGAGCTTTTTTTCAGCGTGGTCGGCATTCGTCCTCTCATCGGACCGGCCCGGGATTGAAGGTAAGCGGGCTGTGGCCACTTTCCGGTCGAAAATCAGCAGTGTCTTATGCGACATAAAGAAATCTGCTAGAGTTTGATTGTGAACCATCGGGAGCCTCAAACTCCGGAGGAGGCGATAAAAGAGGAGCGGCGCCGCCAACGCTGGAACGCCTTCTGGACCCCCTTTATGGCCCTTACGATACTCGTAAGCTCGGTTGCGATGCTTATGGTGCTGATCCAAACATGCAATGAACGTAATCTCCCGATACCCTTGCTGCCGCCGACGTCGCCGCTATACCGGCCAGGTCCGGCCAATACGCCAGCGCCAGACTAAGAATATCGCGTCTCAGTGCGCCGGCTTTCGTATCGTTCCGGCTTTTCCCTGCCGAGCGGGCGAGCCTGCTCTTCGGGATCTCAGATTGCAAATCTCAAATGGCAGATTATGGCAGATCTGAAATCTGAGATTTGAAATTCCTCGTGAGGCGAGGACGGTAGAGGCTTATTGACCGCGGCCGGAAGGGACTCGCCCGCGAAGGCAGGAACCTAGCCTGGCAGTCGGTCCGTGCAGTCCTTCTACGCATCCCGCGGGCGCCACATATACCAGACCGGGGTGCCGATGAGTTGCTCTTCACGCTGAATGACGAAGCCGAACTTTTTGTAGAACTCCACGTTCTCAGGCCGATCAGTTTCGAGGTACGCCGCGGTCTGTCTCTGTTTGACGTGCTCGATATAGCGATTCATTAGAGCAGTGCCGATTCCCTGGCCCTGAGCCTCGGGATGGACGCCGATCGGCCCGAGATGCACATGAGGTTCTTCGGGGTCGAGATGACACCACCTAGCGAACCACTTGACGACCTGGGGAATTGCCTCGCCTAGAGGCTTCAACACAGTTGCTGCAGCGATTGGAACATCTTCCGGTGAGGGCAGGCAGTAGGGAGACTCGTTAAAGTGCACGTAGCCGCGAAGTTGATTATCAATCAGCGCGACGAAGGCCTGGCCGATGAACATGCGCCGCAGGCCGATGCGGAAGAAGAGCCGGTTCTGGTCCGTGCGCCGAGGGCCGAAGGCGGAAACGTGGAGCGGATTGCTCACAAACGCATCCGCCAGCACCGATATCGCAGCGTCCAACTGGCTGGGCGAGTATTTCTCGACCACAATCGTCATTGTTCTTAAAAAAATTCACTATCAGACTAGGTCCCTTCAAACAACCTGTTCTCGCCAGGCCGCCGAAAGCCACTGGTGAGAACGTGTTCCTTAAAAAACGTCTTGGCGTTGACGAGCTTGGAGAAAACGCGTTAGTCTGGCGCCATGCCCGGTCACTAAACTCGCAAAGAGCAGGGAGCAGGGACCTAAGAGTATTTAAAGATGGTGGAGTTGAAAGGAGATTTCATGAGCAATCAAAGGCGGAGAAATTATCGGCTATTTTTTGTTGTTACACTTGTTACACTATCCGTATTCCTCGCCGCGTGGACGAGAGCTTATGCGCAGGAGAAGACGCGTATTTCCTATAGCTCGACAGACACGCTCAATGCCCTTTGGACCGTCGCTTACGATGCGGGCTTTTACAAAAAACACGGCTTGGACGCGGAGGTCGTTTATATAGGCAGCACGACCATCGGCATCGCCGCGATTATGGCCCAGGACGTACACGTCGGAAACGCCGCGGGAAGCGGCGTTGCTAATGCCGCCGTACGCGGCGCGGACACGGTTAGCGTTGCCTGCTTCATCAATGCTCTTGCCTACGAGCTGGTTGTGCTTGACAGCGTCAAATCCGCGGAAGATCTGAAGGGGAAATCGATCGGCATCAGCCGCTTCGGCAGCGCGTCGGATGTGGCGGCGCGGGAACTCTTGAAGGGCTTGGGATTAAAGCCGATGGAAGACGTTAAGATCCTACAGATCGGAGGCGCTTCCGAGCGGGCCGCGGGCTTTAGCCGCGGCGTTATCGCCGGATTTCCCTCTCCTCCGGGAAACGTTCACCTGATTCCCGGCGGCATACCGCACCGAATTCTGGCCGATATGGGCGATCTGCCAAAACCCTATCCCTTGCCGTTCATCTGCGCGGTGACGACGAAAAGTTTCCTGGCCAAAAGACGAGCGACTGTGAAAAGAACCGTGATGGCTCTGATCGAAGCCGCGCATTTCTTCAAAAACAACCAGGAGGGCACGCAAAAAATCGTCGCCAAATACCTCCGCGGGGCGAACAAGGCCTATCTCGACAGCTCGTACGCCTCGACAGTCAAAATCCTCGAGCGCGTCCCCTATACGACTCGAGAGGGAATGAAAATCCAGCTCAATCAAGCGTTGAAGCAAAGTCCCGGAGCCAGGGTGACGGTGGACAGTCTGATCGACGACAGCATCGTCCGCGAGATCGAGAAAGAGGGTTTTATCGACAAGGTGTATGGCAAGGGAGGTTAATCACTCTTACCAGGCCGAAGGCTCATGTTAGAAAAGGATGAAGGATGATTCATCCTTTGTGTAACGCGCCGCGCAGCTGAAACCATTTTGACCGGCCTGTCGATTGCTTTATTTCCATCGGCTAGCTACAAAATAGGACAAACCTACCGATAGCATATGTAAGAATACAAGGAGCGCTCAATGGCACAGCAGTACGCGGATAGTTTCGGCACCCGCAAAGCACTGAGGGTCGGGAACGAAAGCTACGATATCTTTCGACTTGATCTGCTGGAAAAGGCCGGTTTTAGGAATATTTCCGGTTTGCCGGTTTCTTTGAAGGTTCTATTGGAGAACTTGCTGCGGCAGGAAGACACCCATCATGTGAACAAGGGCGACATCGAAGCGCTGGCGAACTGGAATCCAAAAGCGAAGCAAGACAAGGAAATCGCCTTCATGCCCGCGCGCGTTTTAATGCAGGATCTTACCGGGGTGCCAGCCGTGGTGGATCTCGCCGCGATGCGCGAGGCGATGAACCGCTTCGGCGGCGATCCCAAGAAGATCAACCCGCTCGCGCCCGTGGATCTGGTGATTGATCACTCGGTGCAGGTGGATTATTTCGGCACGCCGGATGCTTTTCATAAGAATTCCCAAATCGAGTTCGATCGTAACGTCGAGCGCTACGCGTTCTTGCGCTGGGGACAAAAGGCGTTTGACAATTTTCGCCTGATTCCGCCAGATACCGGGATCTGCCATCAGGTCAACCTTGAATACCTCGCGCCGGTAGTATTCCGAGCCAAGAAAAATGGCGCAACTTTCGCCTACCCGGATACGGTGGTCGGGACCGATTCGCATACGCCGATGATCAACGGCCTGGGCGTGGTCGGGTGGGGAGTGGGCGGGATCGAAGCCGAAGCGGCCTTGCTTGGGCAACCCATCATCATGCTCATCCCCGATGTTATTGGTTTCAAGCTTCGCGGCAAACTCCCCGAAGGGGCGACCGCGACCGACCTCGTGCTTACAGTCGTGCAGATGCTGCGCAAGAAAGGCGTCGTGGAAAAATTCGTCGAGTTCTATGGCTCGGGGCTTTCGAGCTTAGGTCTTGCCGACCGCGCCACGATCGGCAACATGGCGCCGGAATATGGCGCGACCATCGGTTATTTTCCCATTGATGACGAGACGCTAAGATACCTGGAGCTGACCGGCCGCGATCCCGATATCATCAAATTGGTCGAGGCTTACGCGAAAGAACAAGGAATGTTCCGGACGGATTCCTCGCCGGACCCGATGTTCACAGATTCACTCGAGCTCGACCTGGCCACAGTAGTTCCCAGCTTGGCCGGTCCACGGCGGCCGCAAGATCGCGTCCCGCTGGCGGAAAGCAAGAAGTCGTTCAAAGAAGCCCTGCCGTCGTTGCTGAAGAGCGGCGATGCGGCAAAAAAAGTGGCGGTTCAAATGAACGGCGACCGGTTCCAGCTGCAACATGGTTCAGTGGTTATTTCCGCCATAACGAGCTGCACGAATACCTCGAACCCATCGGTGCTGATCGGCGCCGGACTGCTGGCGAAAAAAGCCGTTGAAAAGGGGTTGCAGAGAAAGCCCTGGGTTAAAACCAGTTTGGCGCCGGGTTCGAAGGTTGTGACCGAATACCTGAAGGACAGCGGACTGCTTCCCTACTTGGAAAAGCTAGGATTTCACCTTGTGGGTTACGGGTGCACGACCTGCATCGGCAACAGCGGGCCGCTCCCCGAGCCTGTTGCCAACGCCATTCAGGAGGGCGATCTGGTGGCGGCCGCGGTATTGTCCGGCAACCGAAACTTCGAAGGCCGCATCCACGCCCATGTGCGCGCTAATTATCTCGCGTCTCCGCCGCTGGTTGTAGCATACGCGCTGGCCGGGAGCATGGATGTGGACTTATATAAGGAAGCGCTCGGCAACGATGCGCAGGGAAATCCCGTGTATCTGCGTGATATTTGGCCCGCCCCGCAGGAAATCCAGGAGGTTATGCGCAAGTCGGTAAAGCCGGAGATGTTCAGGCAAGAGTACAGCCAAGCGACCGAGGGCGACGAGCGTTGGAAAATGATGCCCGTTCCCGAGGGCGAAATCTTCGCTTGGGACAACCAATCGACGTACGTGCGCCTTGCCCCTTACTTTGAGGGGATGTCGAGGACCCCAACCGAGCCCAAGGAGATAAAGGGGGCTCGCGTGCTGGCGTTGCTTGGCGATTCCGTCACCACCGACCATATCTCGCCGGCGGGATCGATTGAGAAGAACGGTCCGGCGGCGCGCTATCTCACGCAGAATGACGTGTTGCTGAAAGATTTCAACCAGTACGGCGCGCGCCGCGGCAATCATGAAGTCATGGTGCGCGGGACTTTCGCCAATGTGCGCCTGAAGAACATGCTCGCTCCCGGCACCGAAGGCGGAGTGACCGTGCATCTGCCCGACAAGAAGCAGATGTCGATCTACGATGCCGCCATGCAGTATCAAAAGGAAGGCATGCCGCTGATCGTGATCGCCGGCAAGGAGTACGGCACCGGCTCGTCGCGCGACTGGGCCGCCAAAGGACCGCGGCTCCTCGGAATCAAAGCGGCGATTGCGGAGAGCTTCGAGCGCATACATCGGAGCAATCTGATCGGCATGGGCATCGTTCCCCTGCAGTTCAAGACCGGCGAGAAGCTTCAATCTCTCGGGCTTACAGGTTTCGAAAAGTTCGACATCGTCGACATCTCGGCCGGACTGAAGTTGAGACAGGATCTGACTGTAAAGGCGACAAGCGATGACGGGAAGGTGAACGAGTTCACGGTTACTTGCCGCATCGATACCCCGGCGGAGCTCGAATATTACCGTCACGGCGGGATTTTAGAATACGTGCTGCGGCAGTTGCTGCAAGACTAGCGGCATTTAAGCAACCTGCTACGCTTATCTCGGTTTCGATCACGCAATGACGAGAAGGGAAGCGCTGGCGATAGTCGGTAACATGTCGCTGGCCTTTCTCTTCGGTGACAGCCGAGCATTGCATCGCGAGCTCGAAGCCGCCGAAAATCCGACAATGACAACACCCGCGAACATCCGTCACCATACGGCGGACAATCCCGGCATTATGACCCTGCAGGGAACCAACCAGTACGTCGTCGGACGGGACAGCGTCGTCGTTATCGACGTAGCCCTGAGCTCGAACTCCAACCTGGACGGAATCATCGAGCAGGCGGAGGCGATGGGGGCTAAAAGAATCGACAAGATTCTTCTCACCCACATCCACAGCGATCACTGCGGTGGCGCGCTGGCGCTGAAAAAACGGTCGGGCGCCAAGATCGGCATTCATCGCTCGCGGGCGGGATACCTGGGGGGCGAGGATTTTCAGTACGGCGACGGGGAGCGGATCTCATACGGAGCAGGCGAGTTGCAGGTTCTGCACACCCCCGGCCACGAATCGGGCCACTGCTGCTTTTACGAATCAGGCGATCAGGTGCTCTTCAGCGGCGATCATATTCTGGGGTATGGAACAGCGGTGATCCGACCGCCCGACGGCAACATGGCCGACTATATGCGCTCGCTGGAGCGCTTGCTCGAATTCAACATCGATCTGATCCTGCCAGGCCATGGACCGCTGGTCGGGAAACCGGAAGCGAAGGTCAAAGAATACATCGAGCACCGATTGATGCGTGAACGGCAGGTGCTGGATGGACTGAGAAAGGGGCGCGAGTCAATAGGCGCCATCACCGAGTTGATTTACATCGACGTCTCGGCGCCGCTTAAGCATGTTGCCGAGTTTTCAGTACAGGCGCATTTAGAGAAGCTGATCAAAGAAGGTCGAGTTAAAAGAGAGGGAAGCCGTTATCGGCTCCTCAAGGGTGACTGAATCGGGCCTCCCGCTGCGAGACTGTGTCGCAATGATCGGCTCACCCTTCGACCAAGCTCAGGGCGAGCGGTAAATACTTAAATTACGAACCATGAACGGGATTGCGACGCAGTCTCTGCGTCGAGCGGACCCCAGCGAGGCCGAGGTTAAGGCCAAGATTGAGAGGACACGTCTCGACCTAAACCTAATCCGGGCCTGGCAGCTTGAGACGACCGCCTATTTCTCCATGATGATGATTGGGAAACCTAGCCGAGCTACCTGGCGGGCGTGTTTTTCCGCCGCTGCGCGAGTCGAAAACGTGCCGATCTGGACTCGATAATAGGTGGTTTCTTTAAGCGGGAGTGGAACCACGGAAACTTCCGCGAACGATTGCGCGAGCCGGTCACGTAGCTGCCGGGCATTCTCCATCTTCGAGAACGAGCCTAGTTGAAGCGTGTAATCCAGCGATTCACGGATGGTTCGAATCTTATACGGTCCACTATCGATAACTTCGACCCGGACCGGGGCGGTGCCTGGGCCGATCATGCCGATCGATTGGGCGGCGGCGTAGGAGAGATCGATAATTCTGCCTTTGGCAAAAGGGCCCCGATCGTTGATCGTAACTTCGACCGAGCGGCCGTCGTTGAGACCGGTCACCATCACCCGCGTGCCGAGAGGCAGGGTCTGGTGCGCCGCGGTCAGATCATTCTGATTGTAAATTGCGCCGCTGGCGGTCGCTTGGCCGTGAAATCCCGGGCCGTACCACGAGGCAATGCCGGTTTGCATGGCGCGTCCTTCCACCGGCGGGGAGACTCGAACTCGAGATGGCGGCACGGAACACGCCGCGACAAAGAGAACCGGCAGAATCAGCAGCGTTTGGAATCCCGCGCGGGGCGATAGTAATGCCTCCCGGCAAAATCCCAACGGTTCTTTTTGCGCCATCGAGAGGTGATTATACCGGAAGGAAATTCGATAACAAATCGTTAAGGTAGCGGATTATGACAGGACCATCTTAACCCGTAAGGCGCCTCTGCCGCGATCGGGAACCCTGACCCGTCGTTGCGCCGGAATGAGCGTGCGGAAGAGTATATCGGCCAGCGGCAGCACTACGTTCAAGTTATTGAAGTGGCGCTTATGATGCATGTGATGATGGGAGTCCAGCCAGCCGAACCAGCGGGTAGTTTCGAACCAACGCCCTTTCGGGACGTGCATGCAATAGTGGAGATACTCGTAAAGAAAATAATACAGGCCCATCGCGGATAGGGCGCCGAACAGCAGGCTCAGGCCGAGCAGATGTTCAACGAACAAAATCGCCGGTGTGTGCAGGATCAGAATCAGCGGCGCGTTCCACCAGGCAAAGCGAACTTTGCGCAAATGATCGGGATCGGAGAGAAAATAACCTGCTCCGGTGCGAAACAGACCATGATGAACCAGGGCATGGGCGCGAAACGGATATTGCCAGCGGGGTTGATGCATCAAATACTTGTGCAGAGTCCACTCAAAGAAACTGGAGTACAAGAAAACCAAGACAAAGGCTGCAAACTGCGTTAAGTATGGATTCATTATGCTCCTATCTCCCGGCAAAGATACATGTTCCTACACCTTAACTTTGGGCTATACTCAGAAGAAGCTTAAAAGCCCTGAACCGTCTTGTCTAGGAGTCGCTTCGCAAAGGGAGGTCGATGGGTTGTTATACCGAGTTGTTCCTTTTCGACCGATTTAAGACCTGCGGTACTCTACGTGTTTTTTCCCTGGCCGTCAAACCAAATGTCGCGGTTAGGCAAGCCGTTTACGGCGAGGGGGGTTTGTGCTAGTTTGAAATAACCCATCCAGGGAGAAATTGTCATGTCCGGTCATTCGAAGTGGAGTACCATCAAGCATAAAAAGGCCGCCAAAGACGCCAAAAGAGGGAAACTTTTTACCAAGCTCATCAAAGAAATCACCGTCGCGGCGCGCAGGGGGGGCGGCGACATTAATGCCAACCCGCGCTTGCGCACGGCTGTGGCGGCGGCGCGAGCGAGCAGCATGCCCGGCGAGAACATTGATCGCGCAATCAAAAAGGGCGCCGGCGAGTTGGAAGGTGTTTCCTACGAGGAGATCCAGTACGAGGGATACGGACCGGGCGGCGCGGCGATTCTGGCTCAAGTGCTCACCGACAACAAGAACCGTACTGTGTCCGAGATTCGACGCCTGTTTTCCAAGCATGGCGGAAATTTGGGCGAGACCGGTTGCGTTGCGTGGATGTTCGATAAAAAGGGGCTGATTACAATTGAGAGCTCTCAGGTCGACGAAGATCGACTGGTAGGTCTCGTGCTGGATGTGGGCGCGGAGGACGTGATAGTCGATGAGGGCGTCTTCGAAGTCGTGACTCAGCCGGAAGACTTCGAAAAGGTCAAGGAACGACTGGAGAAAGAAAAGATTCCGACCACCAGTGCTCAAGTTACGATGGTTCCGAAGAACACCGTGACCGTCGACGGAAAACATGTCGAGGCTATCCTCAAGCTGACGGAAGAACTTGAAGACCACGATGACGTGCAAAGCGTCTCAGCCAATTTCGATATCCCGAGCGAGTACCTCGAAAAAGCAAGCTGATGGGCTTGGCTTCACGGCGAGGCGCCAATAACGTCTCATCAAGTCCTCGAAGAATTCTCGGCATCGACCCCGGTTCGATCGTCACGGGGTGGGGAGTCGTGGAGGCGGTCGGGAGCTCTTTGAGGCATGTCGCGCACGGCACGATCCATTCCAGCGCAGCGGTTGGTCAGAGCGCCCGGCTGAAAAGTATTTACCAAGGGATTGACGAAGCCTTGGCGGCTTACAGGCCCGATGGAATTAGCCTGGAGAGAGTGTTTTTTGCGCGCAACGCGCAGAGCGCGCTCAAACTGGGTCAGGCCCGGGGGGTGGCGCTGCTGGCCGCGGCTCAAAACCAAACAGTCGTTCACGAATACAGCGCTGCTGAGATCAAAATGGCGGTGGTTGGATACGGGCAAGCAACCAAGGAACAAGTGCAGATGATGGTCGCTTCACTGCTGCGTATTCCGGCAAAACCGGCCGCTGATGCGGCCGACGCCCTGGCGGCGGCGATCTGTCACTTGCATGGTGACTCGTTTCGCTCGCGCCTGTTGGAAGCTATGCCGAAGCCGTCCATCGAAGGGCGCCGCCGGCGGTCATTATGAGTTTCCGGCATTGCCCGTCGAGCTCGAAACCCTAAACTCGAGATTCGAAAAGAATGCTGAAAAACTTTCTTTTACAGGCTGGTCAAAAAGTCCCGGGTGCGGGCGCAACAAAGCAGATGGGCTTTTTTCAACAGCCGGTTGATCAAGGTTCACCGTGATTGCACAGATCAGCGGCATTCTCGCGCACAAAGTGCCCGGCGAAGTGATTGTCGACGTCGGCGGTGTCGGATACCAAGTTTTCATTCCGCTCAACGTGTTTTACCGGCTGCCGGAAGTCGGCGGCTCGGTGAGCCTTTACATTCATACTCATCTTCGGGAAGACGCGCTTCAGTTGTTTGGTTTTCATGAAGCGGAAGAAAAGCAGGTCTTTTTGCTCCTCAACAGCGTGGCGGGAATCGGGCCGAAGCTGGCGGTGAATATTCTTTCTGGAATTCCGGCCGACGAGTTGGGCCGCGCGATCAAAGAGAGCGATCAACTGCGACTTTTATCGATTCCGGGCGTGGGAAGAAAATTGGCCGAACGAATGATCGTGGAGCTGCGCGACAAGTTTGCGGTCGTGCAATTGGAGGACTCGCCGCCGATTGCCAGCCACAACGGCAACCAGCTTATGCAGGACGCCGTTTCGGCCCTTGTCAATCTTGGGTATCGCAAGGCAGAGGTGGAGAAAAACGTTCGGGATGCGATCCAGGCCGGAAAGCAAAGTTTGGAAGAAGTGATCAAAGCATCCCTGCGCCGGACGGGTCGTTAAACTGCATATGGCGCGACGGATTGATAAAGTAGACGGGGCTATGGATGCACGATCGCTAACCTTGGCACGGACCGAGGACGATCTTAACTACGAGGCGAATCTTCGTCCCCGGGGTTTCGACGATTACGTCGGCCAAGCGCAGGTTAAAGAGAACCTGAGGGTGGCCATCGCCGCCGCGCGCGGGCGCAACGACGTGTTGGACCACATTCTGTTTCACGGGCCGCCGGGATTGGGCAAAACCTCTCTAGCGTACATCATCGCGCGGGAAATGGGCGTCAACATCAAGGCCACGTCCGGACCGGTGGTGGAGCGCCCCGGTGATCTCGCGGCCATCCTCACGAATCTGGAGGAGGGGGATATCCTTTTTATCGATGAGATTCACCGGCTCAACCACATCGTGGAAGAGGTGCTCTATCCAGCCATGGAGGATTACCAGATCGATATCATGATTGGGCAGGGTCCAGCGGCCAGATCCATGAAGCTGCCTTTGAAGCCGTTCACGTTGATAGGCGCGACAACAAGGTCGGGGCTTTTGACCTCGCCGTTAAGAGATCGCTTTGGCGTCATCTTTCGACTTGATTTCTACTCACCGGAGGCGCTGACCCAGATACTCAAACGGTCCGCGGCTATTCTAGGAGTGGCGGCCGAGGAAGCGGGAATAGCCGAGATCGCGCACCGCTCTCGCGGCACTCCGCGGATCGCGAACCGGCTGCTGCGCCGGGTACGCGACTTTGCTCAGGTGAAAGCCGGCGGTAGAATCACCAAAAGCGTTACGGATGAGGCGCTGCGGATGCTCGAGATCGATCCGAAGGGTCTCGATAAAATGGACACAATGCTCCTGCTAACCATGATTGATAAATTTTCCGGCGGCCCGGTGGGCGTCGAAACATTGGCGGCCGCCATTGGCGAAGAGAAGGATACCATCGAAGACGTTTACGAGCCGTTCCTCATCCAAGGGGGGTTTCTGCAGCGTACCCCGCGCGGCCGGCTGGCAACCGTTTTGGCCTACGAGCACTTTGGCCGAAAGCCTGGAGTCCGAGAGAGTGGCACGTTAAAGAAGCAACCCAGTCTCTTTTGATTCAACGCGGTACGTGGGGAGCGACAGATTGCCAAACAGTTCAAACCGTTTCAGCCGTTCAAACGGTTTGACGGATTGTCCGCCACAGGGCTTCGGACGGATCCGTCCTTCGGCGGAAACAGAGCGGAGCGGTTGAAGGACTTGAACTCTCCGATTTCGAGATGGACGCATTGGGCAAGACTCTAATATTCCTCGGTATTGGGCTTGTCATCCTGGGGTTGATCTTCGTGTTTGGCGGAAAAATCCCGTGGCTTGGATACCTGCCGGGAGATATTTATATTCAAAGAGAGCGTTTTACCTTCTATTTCCCGTTGATGACCTCTTTGGTTATCAGCGTCATTATTTCGCTTGTCCTTTATTTTCTGAGAAGGTAAGATTTTTTAAGATATATTGACTGGTTAGACGGGTACGGGATGCAAACGTCAGAGGCCACGAGGCCAACCGAGAAAAGCCTCAACTTGGAAGAGGCCAAGCGTAGAAGGCGCGAGTGGCTGGTAATTCTCATCACTACGCTGATGGTTTTCGCGTTTGCGTTTATCGAAGTCCAACTCCCCGAGGTGTCCCCCGAATATTCTTTGGGCAACAACATTGCCTTCTTCGTTCTGATTAACGTCAACATAATCCTCTTGATTCTTTTGGTCTTCCTGGTTGTCCGAAACCTGGTGAAGCTTGTCTTCGAGCGCAAAAGGCGCATTCTCGGTTCGCGTCTCCGGGTTCGGCTGGTCCTGGCATTTGTCGCGCTGTCCTTGGTTCCGACATTATTGCTTTTTGTCATCGCGGGCGGCTTCGTTACCCGTTCGTTTGACCGGTGGTTCGATGTTCAGGTGGAAAACGCGCTTCAGGGCTCTTTAGAGATCGGGCAAACCTATTATCAAAATTCGGCAAACAATGCGCTTTTCTATGCGCGCCAGTTGAGTCAGAAGATCACTCAGGAAGGCCTCTTCGAGTCCCGGCGTTTGGCAGAGCTAAAGGAGTTCGTCCAGAGCAAACAGCGGGAATACAATTTGGGTACGGTGGAGTTGTTCTCCGTCGACCGCCGGGTTCTGGTGGTCGCCTTCAACGATCAGGTGCCGACCGGGGTCACGGTCCAGGCGGAGGATGATTTCCTCAATCGTGTGTTCCGCGGGCTCGCGGTGACCCGGACCCAGGCTTTCGGGGAAGGGGAGCTTATTCGCGGCGGCGTCCCGATTCACTCGAGCGACAAGAGAATTGTCGGCGCAGTCGTGGTCGATTATTACGTCCCGAAGAGCATTACGAAAAAAGCCTTACAGATCTCTCGATCATACGAGCAATACAAGCACCAGACCATCCTCAAGACCCCGATCAAGAACAGTTACATCCTGACGCTTCTTCTCGTTACCCTGGTGATCATCTTCGCCGCGACGTGGTTTGGTCTCTACCTTTCTAAAGGCATCACTGTGCCGATCCAGAAACTCGCCGAAGGTACCCATGAGGTAGCGCACGGGAACCTGGAGCATCAAATTGAAGTTGCCGGGGATGATGAGATCGGAGTTCTTGTGGAGTCCTTCAACCAGATGACCCGGGACTTAAAGCAGATCAACGTCGAGCTGGAGCGGCGAGGGCGCTTCATGGAAACACTGCTGGCCAATATCACGGCCGGAGTCATCGCGGTTGATCCGTCAGGGAAAGTCACCACGTGGAACAAGGCCGCCGAGCAGATGCTGGCGGTCAAAGCGGAGGCGGTTCTCGGAAGGGGCTATGAGGAAGTTTTTAAGCGCGAGCCCTTGCAGGTCCTGGGTGACATCATCGAAAGCGTCAAGGTTCAAGAGAGCGTGGAGCGAGAGATCAAAATCCCGCTGCCCGATCAGGTTCTTACGGTCTTCGTGGCTGCTGCAACTCTGCTCGATGACGAAGACCAGATTTTGGGTTTGATGATCTTTCTCGAAGACATTACACAAATCCAAAAAGTCCAGAGAATGGAAGCGTGGCGCGAAGTAGCTCGGCGCATCGCCCACGAGATCAAGAATCCGCTTACTCCGATTCAGCTTTCCGCGGAGCGGCTCAGAAAGCGGTATGCTAACATGATTGAGGGGAACGGAGCGATATTCGACAAATGCACGTCAACGATCATTCAACAGGTGGTCGAGCTTAAAAATCTTGTCAATGAATTTTCCGAATTCGCCCGGCTTCCGTCGGCGCAGTTATCGACCAACGATCTCAACGAGATCGTGCAGGAGGCGCTCTTTCTGTTCAAAGAAGGCCACAACGAAATTCATTTTCAATTTCGCCAGGCGGTGATCCCGCCGCTGGGGTTGGATCGCGAGCAGATCAAGCGAGCGCTGATCAATCTCCTGGACAACGCCGTGGCGGCGGTCGACGTACGCGGAGAAATCCAAATCAGCACCGCGTATGACACAGCGCGCGAAGTCGTCTGTCTGGAAGTCGCGGATAACGGCTGCGGATTGGCGCCTGAAGTGCGGGACAGAATCTTCGAGCCCGATTTTTCGACGAAGAAAAACGGAACGGGTTTGGGACTGACGATCGTCAAACAGATCATCGATGACCATCGGGGGTACATCCGAATCCGGCCGAACGAGCCGCGTGGCACGAAGATTACGATGGAATTCCCGGTGCGGGAACAGCTCGCGCTGGGGGACCATGCTCCAAACGCGGCGCATTCATAGAGAGGCGCGGTGAAAGAACAAACGTTACGCAATACGATTTTGATTGTTGATGACGAAGACGGCGTTCGCGAGTCGGTGCGGGAGGTGTTGAGCGACGAAGGCTACCGCGTGGTGGATACCGCGGATGGAACGCGCGTGCTGGAATTGATCCGGAAAGAGCAGCCGGCGCTGGTGCTTTTGGATATCTGGATGCCTCAGATCGACGGGATCGGTTTGCTCAAGGAGATCAAGAGCAAAGAGCCTGATATCAATGTCGTGATGATTTCCGGGCATGGCAACATTCACACGGCTGTTACCGCGACTAAACACGGCGCGTTCGATTTTATCGAAAAGCCGCTGTCATTGGATGCGTTACTGTCCACCGTGCAACGCGCCCTCGGGGAGCTGCCGGTCTCCAAAACTAAAGCGAAGAATGGCAACGGGTCCCGAAAAAAGGGCAAGACAAAAGGCGGCGCCCTGCCGCAAAAGCTCGGCAATCCCCCGAAACTCGTCAGGCAAAAGACGCTGCGCAAAAGCGTGGTCATTTCGGGGCAGGGACTTCACTCCGGGATCAAGACGGGCCTCGTCCTCCATCCGCTTCCGCCCAACAGCGGGATATTATTTACGGGTATTTCCGGAGACGTGAGGGTGCCGGCTCATGTTGATTACGTCGGATCGACGGGATACGCGACTTCACTTCGAAGTAAAGGGTTTACAGTGGGAACCGTAGAGCATTTTCTGGCCGTGTTACACGGCTATGGCATCTCCAACGTTTTGGTCAAGGTGCAGGGAGAAGTGCCGATCTTGGATGGTTCCGCCGTCGAATTTTGTCAATTGATCGAGGAGGCTGGGATTCAGGAACAAGACGAGCCGTTGAGCGAGATCGTCGTCGACCGACCTTATCGGATCGCCGCCGACGGCGGAGAATCGATCGGCGTTGAGCCCGCGGACGTTTTCTCGGTGCGATACTTGTTAAAATATCCAGAGCCGGCCGGCACTCAGGAATATACATATATCCATAAAGGTGCGGAGTCTTTCAAGGAGGAGATCGCGCCGGCAAGGACTTTTGGCTTTCTGAAGGACATGGAGAAACTTCAGAAGAGCGGATTGGCCAATGGGGGAAAGCTCAACAATTGCATTTTGATCGGCGACGAAAAGATTATCAACACCGAGCTGCGGTTCCCGGACGAATTGGCCCGTCACAAAATCTTGGATATCATGGGCGACTTCTATCTTCTGGGAAAGCCCGTTCGGGGGAAGATCACGGCGCACATGACCGGCCACTCTGACAACATAGCTTTGTTGCGCGAGCTGCGGGCAGGGATGGAAGTTTAGATTCAACAGAGTTGCCGATGGAAACCAACGCCGCCTATCCTCGCCTATTTACCGTGGACGAAGCCAACGCGCTGCTGCCGACATTGCGCCCGCTGGTCGAAAGCATTCTCGAGACTCTGCGTCGTCTTAAAGCGAAGACAGAAACCGTGATTCGCGACCAGCGCCTCGATCCCGACACCCCCCAACTGATGAACCGGCTGCAGGAAAACAGCGAAATTGCCCATTTCATCGGGCAGATCAAGGGCCTCGTGGAGGAGATTCATAGCTACGGCTGCATGTGCAAAGGCGTGGAGCAGGGTTTGCTGGATTTCCCCTGTATGCTCGGATCGGAAGTGGTTTTTCTCTGCTGGCAGTATGGTGAAGCCAGCGTTACCTATTGGCATCGGGTTGAGGACGGCTATGAGGGTCGCCGTCCCTTGCTGGATGCGGACGACGACGAACCGCGCGGCAACAGTTCCTATCATTAGCCCAGCACTCGCTTTGCTCGCGCGGAAATTCCAACCTCACGGCACTCCGGTGATTCAAGTCGTGCTATGAGTTCGACTCGTAACCAAGCCGCTTTATCTCTGCGAATCAAGGAAGCGGGCCAGCGCCTCGGGTTTGACCTGGTCGGCCTCTCTCCCGTCAAAATTCCAACGCATGGCGAGTCCTTTGCCGAGTGGCTTGGTGACGGATTAGCCGGTGAGCTGGGCTACATGGGGAGAACCGAAGCGCTGCGCCGAAATCCTCATGATCTCGTTCCCTGGGCAGTGTCCGTGGTCTCGGTGGGGATGAACTATTACACGCCGCTTCCGAGGCCGAAGCCGGAGGGAAAAACGGCCGGATGGATTTCCCGATATGCTTGGGGCGATGACTATCACAATGTCGTCAAGCAAAGACTAGAGGCTCTCCTGGAGATAATTCGCAATTTGTGTGAGGAGCCAATCGAGGGTCGACCGTTTGTGGACTCGGGTCCGGTGCTGGAGCGGGACTTTGCCGGTAGCGCGGGAATCGGGTGGATAGGGAAAAACACGCATCTCATTTCCCCACGAAACGGATCATGGTTTTTTTTGGGAGAATTGTTTCTCAGCGTTCCGCTGGAATACGACCGGCCCATCCGGGATCGCTGCGGAAGTTGTGACCTTTGCATTAAGGCCTGTCCAACGGCCGCCTTTGTCGGTCCTTACGTGCTGGACGCTCGCCGGTGCATTTCTTACCTTACAATCGAGCTCAAGGGCTGGATCCCTCGCCACCTGCGCCCTCTCATCGGCAACCACATTTTCGGCTGCGATATCTGCCAGGAGGTGTGTCCCTACAATGTGAAGGCGATGCCAAGTCAAGAACCAGCCTTCGCGCCCAAGCAGGGGCTGTATGCGCCGGCGCTCATACCGTTTCTTTCAATGACAGCAGCCGAATTTCGTGACCGCTTCCGAACCAGCCCCATCCTTCGCGCGAAGCGCCGCGGATTTCTGCGCAACGTCGCCGTCGCGCTCGGCAATTTACGCAGCCGTGAAGCCGTGCCGGATCTCATCGGCGCGCTCGAGGATGAAGAACCGTTGGTGCGAGGTCATTGCGCCTGGGCGCTCGGGCGGATCGGATCTCGGGAGGCGCTCGCAGCCTTACAGCGACGGCTGTCTGTTGAAGGGGATGCTGAAGTGAGGAGTGAGATTGCGGAAGCGATTGCCGAAGCCAGTTCCCCGCTTCGCGAGGAATAGTTCCAGCCGTTCAAACAGTTCAAACGGTTCAAAACGTCTAGGAAATCTGGTCTTCCGGTTTTAGCTTGGGTAACGGGTCCCCGGTCACCCTTCGAGAGCCTCAGGGCGAACGGAGCCTAGTTATGCGCAATCCGCTTCCTATTCACTCCAAACGACCAGGAACCCGAAATGTTTAAACCGCTTCAACCGTGTTAACAATTGGAACGGTCGGAACTATTTGAACTTACTTCTCCTTGAACCGTTGCGCCAGGTGGTTGGGGATGCGGACGAGGCGCCCGCTCGCGTTGACGCAGCCGTGCCTGGTTGAGCCCTCTGCAACTGGACCCTTCTCATTGTCCTTGTAGATTTTGTAATTGAAGGACAACGTGGCCCGACTGATCACGGCCAATTCGGTCTCGATGATGACCGTATCATCGTAGCGCGCCGGCTTGTGATATCGGCAGGTGACCTCGATGACGGGGAAGTGGAAGCCTTCCCGCTCAATCTCGGCGTAGGGTAAGCCGATCCGGCGCAATAACTCCGAACGGCCCTTTTCAAACCAGCGGAGATAGTTGGCATAATAGACTATGCCCATTTGATCGGTATCACCGTAAATGACCCGGTAGGAGCACGTGTTCTTCTTGTTCACAGCCGTTTCCTCATACGCGAGATTGCTAATCTTACGCCGGGACTTTTGAAATCCGATTCAAATCGTTGCAAGATCCTTCACTTGCCTTTCAGGATGAACAGTGTCGCAAATGTCATGCTGAGCCGCCAGACTGTGTGAAAACCCTCGATTTGTGCTTCGACTAGGCTCAGCACGAACGGTCAATGATTGCGATTTCCGATAGTTAGCCGATCGCCCTGAGCATGGTCGAAGGGTGGTCGGCTAGTTTTCATACAGTCTGGCCGCAGCGAAGCATCGCCAAAGCTCTCGCACATCAGCTTGTAGTATTCAAACTAGCCACTGTCACCTTGACAACCAAAACTCAAGTGTGGTTTAAGGTATAGAAATTTATGCGGAATCTTCAATCGTCGTAGTTCACGACTCAAAGCGGAATTAAGGAGGAAAGAGAATGGAAGCGTCAGCAAGAACTTTGGCGTGGCCGATCTGCACCAGTGTGATCGCCGCATTTGCGTTAGCTTGTAGTTCGGTTCAGGAACCGTCAAAGGCGCCGCAGGCAAAAACGTCGCAGGCGCCGGCCGCCGGAAAAAAAGAGCAACCGAGCAAAGGAGAGACCAAAGCCGCGAAGAAAAAGGCCGTCGAGGTGGAAGGGGTCATCAGTAGCGTGGGACAGCGGACCATCACTTTCCAAATGGAACGCAAGGGCAAAGTCCGCCAAGAGGTTGTCGGGGTTGACGAAAAAACGAACATCGAAAAGGGCGGCAATAAAGTCAAGCTTCGAGATCTTCAAGAAACCGACAAAGCGTTGATCAATTACGAACCGGGCGCCTATACGCCCGCTATCGCGATCAAGGTGACGGGAAAAGGTGCAATTAAAAAGGGTGGTGGAGACGATTAACGGCGGTATCGCTCCGAGCGATCACCGCCTACGACCTCGAGGTCCAAAGAAGATTCGCTTCTAAGAATTCGAAAAGAGATCCGCTCGCCCGGCCGCTTCTTCCAGATCTCCTGGTAGAGTTCCGGACGCGAGCGGATTTCTGTTTTTTCCACGCTGACGATAATGTCGCCCTCTTTAAGACCAAATTGATCCGCGGGTCCGCCCGGAACAACCCCTCCGACGATCACGTGACCGGCCATATGCTGCGGATAAAAACCCAACCAGGGGCGCGGGGGACGGCTGCGCACTCGTCCATACTGCTTGAGCTCTTGCTCATATCGTAGATAGTAATCGATAGGTATTGCCAGCGAGAATTTCCCGACCTCGGTAAGATTTAACGAGACTATGCCGATAAGCTGTCCTTTGAAATCGACCAAAGTCCCGCCGCCAAATCCCGGGTTAACCGCCGTGAGACGAATGCTCTTCTCAAGCATATATTCCCAGTGTCCATCGTAGCATTCGAACGAGGTGATATAACCGCCGCTGACTCTGCGTCCGGTTTGTCCGCTGCTGGCGACGATCACCGCCGGTTGACCGAGAGCAACGGAGTCCGGGGGCGCGGGTCGCAAGAACGGCAGGCCTCGGGCGGGAATCTTGACCAATGCCAACCCGGTTTCCTGATCCTGTGCGGCGATCTCGCCGGTGTATTCTTCGCCATCCGCGAGGGTCACGGTAATCGAGTTTGCCCCCGAGACGACATAGTGGACGGTCAAAATATAGCCATCGGGAGCGACGATGCTTCCCGACCCTGAACGCTCTGTTCCTAAATTTCGGGCCGACGGGTGATCCTCGGGCACCAGAACGTGCACGTCCACGGTGGCAGGAAGCAGCGAATGGATCAACCCCATATGACCGTTCAAAGTTGGACTCCCTCCGCGCCCAGGTCCGCGAATCCTCCGACTGCGGCCAAGGTCCGGTCAGAATATCGACGACCCTGCCAGGTGTCTCTATCAGCAAGCTCTTTCTGGATCGCGTTGAGGACGCCGATTTTGTTGACCGACCATTCAGGCGCAACGGTAATCGCGCGATAGGTCTCTCCCGTCAAGCGGTGGATGACGGTTTCAGGATTTAAAAGCTCCATAAAATCGACCACAAGCGAGACGTATTCCTGTCGGGTATGGAGCTTGAAGTTGCCACGGCCGTACAATTTCTCCAAAGCGGTGTTTCTGATGACGTGAAGGTTGTGCAGTTTAACGCCGTCGATTCCCAAGCGGTTGAACAACGCCGGCGTTTGGAGAATCTCGGCCCGAGTCTCTCCGGGAAATCCGAGGATGAGATGGCTGCAGACGCGAAGGCCGCGCTTTTTACAGCGGTCCACGGCTTCGATGAACTCTCGCAGCCCGTGTCCTCGATTGACCCAGCGCAAAGTCCGATCATGCATCGATTCCAAGCCGATTTCCAACCACAAATAGGTGTTTTGTGAAAGCTCCGCAATGAGATCCAGAGTATCTTCCGGCAAACAATCGGGCCGCGTGGCGATCGATAAACCGACGACGCCGGGAAACTCCAACGCTTCCTGATAAAGTTTCTCCAGCTTTGTCACCGAATCGTAGGTGTTGGTGTAACTTTGGAAGTAAGCAATAAACTTCTCGGCTCGGTGACGCCGGCGGATGGCAGCGGCGCCTTGCGCCAGTTGTTCCGTGACCGAGGTGCGCGGGCGGTATTGCTGCGGCGTATGGCTGGCATTGTTGCAATAAATGCAGCCTCCAATGGCAACCGTCCCGTCACGATTGGGGCAGGTGAAATCCATTCTGAGGCCAATCTTGTAAACCCGCGCCTGGAAGTGATCTTTCAGCGCGCGATTGTAAGAATTGTAGCGCTTGCCGCGCCATCGCTCTTGCAGCGGGAGAGGGAAGTTCATGACGCGAATAACAAATCGTTAGCAAAAAGCTCTTGATTACTCAAGCGAGGGGGCCGGCAAATTTGCGTTGTATCCGCCGGTCGGCGATGCCTGTCGATCGAGCAGCGACCAAGGCGAAAATGCCTCGGAAGTAGTCGATAATCATGCGCTTTTACACGCAGTTCGGCCGTTATTCGCTTGACATCCGAGGAATTTGACTATATTCATAAAATCACCGGAGTTGTAGGTTTTTTGCCATGATAATACGTGTCGATGATGTTACTCAATCTCCTAAAGAACTAAGATTTCCGGAAAAAACTGAGGATTTAAACGAGATCTATGCCCCAGGCCAAATTCGCGATTTTCACTTTCCAGCCTTTCTGGACATCGATCTTACCTACTATCGATCGGGTGCTGATTTATTCTTCCAGGGGTCGTTGCACGGGACTTTCGAGGGACACTGTAGCCGATGCTTGCGGCAATATACATTCGCCTTGGGCAAGCAGTTCGAGTTTGTGCTGTCTCCTGACCCAAGCAAATCCGATAAAAAGATCGGCGAGCTAACACGGGACGAATTGGGATTGAGTTATTATTCGGGCGAAGAAATCAAGCTTACACCCCTGATCAAGGAGCAAGTCTTGCTGGCGCTTCCGACGCGACCCTTGTGTGAAGAGAATTGTCGTGGGTTATGCGGCAGTTGCGGCGCCAACTTGAATTTGGAGGCGTGTGCCTGCTCCGCTACAGCAGATAACCCGCGGATGTCGATCTTTCGGACACTCAAGGTCGGCCGCTAAGAAATCTCCCTTAAAGACTTGAAATCGAATCTGCCAGGGATCGGCAGGGAAAGATTGGACTAAAATTATGCCAGTACCGAAGAGAAGAACTTCGAAACGCGTAAAAAATCAGCGTCGCGCGCATGATGCGCTGGCACGACCCCAATGGAGCACATGCTCGAATTGCGGCGAGACAGTGTTGCCCCATCGTGCCTGCCGCAACTGCGGCTTTTACCGGGGTCGAGCCGTTATCCAAACTGAAGAGAGTTAACCCGATTCTCGTTTCATATGCCAAGGGTGGCTGTCGATGCGATGGGGGGAGATCGCGCCCCCGGGGTGGTTGTTGAGGGCGCGCTGCTCGCGGCACGGCAATTCGGCGCCGACATTATCCTGGTCGGGCAAAAGGACGCGCTCGAGCGCGAACTGGCCCGTCATGCCCCGGAATTTCCCTCCCTCCCCATCATGCCCGCCTCTCAAGTCATAGCGATGGACGAGTCTCCGGGCGCGGGGCTCAGGAAAAAAGACTCGTCCATGAAAATCGCCTTTGAGATGATGAAGCGCGATGAAGCGCAGGCGGTCGTCAGCGCGGGTAATTCCGGCGCTATGATGGCCACCGGCATGTTCGTTATGGGGACATTGTTTCCGGTCACCCGACCGGCGATTTCGATTGTCGTACCGGACCGCGGCAAGGGAACGGTGATTATCGACGCCGGCGCCAATGTCGATTGCAACCCCGTCCACTTGTTGCAGTTCGCCATCATGGGCTCTGTGTATGCCGAGCAGGTGCTTCGCGTTTCCAAGCCGCGCGTGGGCCTGCTGAGTAATGGCGAGGAGGAAAGCAAGGGTAACGAACTGACCCGGGCGGCGCGCGAGCTCATCGCCGGCGCGGCTCTCAACTATGTGGGATACGTTGAAGGTCGAGATATCTTTGACGGCAAGGTCGATGTCATTGTTTGCGACGGATTCACGGGCAACATCGTGCTCAAGACCATGGAAGGAGTTGCCGGTTTTGTCGGGGAAGTCTTTAAAGGCGCTTTCAAGAAGAACCTTCCCAGCCGGTTGGGTTACTTGATGAGCCGTAAGTCTCTTCGCGAGGCCTATGGGCGGATCGACTATGCCGAATACGGAGGCGCCCCGCTGTTGGGATTAGAAGGCGTCGCCATCATCGCCCATGGAGGATCGAGTCCACGGGCGGTCAAGAATGCCATTCGTGTAGCGGCCGAGTCGGTATCGCACGACGTCAACCGCCATATCAGCCAAGCCTTGGAAGCCGCCGGGGCCAGCGCGGCAGAAAAGCAGGATCGTTTCCCACGAAGGATTTGGCAGAGAATCAAATCGAGAATCGAAAATCTCGGCGAGCACCAGGCGGTTGAGGCGGAAGGGAAGGAACGAAAAGGTGGCAAATAGCGGCAAGGTCGGCTTCGTTTTTCCCGGGCAAGGTTCTCAGTACGTCGGGATGGGCAAAGAATTGATGGAACAGTTTGCCGTTGCCCAACAAGTCTTCTTGGAGGCAGACGAGGCGCTGGGATTCTCGATCAGCGCGCTTTGCTTTTCCGGCCCCGAACCTGACCTCAATCTTACGGAAAATACCCAACCTGCCATTCTTACGGTTTCGGTTGCCGCCTTACGTGTTCTTGAATCAGAAACCTCGCTAAGGCCGTCCTATATCGCCGGTCATAGTCTTGGAGAGTACAGCGCTCTGGTTTGTGTCGGCGCGCTTGCCTTCAGAGACGCCGTAAGGGTGGTGCGCGAACGGGGACGCCTCATGCAACGGGCGGTGCCGGACGGGACAGGCCGGATGGCGGTTATTTTAGGTCTCCAGATGGACGCAGTACGGTCCCTTTGTGAGTTGGCGAGTAACGGCGAAGTCGTCTCACCGGCAAACTACAATGGCGCAGGACAGATCGTCATCGCCGGAACCAAAACCGCGGTCTCCCGGGCGATGAGTCTTGCTCGCGAACGGGGCGCGAAACGAGTTCTGGACTTGCCGGTGAGCGCCCCGTTCCACTGCGAGCTCATGCGCCCCGCAGCCGAGGGTCTGAGGCGAATCCTGCAGGATGTGGCCGTCCGACCTTTTTCGGTCGGCGTAGTAACCAACGTCGAGGCGGAGGTGAATTTCGATTCGTCCCGTGTAAAGTCCTTGCTCGTGGAACAGGCGGTACAGCCGGTTCAGTGGGAAGAGTCCGTGAGGCAATTACGCGAGCTGGGTTGTGCTCGAATATGGGAGATCGGTCCCGGCAAAGTTCTTAAAGGATTGATCAAACGAATCAGTTCCGAGTTGGAAGTCGACAATTTCGAAACTCCGGCGGATCTTACCAGAGTCACTGGAGCGGAGCATCGATGAGTCTTAAGGATCGGGTTGCTTTGGTTACCGGCGGCAGCCGCGGGATCGGCCGCGCGATCGTACTGACCCTCGGTCGCAGCGGGGCTTATGTCGTGATCAATTATCGCGTCAACCAAGCTGCGGCTGAAGAGACGCTCAAGGACCTTACGGCACAAGGCGGGCGGGGGGAATTACGCCGATTTGATATCTCCCGCGAAAACGAAACCGGTGGTGCCGTTCAAGAAATCGTTGACCGGCACCAAAAAATTGATATTCTCGTCAACAACGCAGGGGTCACCTCGGATAATCTTTTGCTTCGTCTGAAGCCGGAGGATTGGGACGAGGTCATCGGCACCAACCTCAAGGGCACCATCGTTTGCACCAAGGCCGTCTGTCGAGGTATGGTTCGCCAACGATACGGGAGAATTATCAGTCTCTCGTCGGTGGTGGGCCAAATGGGCAACGCCGGACAGTCACTTTATGCAGCTTCGAAAGCGGGCATCATCGGGTTCACCAAATCCTTAGCGAGAGAAGTAGGTTCCCGGGGAATCACCGCGAACGTGGTTGCGCCGGGCTTTATCGAAACCGATATGACAGCCCGGCTGCCTACCAAGCTCCAAGAGGAGTCTCTCCGATCGATTCCGCTCGCTCGCTTCGGCACCTGTGAGGAGGTGGGGGAAATGGTTGCTTTTCTCGCCGGACCGGCGGCTGGGTACATTACCGGACAAGTGATGAGCGTTAACGGCGGGCTTTACATGTAGGTAACGTTAGGTAGGAGGTGAATATAATGGCGTCATCTGTGCAAGCGAGGGTGAAGGAGATCGTCTGTGAACAACTGGGCGTGAGTGAGGAGGAAGTGACTCCTGAAGCCTCCTTCATTGAAGATCTCGGGGCCGACTCCCTTGACATCGTGGAATTGGTGATGGCTTTGGAGGAAGAGTACGAGCTCGAGATATCCGATGAAGACGCGGAGAAGATCAAAACCGTCCAGGATGTAATCACCTACATTGAGAACCATCGCTGATCGGTCATAGGTTGCGTTACGTACTCGGCGTTTAGCCAGTGGCGCAGAGTTTGAGGTCGCACGAGGCGTCATTTTGAATTCAGCCATGCTCCTGCGACTTCATTTATCTTGATAAACAAATGCCGCGCGAACCTAGGCTAATATCAAATGATCGCTATCGGCAGTGACCACGGGGGCGTTGAGCTAAAAGATTTCTTGGTTGGAGTTATGCGGAGCAGGGGGATGGAGATTGCGGATTTTGGCACGCAGGGGCCCGCATCGGTGGACTATCCCGATTTCGGGCGAGAGGTCTCTTTGCGTGTAAGTCGCGGCGATGCCGAACGGGGCATCCTGATCTGCACTAGCGGCATCGGGATGTCCATTCTTGCCAACAAATTTCCAGGCATACGCGCCGCGCTCGTCCAGGATCTGGACGGCGCGCGCACGAGCCGAGAACACAACGACTCGAATATACTAGTGCTGAGCGGCGCAAAGACGGAACCATCACTGGCGCAACGGATCTTGGAAACCTGGCTTGAGACGCCGTTCGCCGGCGGCCGCCATCTTCGTCGCATCGACAAGATCACTCAGCTGGAACGGGACCTGGGACTGCATAGCAAAGACGTCGATAAGGCCTGACGTAATCACGATTGTGTTGAAACTTGCCGTTCACCCTTCGACCCTTCGGCTTCGCTCAGGACAGGCCGGGCGCAGGGCGAACGGCTTCGACTTATTGGATTGGGGATTTTCTGTTCATGCTGAGACTGTCGAAGCATGAAGATTCTTGCTTGCACGACTATATAAGGAAGCGTGGCGAAAATGTCTTTTTTGGAAAGTACCGATCCGGAAGTTTTTTCGGCTATTCAGAAAGAAACGGATCGGCTGGAGAGGAATCTGGAGTTGATTGCCTCGGAAAATGTCGTGAGCGAAGCCGTGCTGGAAGCTCAAGGCTGCGTCATGACCAACAAGTATGCGGAGGGCTATCCCGGGAAACGGTACTATGGAGGCTGCGAATTCGTTGACGAGGTTGAATCGTTGGCGATCGCGCGCGCGAAAGAGTTATTCGGCGCGGACCACGCTAACGTTCAACCGCATTCCGGCACGCAGGCCAACATGACGGTCTACCTGTCGGCGCTTAAGCCGGGAGACTGCTATCTTGGAATGAATCTGGCGCATGGCGGTCATCTCTCGATGGGCAGCCCGGTCAATTTTTCCGGAATACTTTATCGCGTCGTGCCCTATGGGGTTTCGGAACAAAGCGAAACGATCGACTATGACGAAGTCGCCAAACTTGCGCGGGAGCACAGGCCGAAGCTGATCGTGGCGGGAGCCAGCGCCTACCCGCGGATCATCGACTACGCTAAATTCCGCAAGATCGCGGACGAGGCGGGCGCGCTGCTCATGGTCGATATGGCTCATATCGCCGGGCTGGTCGCCGCTGGATTACATCCAAGCCCCGTGCCTCACGCCGACTTTGTTACCACCACAACCCACAAGACGCTCCGTGGACCGCGCGGCGGGATGGTTCTTTGTCGCGCCGAGCACGCCAAAACGATAGACAGTAAAGTTTTCCCTGGAATGCAAGGCGGGCCGCTCATGCATGTCATCGCCGCAAAAGCCGTCGCCTTGAAGGAGGCGTTGAGCATAGAGTTCAAGACGTACCAGCAGCAAATCGTGAAGAACGCTCAGACCTTGGCGAGGGCGCTGGCGGGAAAACAGTTTCGCCTGACTTCAGGTGGAACCGACAACCATCTCATGCTGGTCGATCTCCGGAAGTCGGAGTTGACCGGAAAAGTAGCGCAGGAAACTCTGGACAAGGCGCGGATCACGGTCAACAGGAACGCGGTTCCATTCGATACTCGTTCGCCGTTTGTGACGAGCGGTATCCGCATAGGCACGCCGGCGGTCACGAGTCGAGGCATGAAAGAGAGAGAAATGGAGCAGATCGCGGAGTTGATTGCGCGCGCCTTGAACCATGTCGGAGATGACCAGGTGCTTCAGTCGATCGCGGCCGCCGTAGGCCAGCTATGTAAGAAATTCCCGGTCTACCCGCATCGATTGAAAGCCAACTAATCGGCGTCCAACGGAACTCTTATCAATAGTAGAACCTCCAAGCCCTCCCTCGGCTTCTCAGCGCCTCTTTAACGGACAATGCGCGGTTGCTCGCGAATTCTAATGATCTGAGGAAGGGAGTTTCTTATGAAATGCCCCTTTTGCCATGAGACCGATAACCGGGTCATCGATTCGCGATTGAGCAAAGACAGTAACATGATCCGCCGCCGGCGCGAATGTTCCCGGTGCAGCCGGCGGTTTACCACCTATGAGAGAGTCGAGGAAATGATGCCGCTGGTGGTCAAGAAAGACGGACGGCGGGAGAGTTACGATCGCATGAAGATCATCAACGGACTCAAGCGGGCCTGCGAGAAGCGGCCGGTCAGTATCAATACCATTGAAGCGATCGCCGATCGCATTGAAAGAAATCTTCAGGAACGCGGTGAAAAGGAAATCCCGAGCTCGGTGATCGGGGAAGCCACCATGCGGGAGCTGCACGATACGGATCAGGTCGCGTACGTTCGCTTCGCCTCGGTGTACCGGTCGTTCAAAGACATCAGCGAGTTCATGGTCGAGCTGGAAGAATTGCTAAAAGAGCGCAAAGGATCGGCGGTTTCGCGCCACCAGCAAAAGAGGAATTAGTCTCTTTGTCGCCGGCAAAGACCCAGGAGCGCGATCATTATTACATGCGCCTGGCTTGTCGTCTGGCGCTGAGAGCCGCCGGACGAACCAGTCCCAATCCTTTGGTCGGAGCGGTTCTGGTGCGGGCCGGGAAAATCCTTGCCACGGGCTTTCATGAAATCGCCGGCGGCGACCACGCGGAGATCGTTGCCCTCAAGCGCGCCGGCGCCAAGGCCAGAGGGGCGACGCTTTACATCAATCTGGAACCCTGCGCCCATCAAGGCAGGACCCCCCCGTGCGCTCCGGTTCTCATACGCTCTGGAATCAAGGAAGTTGTGGTCGGGATGAAAGATCCTAATCCGCTTGTGGCAGGCCGCGGACTGCGCCAGCTTCGCCGAGGCGGGGTGGCAGTTCGGTATGGCGTTTTGCAAACGGAGTGCGAACAGCTGAATGAAGCGTTCACGAAATACATTACGCGGAGGGTCCCTTTCGTGATTCTCAAATTGGCCGCTTCGCTGGACGGCAAAATCGCCGCCGCAAGCGGTGATGCTAAATGGATTAGTGATTCCGATTCGCGAAATACCGTGCATCGCTTGCGCAATAACATCGACGCGGTGCTCGTGGGCGCCGGCACCGTGCTGGCGGATAATCCGCAATTGACATGCCGGATCGCAGGCGGCCGGGATCCTTGGCGGGTTATTCTCGATGCGCGTCTGCGCATTCCGCTGAGCGCGAGGCTTTTGCACGGACTCGCCCCGGAAAAAAGTATTATCGTAACCGATGCTCGAGTTTCGAAGCGTAAAGTTCGCGCCTTGGAAGCGCTGGGCGCTCAAGTCTGGAAGTTCGCGGCGCGCCGCGGACAGGTCCCTTGGTCTCCGGTGCTCAAAAAGCTTGGGACGATCGGTATCGTGAGCGTATTAGTCGAGGGGGGCGCGACCACGGCCGCTTCGGCGTTGCGAGACAAAGCGATCGACAAGCTCTTGATCTTCTACGCGCCGAAGATCCTCGGCGGCGATGGGCGTGTAATGATCGATAGCCTGGGAATCAAACGCGTGAGCCATGCGATCCGGCTCAGGCGAATCGACGTGAAAAAGTCCGGAGCGGATCTCCTCGTTTCAGGATATCTCTAGTCGAATATGTTCACCGGTCTGATTGAAGACACAGGCGAAGTCGATCGGCTGCGGCTAAACGACCAGGCGGCTGTTTTAACCGTCAAGACGAATCTGCCGCTCCGAACGATAACGATCGGTGCCAGCATTGCCGTTAACGGGGCTTGCTTGACGGTCGTCAAGAAGGCCAAAAGATCATTGGAGTTCGATTGCTCTCCGGAAACTCTACAACGCACAAGCCTCGAGACGCTCCGATCCGGGAGCGTGGTGAACTTGGAAAGGTCGATGCGCTGGCAGGATCGCGTGGGCGGGCACCTGGTTACCGGCCATGTCGACGGCGTGGGCATCATCGATACAATCAAAGAAAAAGGCGAGTTCACTCTTTTTACCTTTCGAGTGCCGGCTCGGCTCGGCTCCCTGTTGGTGGCGAAGGGTTCGGTTGCCGTGGATGGGATCAGTCTGACGGTTAACGACTCCAGCGCCCGGCGGGTTTCCGTTGCCATCATTCCTTTTACCCTGCAGCACACTAATTTGCGCGCCCGCAGGGTTGGTGATAAAGTCAACATCGAAACCGATCTGATCGGGAAATACGTTCACAAATTCATGAGTTTACGTCATTTGACGACAAGATAATTAGAGACCCGAGACGCTGCCATTTCCGCTATGCCTCTGGCGACCATTGACGAAGCCCTAAAGGAATATCGCGCCGGTCGGATGGTGATTCTAGTCAACGAGAATTCACCCGACAGCGACGGCTTTTTTTGTCTGCCGGCTGAAAAGGCTACCGGGCAGAGCATTAACCACATGCTCCACCATGCGCGCGGGGTCATTTATTTGGCATTGACCGAAGAGCGGATCCGCGAGCTGGGCATTCCGTTGATCTCCCAGGAAAGCAGTACGTTTGCCGGCCACCATTTCGGCGCGGCATTTTCAGCCCGAATGGAAGGCGTGCCGGGGATATCGGCAAAGGGCCGGGCGCACACGATCCAAGTCGCGGTCACCGACGGGACCAAACACGACGACCTGATTATTCCGGGGCATGTGCAACCGATTCAGGCGCGTACCGGTGGCGTTCTGGCGCGCTCAGGGCGCGCGGAAGCCTCGATAGACTTGGCTCGCGCAGCCGGGTTCAAGCCTGCAGGGGTGATTTGCCAGATATTGGACGAAGACGGGTCCGTCGCCTTGTTGCCCAGTCTGGAGCGCCTGTCGCAACGCCAGGATCTCAAAATAATCTCAGTCGCGAGTCTGATTGCTTATCGGATCCGAAGCGAAAGTCTGGTCAAACGGGTAGCCGAAGAAATTTTTCCGACGATCCATGGTGGAATGTATAAAGCCATCGTTTATCGAAACGAGGTTGACGTGTCCGCGCACATGGCTCTGGTAAAAGGGAATATTAGCGATTCGGACGGTCCTCTGGTTCGCATACACTCAGAATGCTTGACCGGCGATGTTTTTGGTTCCGAGCGGTGTGACTGCGGCGACCAAATACGCCAGGCTCTCACGCTCATCGACCAAGCGGGAACCGGGATCCTTGTGTATATGCATCAGGAAGGGAGAGGCATCGGATTGACGAACAAGATCAAGGCATATGCGCTCCAAGACCGGGGGTTGGATACCGTCGAAGCCAACCTTGAGTTGGGCTTCAAGGAAGACCTCCGAGACTATGGCATTGGCGCCCAGATTCTGCGTGACTTGGGCGTTTATAAACTGCGCCTGCTCACCAACAACCCACGAAAAATATCCGGGATCGAGGGCTACGGCCTGAGAGTTGTCGAGCGGGTGCCGCTGGAGATGGCGCCACAAGCAAACAACATTCATTATCTTCGCACCAAACAGAAGAAGCTTGGGCATCTGTTCTCGAATCTCGAAGGCAAACCGCCGAAATAACGCCGGTTATCTCTGCAGCTGATGGCAAAGACGATCGCAGGCAAACTCGACGCAAGCGGGCTGAGGATCGGCATCGTCGTGAGCCGTTTTAACAAGGATATCACCGAGAAACTGCTGGAGGGGGCGCTGGATGGGCTGAAAAGCCACGGCGGCGCAGAGGAGCATATTACGATCGTCCGCGTTCCGGGGGCATTCGAAATTCCACTGACCGCGGAAAAAATGGCGGCCAGCGGCAAATATGATGCGCTGGTCTGCCTGGGTGCGGTGATCCGCGGCGACACGCCGCATTTCGAGTACGTTTCGGATGCCGTAACGCGGGGCATCGGCAAGGCGGTCTTGAAGCATCAGCTGCCCATCGGCTTCGGAGTGTTGACGACCAATGATCGGCAGCAGGCGATGGAGCGCTCGGGCTACAAAGATGCGAATAAAGGATACGAGGCGGCGCTGACGGCGATCGAGATGGTCAATGTCGTTAGACAAATCCCGCGATAGCGAAAAATCCAATACCCAGCCAGGCAAACCGTTTCAGACCGAACTTAGGCTGTCAGCAAAGCAATAATTCAGTGCGAGCGGCCGAGTCGATTATGGGAACTAGACGCAAGGGTAGAGAGCTCGCGCTGCAGGCTCTTTACCAGATCGAAATGACCGGTGACGAATCGGCTGCGGCGCTGGATCGTTTCTTGAACCATTTCGAGGGAAGCGCGAAAGCCAGGGAGTTTGCCCGCCGATTGGTGTCCGGCGTCATCAGTCGGCGCGCGGAGATCGACCGGTTGATCGAACAATCGACGGAGCATTGGAAAATCGATCGAATGGCCAAGGTGGAGTTGACGATCCTGAGAGTGGCGACGTATGAGTTGGTATTCTGTCCGGACATTCCTTTCAGCGTCAGCTTAGACGAGGCGATCGAGATCGGTAAGCGCTACGGTTCCGACGATTCGGCCGCCTTTATTAACGGCATATTGGACCAGGTGGCGCATACAAGCGGCGCAAAGATACAGCAGTGATGCTTCAATGACGCAAGAACGATATCAGGCCACGGCGGTCGAAGAAAAGTGGCAACGGAGGTGGGAAGAGCGAAAAAGCTTCCAGGTGTCCGAGAGCGGCGGGAAGCCTAAGTACTACGTCTTGGAAATGTTTCCCTACCCCTCCGGCCGAATCCATATGGGCCACGTGCGCAACTATTCTATCGGGGATGTAGTCGCCCGTTACAAGCGCATGCGCGGCTACAACGTTCTCCATCCCATGGGGTGGGATGCTTTCGGGCTTCCGGCTGAGAATGCCGCGATAGAGCGCGGCGTTCATCCGGAGATCTGGACTCAAGAGAACATCCTTTACATGAAGACGCAGCTCAAGCGCATCGGGTTGTCCTACGATTGGACGCGCGAAATCGCCACGTGCGAGCCGGACTACTATCGCTGGAACCAGTGGATTTTCCTCCAGTTCTACAAGCGCGGGCTGGCCTACAAGAAAAGCTCGTTCGTCAACTGGTGCCCGTCATGCGAGACTGTTTTGGCCAACGAACAGGTGATCGAAGGCGCCTGCTGGCGCTGCGGTTTCGCCGTGGTGCAAAAAGAGTTGGAGCAGTGGTTCTTTCGCATCACCGACTACGCCGAAGAGCTGCTGCGCGATTTGGAGCGGGTCACCGGTTGGCCGGACAAGGTCGTGACCATGCAGCGCAACTGGATCGGCAAATCCATAGGCGCTGAGATTCTTTTCCCTTTGGTCGACCGAGAGGGGGCGTTGAGGATCTTTACCACCCGACAGGACACTGTGTATGGGGCGACGTTTCTCTCGCTGGCGGTCGAGCATCCTCTGGCCCTGGAGTTATCGCGCGAAACGCCGCAGGAAAAGGCGGTTAAAGAATTCGTCGATCGGATCAAGAAAATCAGCCAGGCCCGGCGCGGCGCCGAGGAGGGCGAAAAGGTGGTGGGCGTCTTTACCGGCGCCTATTGCCGGAATCCCTTTACCGGTGAAAAAATTCCCATCTATGTCGCCAACTTTGTTTTGATGGAGTATGGTACCGGCGCGGTCATGGCAGTCCCGGCGCATGATCAGAGAGATTTTGAGTTTGCGCAAAAATACGGTCTACCGATTCGAGTTGTGATTCAGCCAAAAGGGCGGACCCTCAAAGAGAGCGAGCTGACCGAGGCTTACGTTGACGAGGGCGTGATGGTGGAAAGCGGGCCATTCACCGGTTCAGGCAACCTCGAGGGCAAAGAGAAAGTCGCCGCTTACATTGAGGAGAAGGGCTGGGGCAAGAAATCGACCCGTTTTCGGCTGCGGGATTGGGGCGTTTCAAGGCAACGTTATTGGGGCACTCCGATACCGATCGTCTATTGCGAGGGCTGTGGGGTCGTTCCGGTTCCCGAGGATCAACTCCCCGTAACTTTGCCGAAGGATGTCCCCTTCACCGGCAAAGGCGGCTCGCCGTTGCTCGAAAACATGCGGTTCACGGACGTTAAATGCCCCCGGTGCGGCGGCGCCGCACGGCGCGAAACCGATACGATGGATACCTTCGTCGATTCATCCTGGTACTTTTTGCGTTACACGTCCTCGAAGTTCGCCGCGGCTCCGTTCGAGCCGGATAAGGCGAATTACTGGATGCCCGTCGACCAATACATCGGCGGAGTCGAGCATGCGGTCCTGCATCTCCTCTACGCTCGGTTTTTCACAAAGGCGCTCAGAGATCTTGGCCTCGCCCAGGTGGACGAGCCGTTCACCAACCTTCTCACGCAGGGAATGGTTTCCAAAGAAACCTACCAATGTGAGGAGCACGGTTGGTTGTTCCCCGCGGAACTCGTCGGTTCCGACAAGGAAGGTTGGCGATGCCCGCAGTGCAATCGAACGGTGGGAAAAGGCCGCGTTGAAAAGATGTCGAAGTCGAAGAAAAACATCGTCGATCCGGAAGAGCTGATCAACGCTTACGGGGCAGACACGGCGCGGCTCTTCACCCTGTTCGCCGCGCCGCCGGAGAAAGATCTCGAATGGAGCGATCAAGGAGTCGAGGGAGCCTACCGATTTCTCACCCGGCTGTGGCGATTCGTCTATCAACATCGCGAGCTGCTGGCAGCATCAAACTATTCTCAAGCAGATCTGGCGGCGGAATTTCGCGATCTGCGCCGGATAACTCACCGAACTATTAAGAAAGTTACGGACGACATCGAAGGCCGGTTTCACTTCAATACGGCAATTGCGGCAATTATGGAGCTTTTTAACGCCCTGAGCGCGGCGGCACAGGATGCGACGAAGCTGGAACGCGCCGCGCCGGTCATCAGAGAGGGCGTGGAAACTATTGTCGTCTTGCTTTATCCTTTCGTCCCGCACGTTGCGAACGAGCTGTGGGAACACCTCGAACGCGGGGAGAGCCTGGATCAAGTTCCCTGGCCGGCGTATTCCGAAGCGGCCCTCGAGGAAGAAAAGCTGCTGATTGTCGTTCAGGTTAATGGAAAAGTTCGCGGCAAAATAACCGTCCCTGCGGACGTTCCGCAGCAGAAGATTGAGACCGATGCCTTGACGGATCCCAAGGTCAAAGCGTTTCTCGACGGAAAAGAGATTCAGCGGGTGGTTTATGTGCCGCGCCGGTTGTTGAATATCGTCGTAGGGGGATAATAGCTTGAGACGGAGATTAACATTATCGGCCAAAGGGCTGCGCCTGTCCATTGTCGCGGTTCTGATTCCGGGACTGTTCGGTTGCGGTTATCGGTTTGCCGGAGAGAGCGATTTCCTGCCGCAGGACATCCGCACTATCTACGTGGAGCCTTTCATCGATCGCAGCCGGGAGATCGGCATCGCAACGGAACTGACCTCGGCGCTCCGCAGCGAGTTTTATCGACGAGGGCGGCTCCGGCTGGTCGATCAGCCGGAGCAGGCCGACGCGATACTCACGGGCGTGGTTCGGGACTTCGTTGCCAACGTGGCGTCGGTAAATCGCAAGGACGAAGTCCTTCAATACGAAGCGGTACTGACCCTGGACGCGACACTGCGCAGGCGCGAACCCAGCGAAGTCCTGTGGCGAACGCAAGGCACTCGTCTGACCGAGATCTTCGCCGGCTCGCGGGCTGCAGTCGTCACGACCTCGGCTGAGTTTCATTCCGGTACGCTGGATGCGTTGGACGTCCGCAGGATGACCGATATTCAGTTGACGGAAACTGAAATTCGCGCCGCGAGGGATCAGCTGATCGAACGGTTTGCGAGGGAAGTCCGACAGCGAATGATCGAGTTGTTCTAGTGTGGTGTCTTTTAAATTCGCGGGCATGACGGTGGAGAGATCGCTAATTTCTTTTGCGAATTTCTGAGTCAGGACACTAGCTAGCAGGCCGCTGAAAAGCCTGCAAACAGAGATTTTCAGCAAACTGCTAGAGTTGCAGCTATGCTTTCCGAGGCGGCGCAGTTCGCGTTATGAGGAAGGGGAGATCCGGGCCGCCGAGCGCGACAGACGGGACATCCAACGAGCAGCGGTATTGCGCTTGATAATTCCTTTGCTTACGGCCTTTCCCAAGGCTTTATCGACCCCTCTAATTTCAGCGGAAGCCTTGTCGCGATCTTGAGATGCGATGGCCTGCCGAACCTTCTTGATCAAAGTCCTCAGCTTGGACTTGGTTTCCTGATTACGCGTTCTTCTCTTCAGGCTCTGTTGATGTCTCTTGATAACGGACGGATGAACAGCCAAGGAATGTCTCCTCCAAGTGGTTTACACCGCAGCACAACACGGCGCTTCGAGGGCCGGCATACACCTTCTGAAGTTTCGAGAATTGGCAAGGCTCCGAAGTCACCAACGTAGTTCGTGCTACAGGGTTTATATTCTTTACCATCTAGATCCTGAGGAGTCAACGTGGCCGAAGAAACCGTGACCGAGGAAACCGGGAAAATCGCACGGGCGGCGGGGGTGGTTGGCTTCTTTACTCTGCTAAGCCGAATCGCGGGTCTCCTTCGCGATATCATAGTCGGCTATCTATTCGGCTCGCAGGGAGCTGCCGATGCATTTTTCGTCGCTTTCCGTATTCCAAATTTGCTCCGGCGCTTGACGGCCGAAGGGGCGCTGACCGTCGCGTTCGTCCCTGTGTTTACCAACTACTTGGCTAAGGAAGGAAAGGCGGAGGCGGCGAAGGTCGCGCACGTCGTCTTTACATTCGTTGCTCTCGTTCTCGCGGCAATCACGTTGCTGGGGATTCTCTTCGCCGAGCCGATCGCCCGGTTCTTCGCGCCCGGGTTTCTTGATGATCCAAGGAAATTCTCGCTCACGGTTCACCTCACTCGATTGATGTTCCCCTATATTTTTTTCGTGAGCCTGGTGGCATTGTCGATGGGCGTCCTTAACGCGGTGCGTCACTTTATGGCTCCGGCGCTATCTCCAGTACTGTTCAACGTGTGTATTGTGGTTTGCGCCACGCTCCTGGCCCGAGTGTTGAGCGAGCCGGTATTGAGTCTCGCTTACGGCGTTCTGCTCGGCGGCATGGCGCAGCTGGCGCTGCAGCTTCCCTATCTGTCGCGTTACGGTTTCGCTCCGGCGCCGAACTTTCACTTCGGACATCCGGCACTGCGCCGGCTTGCGTTTTTGATGGGACCGGCGGTTTTCGGAGCCGCAGTCCATCAGATCAACATATTGGTGAGCACCATATTGGCGTCCCTTTTGCCTGCGGGCAGCGTTTCGTATCTCTATTACGCCGATCGTTTGTTGGAGTTTCCGGTGGGGGTTTTCGCTATCGCGCTTGGAACTGCGGCTCTCCCAAGCTTTTCGTTCCTCCTGGCCAAGGGAGACACGGCCGGGCTTCGCAGCGCCGTCGTGCATTCTTTGAAACTGGTGAATTTTATTTCCCTTCCAGCCACGTTCGGTTTGATTGCCGTTGCGGTGCCGGTATTCGCTATCTTATTTCAACGGGGGGCTTTTGACGCTGTTACGACCGTCAATACGGCCCAAGCTTTGGTTTATTATGCCTTCGGTCTTTGGGGAATATCGGGGGCAAAACTGCTGGCTCCGGTCTTCTATGCAATGGAGGATATGAAGACGCCGGTCCGGATCGCTTTTCTCTCGTTTTTGCTCAACCTCCTTCTAAGTCTCGTTTTCATGGGACCGGTGACTGTGGATGCGAGTTCGTCGTCAATCCTAGCGGCAATCACTGCAGAACTCTCGGCGCGGCTGAACGTCCTATCGCTTCGCCATGCCGGGCTGGCGCTGGCGACTGCAGTCTCGTCTACGTTCAATTTCTTGGCCTTGCTGGTCGTTCTTCACCACAGGCTAAACGGACTTCCCCTGGGTGAGGTCGCCGCGTCGTTCGCGCGAAATCTCCTAAATGCGCTGCTTATGGCGTTGCCATTATTCTGGATCGCGGGAAACATCGACTGGGTTGGTCCCCAAAGGAATCTTTATCAGCTCAGTAGCGTTTTCGTTGCGCTGGTTGCGCTTGGAGTGATGCTTTACTTGGTCTTTAGCCGTCTACTTGGGAGCCCAGAATGGCCGTTTGTCAGACAACTGATCGCTTCATTAGCGGGCAGGATTAGAAACCTCAAAATACGATAGGTAATTGAGATTACTCAGTTTATGTTGCCGCTAATTTTGGCAGTTCGTTGGGTCAGCCATTCTTCGGCCCGTGCCCGCTGTTGTTTTGGAGTTATCAACAAGTTATTCACAGATCGCGTGAAATACGTCATCGACCGGGCGGCAAGCTCGATTTCTCTCACCAGGAGATTTTAGATCTGGTCGGTCATTGCGCGAGACGAGAAAATTCCACGGTAAGGGCCGGACATTTGATGGTACGCAGGCGCCGGCCTTTTCAAGGCCATCATTCCTTCCGACTTGAACCGGTTATCCGAGTGTAGATCGCGATAGGCGCCGGGATGCGCGGCAAAATAGCGGCCGAGCAACGCTTGAAAGTCGGACCTACTTGTGTAATAAAAATCACAGTAAAACGATTTTCCAGTGATGTGTGAAGGGAAAGGAGGTGAACCAATGATGGGAAAGAAAATTTTTGTATTGACGGGAATATCGCTCTTCGCATTGACGCTTACTTTTGCAGGGTGCGGTAAGAAAGAAGAACCAGCTCCACCGCCGCCTCCGCCGGCCCCAGCTCCGGCTGAACCAGCGGCTCCTGCGGGCGAACAAAAACCGGCTGATGGTGGCGCCGCCATGCCCGAGAAGGAAATGGAGAAGAAAGAGGAAGGAAAAACCAAGTAAGGCGAATCGCGCTTACACCGGTATAAGCGACGGAAGAAGGGGAAGGGTTTTGATCCTTCCCCTTTTTTGTAATTTTCGCCCAGCGCAGGTGGTTGGTGGCGACAGATTCCTACATGAGTTTAGCGGAGCATCTCGAGGACCTCCGCTGGTGCTTGCTGAAATCGATTGGCGCCATCGTTCTCGCCTCGGCGATTTGCTACTTTTATTCGGCTGCCATTTTCGGGTTCATCGTTGCGCCGCTCCGGCAGCGCCTTGGTCCGGGGCAGAACCTGATCGGTACCGGAGTTACCGAGGCGTTTTTCACCGAGATCAAGGTGGCGCTCGCTGCCGGGGTTTTCTTCTCCTGCCCTTTCATTTTCTACCAGATCTGGCAATTTATCCGACCCGGTCTCAAAGGTAGAGAGAAGAAGCTTGTCTTGCCGTTTGTCCTGTGCGCGACGCTGTTTTTTATCAGCGGGGCTTATTTCTGTTATCGTATCGTGCTTCCGGTGGCGTTTGCTTACTTTATTCAGCAGTACGACTCTATGGCGGTGACCCCGGCCATAAGAATTGGAGAGTATTTCTCCTTCGTCTTTCGCATGGTGTTGGCGTTCGGATTAACTTTTGAGCTGCCGGTGTTTACGTTTTTTCTCGTCCGTCTGGGCGTTTGGGACTACCATTTCATGCTCAGGTCCTTTCGCTACGCGATCGTGGTGATTTTCCTATTGGCGGCCATATTGACGCCAACGCCGGATATCATTAATCAGGCTCTTTTGGCGGGTCCGATGCTTTTGCTATATGTTCTCAGCATCGGAGTGGCCTATCTATGGCGCAAAAGTGAGTAGAACGTAGCAAAGAGCGGGGAGCAACGCGCAGCCGACCTCTGACTTCTGACCTCTGATCTCTACGGGTTCCTCCCTGCTCCTTGCGCTTTGCGAGTCAGTAACGTGGGTGAATTCCAAAAAGAAGGGATGATTGAATCGACATGATCCTACTTGTAATCGCTATTAGTTGCCTTTCTCTGTTGTTTGCCGGGTACCTGGCCCGCTACGTAATTCAGCGCGATATGGGCACCGAAAAAATGCAAGAGATCTCGAACGCGATAAAGGAAGGCGCTGAAGCGTTTCTTTCGCGCCAGAACAGAACCATCATCACTTTCTCGGCGGTCCTGGCAGTCTTGATATTTCTCCTTTATGCGTTTGTGCGCGCGCCGAGTCCCGCTGACCCGGTGCCGCCCGCGCAACTGGCCTTTTGGACGACACTCTCTTTTGTGCTCGGCGCGGTGTGCTCGGTGGTTGCCGGGTATATCGGCATGTGGGTTTCGATTCGCGCCAACATTCGAACTGCCGCTGCGGTTCGGTCCAGCCTCAACGAGGGGTTGCGCATAGCGTTGCGTGGTGGCGCGGTTTCCGGGCTTTTTGTCGTGGCGATGAGTTTGTTGGGAGTTGGCGGCCTTTTCGCCTTCCTGGAGTACCTCGGCCATGATCCGCAAAAAATTCCATTTACGATCGTCGGATACGGCTTTGGCGCGTCGTTTGTAGCGCTGTTTGCTCAGCTCGGTGGAGGAATCTACACGAAAGCGGCGGATGTCGGCGCGGATTTAGTCGGAAAAGTAGAAGCAGGTATTCCCGAAGACGATCCCCGAAATCCAGCCGTCATTGCCGACCTCGTCGGCGACAACGTCGGCGACTGCGCGGGCCGTGGCGCGGATTTGTTCGAATCCACCGCCGCGGAGAATATCGGCGCCATGATCCTTGGCGTCGGGTTGTACCCCTTCTTCGGTCTCAAAGGCATTCTTTTTCCCCTGGTTGCGCGGGCGTTCGGCCTGCTTGCATCGATCGTTGGAGTCATGATTGTCAGAACCAACGAAAGAGAAGACCCAATGACGGCGCTGAACCGCGGCTACTATGTAACAAGCGCGCTCGCCGTCGTCGGCTTCTTCTTTGCCGCGCAATGGATGCTCTCGGTTGATCCGGCGAAGTATCCCCAGGCAACTTCGGCCTGGTTTTACTTCTTCCTTTGCGGCGTCATCGGTATCGCCATGGCGCAAGCCTTCGTTTATATCACGCAGTACTATACCGAATACAAATACCGTCCGGTTAAATCGATCGCAGAGGCCTCCCAGACCGGCCCGGCGACCAATATAATTACCGGCATGGCTGTGGGGCTGGAATGCACGGCCATTCCGGTCTTGGTGATCAGCGTCGCGATTCTCGCTTCCTATTATTTGGGCAACCTGAGCGGTGTGCCCAACGCGGGTCTTTTCGGCACCGCCGTCGCGACGATGGGGATGCTTGGCACTGCGGCCTACATTTTAGCGATGGATACCTTCGGTCCGATCACGGATAACGCCGGAGGAATTATCGAGATGAGCGGACAGCCGGAAGAGGTCCGGCATAAAACGGACCGGCTCGACGCCGTTGGGAATACCACGAAGGCCCTGACTAAAGGGTATGCGATCGGTTCTGCGGCTCTGGCGGCCTTTCTCCTCTTCTCCGCCTATCTCGATGAAGTTGCTCACTACGGCAGCAAGCTGGAGGCAGTCAATATCGCCAAGCCGGAAGTTTTCATCGGCGGGCTTTTGGGCGCCATGTTGGTTTTTCTCTTTTCCGCTCTGGCGATCCGTGCGGTCGGCAAGGCCGCCTACTACGTGATCAATGAGGTCAGACGTCAGTTCAAGGAAAATCCCGGCATCCTAAAAGGAACCGCCAAACCCGATTACGCCCGCTGCGTGGACATCGTCACTGTCGGCGCGCTCAAGGAGATGGTGCTTCCCGGTTTGATCGCGGTCGGCATGCCGATAGCGGTGGGCGTGGCCTTTCGTTTTTTCGGCATGGGCGCCGAGGTAGTGGCGGCTTTTTTGATGGTCGGCACCATCGCCGGGATTCTGATGGCTACGTTTTTGAACAATAGCGGCGGGGCTTGGGACAATGCCAAAAAGTTCATCGAAACCGGCAAGTATGGCGGCAAGGGCTCGGAGACTCACAAAGCGGCGGTGGTGGGGGATACCGTCGGCGATCCATTTAAGGATACGGCCGGCCCCAGCCTGCACGTGTTGATTAAGCTTCTCGCCACGATCACGCTTGTGATGGCGCCGCTGTTTGTTTAGCGACGGGATATAGATACGGATAAACTGTCACGGGGGCGAAATTCCCTCGGTCCCGGTTTCTCAACCATTCGTCGCGATCTCTTCAATTTCACCGCTCAGTGTTGTAATTTCAAGTTGCCCCCCCTTGCCCGGATGGTGGAATTGGTAGACACACGGGACTTAAAATCCCGAGGACCCGGAAGGGTCCGTGCCGGTTCGAGTCCGGCTCCGGGCACCAGGATCTATAATCCGCAACCGACAACTTCTGCGCGTTTCTTATCGGAGCTTAAAGATCTGCTTCCAAATTTTTTCATATTTTGCAAATTCTTTTACGTCAGCGGCCCCAACAGCGTAGATGATTTTCGGACGAACTTTTTCGATGGGTTCCACTTTGGGATGTGCGGGAGTCCGGCCGCCCATAGCGTAGACTTTCTGCCCCTCCTCGCTGGCGGCCCAACGGGCCCAAAGCCACGCTGTATTCGGATGCGGAGCGCCCTTGGCTACCGAAGCGCCGATGATACTAGCGATTCCTTCAGTGAGGAAGTATCCGAGCGGAGCGCCTTTCTTGATGCGTGGCGGATAGTGATGTGAATAGCATGTAAAACAAGCGGCAGCTTGGCCGGCGACAAGCAATTCCGCGGCTTGAGAGTGACCCTTATGAAATTCGACGTTATTAGCGGAAATCTTCTGAAGGACCGCGCGCGCCTTTTCCAGGCTTTTGTGTTTATGCATCAATCCGATCAGGATCTCAGCGTCCCTGGGTTCGCCGATAAGGCGATTCTTCCATTTGGGATCAGCGAAATCATCGAAGGATGCGGGCTCTTCGTGCTTTTTTACCAGATTGGTGTTCCACGATCCGATGAAGAAGATGAGATCGTTTGCCAGCCAAAAGGAACCTTTTAAGTTGGACGGATACTGGGCCGCTTCGGGAGGAAGTTGATCGACGACCAACCCTTGCTCGTGCAGCTGGAGTACGTTTTCCAGAGAGAACTGAAAGATATCCGCGATGACTTTGCCCGCCCGAGCTTCGGTAATGGCTCTCACCGCGAGCTTATCCGCCGTTACGTCGACGTGATTGACTTTGATTCCGGGAAACCGCTTTTCAAAGACGGGGAGTATTCTCTTAGCATTGGTCTGAGCGATCGAACCATAAAAGTTAAGGACGCGCTCTTCTTTCAGGGCCTTTTTGTAGACCTCATCAAGAGTTTCGCTTTGGGCTGCCGAAACCGATATCAAAAGCAGGCTGCACAGCCCGAAGACTAAAGTTCGTTGCCTTTTTGTATTTAACATGACGTGATCCTCCCTCGATGATGTTTATCCGTTCGACAAGTCTCAGGACGAACGGCTGACTACTTGAAATTGCAATGCCTGCGATCCGTTCGTGCCGAGTTGAGTCGAACCGTGAACGGTGTTTTTACAAGTCTGAATGCTCACGGCGGCCGACAGGCATACGCAGGATGGCTGGATTTTTCAGATCATAGCGATCCTGCCACGTCCGGCGAGAATTTACCAGAGGAACCAGCAAGGCGGCGTGCTAAACTTTTGCTGTTTCCAGCAGTATGCAATCGATCAGACGCTATTTGTCGCACCGCAAGAGCCACATCCCCGTAGATGCTTGGGGTCAGACTTTTACGAATTGACTATGTTATAAGGTACTGATATGGAATTGCGGTCATGGCGCGCCGGCCACGACTATTCGCCCAGGGGTTCTCTATCACGTCATCGTGCGAGGCGCGAGGTTGACCGGCTAGCACACTAGCACAGATAGTTGAGTCGTAAAAGTCTGACCCCATTCTCGCCCCCTAATAAATTATGTACTAATTACTTGTTTTTTGTGATAGAAACGTCTTTCCAACGACTGAATCGGGGGGAACC
>JBOHVS010000392.1:0-9384 GCA_050735975.1 Binatia bacterium | reverse complement strand
CGGCTTGGGAATCATCGTATTTGGCACGCTCAAAGCTTCGGTGCCGGCGTTGGTCGTCGCCCTGGCCCAGGAGGCCGCCCCGAGGGGCAGCGCGGGGACCGCCAGCGGCATGATCATGTCGCTGCATTACACCGCGGGAGTAGTGGCGCCGTTGATCGTCGCGCAGCTCATTACAGGCATTGGCGACATCGTTTTGGCGATGGTTTTGGTTACTTCGATTCCCCTGGTTCTCTACGGCTGCTTGATCGGTGGCGTCCGCGAAGGACGCCAAACCTTGACTAAGTAGCTCTGAATATAAAACAGCCCGTTCACCCTTTGACAGCACTCAGGGCGAACGGTCCGAACTCTCTTATGCCTGGATTACCCGTTCATGCTGAGACCAGTCGAAGCATGAAATCATTTCAGTGAGAAATCACTAACCACGTAACCACGATAGCGCCAGGACTAGAAGTGTGCCGACGATCATGCCGGTTACAGGACTCTTCGTTCGATAGGCGACGAAGATCGTAAGCAGCAAGGCTACTGCGCGGTGTGGCGCCGCTTCTGCTTCGAATAGATGTCCGGCCATAAAGAGAGTTGTTGCAATGATGCTGCAGATCAAAGCGTAGGAGAGATAGCGAAGAAAGCGATCCCACGCTTCAGGAAATCTCCGGCCAACGGAGAGAATCTGCGGCAGCGCCCGCACTCCGTAGGCCATGAGGCCCATTATAAAGATGATCCCGATCGTTGCGTCCATAGTTCCAAACCCCAACCGACGATCGCGATGATAACCGCTATTGTGATCGATCCCCATCCAGGACTGATCAATGCTCCCGGTACAGCGCCGAGCAGACTCGCCAAACAAATAAGCGGCATGGCCCAGCCGCGCATTTCGACCACCAGCAGGCCGGCAAAATAACCCGGCAGAATAAACTTAAGCGCCTCTTCGAAACCAGACGGAAAACCCAGCGCGACGCCGAAGCCCACACTCGTTCCGACAACCCAAATCAAGAAACTTGTCATTCCTACGCCGAGAAAAAAATGAAGATGGCGGTCGCCATCAGCCTGCGGTTCTTCACCTATTCCGGGTATGTCGCCTTCAGCTTCTTTCTGAAACTGAAGATACGGCACAATGAAACTACTGGCGCTGACGAAGTGGCAGGACAGCAGCCGCTTCATTCGTTGCACGCCGTCGAAGTACGGCGCCAGCGCCGCGCTCATCGGCAGAAAGCGGAGATTCATGAGAAAAGCAGCGAGTAGAACTTGTAGAGATGACTTTCCCGAAGCCAGGGGCTCGAGCACCGCGAATTGCGCCGGTCCGGAGTAAACCCACGCAGACATGAGGACGACTTCGTTGAGAGTTAGACCGTGAGCTTGCGCCGCGATGCCCCACGCCAGCGAGGAAGGGACAAAAGCGATCCAGATCGGAATCGCCGCCTTCATCCCCTGGCGAAAGCGCGGAGAACAAACCATCTTCTCCGCTTAACCGACCGGGATGGAAAGTTCAACCGCAGAGGACACAGCGCGGCTACACCGCAACCAAAATAGCAAAAAACATTTCACCACGAAGGTCGCCTGTCTGCGTGCCCCGCACAGGCAGGCGGAGAGCACAAGGTTCAGAAGTTCAAAGATATCAATTTCCGAATCCTTCGTGGTCTTCGTGTGCTTCGTGGTGGAAGCCGCGGCTCGAGGTAGCGAGTGTAAAAATTATTTCGCCAGGAGCGCCTTCATCTTTTCGATGACCTCCGGCGGCTGAACCATGATTTCTTTGCTTACTGCTTCCAGCTCCTCCCCGCCTAGGGGATCTAACTCCCATTTCCTTTTCTTGGCATCAGCTAATAACGCCGGGTCGCTCATGGTCTTTGTAAAGGCTCCTCGTAAAGTGTTGACCCGGTCCGCAGGCACCCCTGGGGGACCGATAAAGGGCCGGCCGAGGTCGCCGGAGGAAAGCAGTGCTTTAGCCAGCCGTTTCGTAGCGTCGGGCGTCTTATGTGTCTCCATCAGCTCATAGAGGGTGGGCACGTCCGGCAACTTTGAATAACGCTTCGCCCCGCTTTGGACCAGGGCACGAACGAACCCTGTCTTGATCCACGTGCGGGTAGGTTCACGGCCTACATAAGCCGACACGGTTCCAGCCCGGCAGTGTATCTCCCCTTTCTCCATCGCCAGGTTCATTTCGCCGCCGCCGCCATAACCAAGCACCATATGGATCTTAATCCCGAGTCCTTCTTCAACGAGCTTCGGTAAAAAATAACCCAATCCGGCACGCCCCGTAGCCGAACACCTGGGCGGCTCAGTGGCCTTGCGCATCTCCTCCAGGGTCTTTTGGGGGAAGTCGGTACGGATAAACAAAACCTGATCGACCCGTTCCGGGGAGCCTATCCAGGAAAATTTTGGCCAGTCGAACTTCACTTCTTTCGCTCCTATGAGCTGATCGATGTAGATAGCTGGGTTGACCAGCCCGAGGGTCAAACCGTCCGGTTTGGCGACGCTATAAACGTGATTGGCCGCGATCACCGTCCCCGCGCCTGCCATGTTTTGCACCACGATATCGGGATTACCCGGAATGTGTCTACCCAGATGCCGCGCCACAAAGCGGCCCCAGTCGTCCATGGCCCCTCCCGCCGAGGTCCCCACCAGAAGCCGGATAGACTTGCCCTTAAAAAATTCATGCGAGGTTGCCTCCGCAAAACTAAAGAGAAGAAAAAACGTCAACAAGAAAGATGCGCAAAACATGGTCCTTTTCATATTCATAAACGCTACCCTCCTCGTTTCTTACACTCTATCTTAGGATCGCAAAGCCGCGCCGGGACTAACCAGTCCGGTCCAAGGTGCGAATTCGAAGATGTGACGGGCGCAGGAACCCCAGCCGAGATGTGCGGACCTTAGTCGAATAATCAGCTTGCTGTCAAGCCGGCCCAGAGAATGGGATCCCGGACCGTCGCCGGTCGCTGAATCCCATTTTTGCGTGCCAGCTTCAAAGCGTTTAGATGAATGTAATGTACCAGTGCAGCCAGAGATTCGGCCGCATCAAGGAGTATCGACTTGTAACGGCCCCGAAAGAGGTTGCCATTGTGGTGACACTAAGTGACCGACAGCAAGAACTTAAAGGAATATTTTGAGTTGGTTTCATTTAAAAAAGAGTTCAATGGTTTCTTTAATAGTGTCCGCGTCATACACAATCCCGAGTCCTTCTAGTATCGGAAATACTATATCCTTACCATCTTTGGTCCGTCCTACCGGGAACACACCTCTACGCGTAGCTGAAATGATCCCAAGCAAATAGGGATTTTTCTCGGGAAGAATTGTTGCCTCGTTTGTTCCGTCTGTGATTTTGAAACCGCGAACGGGTTTTAAGATAATCGGGCTACCACTTGATCCGCCGATAACCGTAGCATCCACAAGAAAGCCTGGGATTTCGACCGTTGTCTTTTTACCTGTGGAATCGTTGACTTCAAGTGTGATCCTTTCTCCTATTCTGGTTGCTATAAGCCCTTGGCGGACGAGTGGAAAGTTTGTTTTCGCATGGGTGAGGCCTGCCGGATAACCAACTATTAATACCTCATCAGCTATCGTAACATCCTGTTTCTCCATGATTTCAGGAGTGATGAAATCTGTGTAGCGGATCAATTGTTTATGCAGCTTGGGCGTTCGGTTTACGAAATGGGCGATATCTACAGCCAAGACATCCACATGAATGTCCTCATGTTCACGCCAGAGCGGCTTTCCCTTATCATCTATTAGTGGTATTTCAAAATCCGCAGCTTCAACGGTACCGCTATTCCCATTCAAGTTGACAAAAATCTTTAGACGCTGTGCGGCCAGCCTCTTTTGTCGATCTTCATTGACAACATGCTTATTGGTGACGAGAAAGATTTTACCAGAATTTTTCTTTACTTCTCTGAAGACGAAAAATCCCGTGCCGGTTTTTCCTTCCTCATTCTCAATCTTAGCCGTCGCACGGAGCCACGTCTTAGCGATTGGAGACGCCGTTGCCTTGGTGCAGAGTATAAATAACGCAAACAGAAGGCTACTGTAGACTTTCAATTTCGACCGATCGAAAAGGATCATATGCTTTGACTCCTCATGTCTGCATTCGCGAGGTCCTGTTCTACCCTCTCGCACGTTATCCTCCGGTTCCAATTCGTTCATCCCTTACTTTTCGGCAAGCTCAACCGCTTCGGCGGAATCGTCGGTTGTATTTTGCTTGGCTTTTCGTGGGATTCGGAACCAATATAAATGGTTATCGCTAGCTCTCCGATTTAAAATCGATAGCAATTTGCGCAATTCAAACAATTCGCAGATAAAACCCTTTTGACACCTTTTTCACTTCTTACGTTCATTTGTTGCTCCCTTTACAGAAGCTCTCCTCCTTTCTTGAACACTCTTACTACGGTTCCTTGGACCCGGAAGTCTTGAGTTACGATGATCGGCCGGTGTTTCAGATTGGTCGAATCCGGCTGCAGTACGTAGTAGCCCGGTCCTTTGACTAACTTTTTGATTGTCGCTTCTCCATCCACAAGCGCAACGACGATTTTTCCCGGATCTGCTCTTTCTTGCTGGCGGACCAGGACGAGATCACCGTCCTCTATTGTTTGCCCTTCGACTTTTGCCCGGTTCATAGAATCCCCACGGACGCGGAGAAAAAAGAATTTGGCGCCGGAAGGTTTCAAGAAGTCTTTCGGAACCTGAACTTGGCCCAAGATGTTTTCTTCCGCCGGCATGAGCTGTCCCGCGGGCGCTTCCCCTACAATGGGGACAAGTCGAGTTTCAAGGCTCCCTACCGGGCCTCTGCGCATTCTGAGGCCCCGAGCCCCGGACCACCGCTCGATGTAGCCCTCCTCCTTGAGCAGAACGAGATATCTGAGAACTGTTCGGGTAGAGCCGACGCCGAGAAGCCGGCGCAGTTCCTCGACGGTGGGAGGAACGCTGTTGCGTATGAACCAGCGGCTCAGGGCATCAACAACTTGCTCCTTGGTCAGGAGTTTGGGACGGGCCACAAATGGAAGGTAGCAGAAGTGTTGACTTTATGTCAATGGTTATGTCATATATGTTTACTAATGAGCATTGGGACAGATCTACGTGCCCTGAACCTAAAGGACTTTTTAGTGCTTGACTATAACACACAACTTATTGTAGTCAGAAGATGCTTGACACCCTATTACTAGGGCAACAGGAGACAAATCAATGCTACAGTTACGGATTCCATCCCCTATTTTTTTGGAAGCTGAGCGCTCAAATAAGTCTTTGCCGGGCAGCGTTAAGGTTTACCCCCGCAACAAGAAACTCATCGCTTTTGGATGGTATGGCGGAAAGTTTAGTCATCTTGACTGGTTACTTCCGCTTCTACCTGATTGCCACCATTACTGTGAGCCATTCGGTGGCTCAGCGGCCGTTTTGATAAATAGGAAGCCGTCACCCGTTGAGACGTTTAATGACATCGATGGGGAAGTAACGAATTTTTTCCGCGTGCTGCGCAACCAAACGGATAAACTAATCAAGGCAGTCGCTCTAACTCCATTTTCTAGAGAAGAGTTTTTCCTGGCTGTCTCTAAAAATCGACGTCGCCTTTCTAATTTCGAGCGCGCAAGGCTTTTCTATATCCGCGCTCGGCAAGCGAGAACCGGGCTGGCTCAAATGGCGTCGCTCGGTCGTTGGGCAAATTGCAAGAACACCAGCCGTGCCGGAATGTCCGGAGTAGTTTCTCGATGGCTTGGCAGTGTTGAAGGTCTTCCTGAGATCGCTGAGCGACTAATCCGTGCCCAAATTGAGAATCGACCGGCGTTGGACATTATCAAACTGTACGATAGCGCCGAGACACTTTTCTATTGTGATCCGCCTTATCCTCACGAAGCTAGAAGGGATGCCAACGCGTACAGCTTTGAAATGGAAGACGCCGAGCATGGTCAACTCGCAGCCGCGCTTAGCAAAATTAAAGGGAAAGCAGCCGTATCAGGTTATCGCTGTGATCTAATGGATAACCTGTATAAGGAGTGGAGTCGAATAGAAGCCCCTGCAAAAACCTGCCACTCGGTGAAGCAGCTTCGGGTGGAAGCCATCTGGATGAATTACTAATCCACGTAGATGGCCGTAGATCTTATCGCTGGAGGAACCGAATCATTAGAGAGGCTGTGGGCTGAAATCGTAGACCTGGGAGAGGGAAACAAGCTCCAAGATTTCCTCGCCGACGCCGGTCTAGTCAATCTAATCCGAGCATGCGTCAATTCCAAAACAAAGACATACAGATACGTCCTTCCTACTCAACTCATAGCGAAGCATGTTGATCCCTCACTGGATTGCCGCTGTTTGCAAGCCGCTCGCCCGGGCAGGGGATCGTTCGATGCCCGCACCGTAGCCCACCAAGTCATTGTGCCCTTCGATCAGGCTAACGAGAGCGTGCTTGGCGGGGCGCCTGAACCGTATGTGAATAATCCGGTTCGGGTTCCTGAAGTATCAGTAAAACATCGCGCCCAACAAAAAAACAAAGCGGATTGGGACAAACTAGGCAAGTTGCTTAGTTTAGTTCAAAGCAAGGACAGCAAGAAGTTTACAGAGTCGGTGCTTAAGCAGGTCTTGACCGAGATTTACCGTAGGCTTGCAGGCGTTCGAGTCATTTATGCGACGCCCAGCCGGATTAGTCTCCCAAGGTGCGTCATGTTAATGACGGATTACTTGGGAGAACAATCTGGAGGAGATAGATTACTTGCCCTTTCTTCAGCGCTTTTTGCAGTTATTGGAAAACGGTTCCGGCTCTATTCCAGCGTTCGTAGAGCCAAGATAACTGCCTCAGATTTAGCCACTGGTTTGTTGGCAGATCTAGAGTGTGTCACCGAAAAAGATGCGATCGTGCTCACTGTGGAAGTTAAGGACAAAGAACTCACAATTAGTCAGATGAGGGGGAAGATTAAGACAATCAGAGAGAAACAGGTATCGGAAATTTTCTTTATCGCGCAGCGCGGCGTCGTGCAAGGAGAAAAGCAGCAGATTAATGAACTGATCAATAGAGAATTCGTGAGCGGCCAAAACATTTACATGACAGATCTAATATCATTGGCCAAGGCAACCTTAGCGCTCCTGGGAGAACGAGGTAGAAAAGACTTTTTGCGCGAAGTGGGTCATCACCTGGAAGCTTATAAATCTGACATCAATCACAGGCGAGCTTGGGCAACTCTGTTGGCATCCGTCTAAACCGGAAGCAGGAGACTCGAATTTTGTCAGACCGTTGCGGAGTTCCTTCTACCACTGAACGGCCGCTCCGTTACAGCTGGTCAACTCGCATGCTGAGCATTGATGTCCGCAAGAATTCTGTCGCTGACTGTCACGGAAAATCTCTGACAAAGGGTTTGTTTTTGTGGTATAGATTGGACAATTTATGAGTAAAAATCCAATTATCAGAGAGCCGACGAATCACTATCTTAACGCACCACAAATGGCGCTTGTATTGCCGGAAGACAGCAAGGCGAAAAACATCCACACATACCGTCCGCTCCCATCGGTTTGGGAGGGTGAGGATGCGCTCCTGCTTGAACAGATGCTTAGCTTCTATCCTAGGAGTCAACCGGAGAGGATTCTGGATGCGACGGTTGGGGGCTGGAGGTTCTGGCGGAACACCAGCCGGCCAGTAATTGGGATGGATATGAAGTCAAGAAACCGCCCGGACGTGGTTGGGGACAACACAAGCATGCCGTTTCGTTCCTCGGTTTTTGATTTCGTAATTTACGATCCTCCCCACGTGCCCAATCAAGGGAAAGACAAATTAAAAGATTTTACCAGCCGCTTCGGACTTGGTGTTCGATCCACCAAGGAGAATGGGTATAGCTTCTCCCATACGTACCCGCCCTTCCTGAAAGAAGCTTACGAGGTCTTAAGGCCCGAAGGCATCCTTCTGTGTAAAGTGACCGATTATGTGCACGACCACCGTTACCAATGGGCTCACCTCGACCTAATCAAAGCTGCAGAATCGCTTGGGTTCATCGCCTGCGATTGCATTATCAAAGTTCGGAAAGGACCTATCGTGGACCCGAAATGGAAGACGGCCCATCATAGCAGGCGCCGGCACTCCTATTGGATAGTATTTCGGAAATCCGATGAATGTGAATAATTATCGGTCGATGGCCAGGCCTTTTTAGACACTAGCGATAATCCTGACTGAGAATACCCTGAAAAATAAACGACCTCCCGGCCGTCAGACAATAAAGATACCAGCCGCTTCGCGACAGGTTGCCTTTCACCAACTGCTCGTCGCCGCGCGTAAAACGTGGCTTATGGACGCGTTAGCTGAGGCGCTTGCCGGCATCGAACCAGCGACACTTAAGGGCGAATTGAGCGTGTTCATACCAGGCGACGTGCAGCGTGTTCTTGCAGCAGCCGGAATCCGGGACGAGCATGTATTTCCTACACCCGCCATTCTAGAGACCAAGCCTACGTTGCTCGGTTACTATCGACTTCTTTTGGGGGTGCCGCAAAAAACCTTCTATCGTTCTGATAGCGGGATGAGTCGCTTCAAAAGTATGGAAGGTCGCGGTGCGCTGAATGAAAATCAAAAAAAGGCGCTTCCTGCTCTTTGCAGAGCTCTCGGTGGAGGTTTAGCTGAACTTGTGCGGCAGATGTCGCCCACGATGACGCAACGCGACGTAGCTGAATTGCCGCTCCTTACGCTCGGGGCGCAATTTCAAGGAAGCAACAACAATACCATTGGCAGGCAAGCTGTTGTGGATGCTTTCCTCTCGATTCGTGAAATTGTTAAAGGTCATATAACTCAGGAGCAACAAGGGAGGATAACAGTAAAGAACTCAGCAGGCCGGATTGTGGTTATTGCCCTCGCTGCTGACCCGGACGTACGCATCCAAGAAGAATTTAGCGGGAAGCTCCAAAATAAAGTTGCCATTGAAATAAAGGGTGGAACCGACAAGAGCAACGCACATAATCGCGCAGGCGAGGCCGAAAAATCCCATCAAAAAGCCAGGGGTCAAGGGTTCCGTGACTTTTGGACGATCATAGCGAAAAAAGGACTTGAGATTGAAAAACTTAAGCTGGAATCGCCGACCACGAACTCATGGTTTGATGCAGCGCAGGTCCTGGGTCGCGAAGGAGAAGATTGGGAAGAATTTCGCAACCGCATAGCCGGCCAAGTCGGTATTCCCTTAGCCAAAGGCCGCTTTCGGTCCCAGCATTAGGTTTTCATGCCTAAAAGTCGAGTAACGTTTTCGCCGAGGATTTTTTCTTTGTCCTGCCTGGGTATATTCATCGCCTCGATGCTCGGGACGGCGCCCGGCAGATCGCCGATGAGCAGAGGGAAGTCGCTCCCGAGAACCATTCTCTCAGCGCCGTAAAATTCGTAGGCCATTTTCAGCGCGGGCTGGTAAAAGGAGACGGTGTCGCAATAGAGATCTTTCAAATACGCCG
>JBOHVS010000391.1:0-5133 GCA_050735975.1 Binatia bacterium | reverse complement strand
CGGGATCGATACGATTCCAATGAGTGCCAGCGCTAAAATCGGCTCCGGCGTCGTTACGCCGACCAAGAAGAACGGGTAATACCAGGGCAGCTCGTGCGTATAGTAAAGCTGGCCAAACAAGTAGATGGGAAAGTTTGTCTCCGGCCGATATCCACGGCTCAACCCCTCATACAGAAACTCCAGGATTCGAAGACCCGACTGGTGCCACAGATAAGGCTGAGTCGCAATCATGGTCAAAGGTCCGAGAAAAAGCATTACAAAAACGTTGTTAGCGTAATTGTTTCGATGAAAGAGATGGGCCCATAAGATTAGCGGAACGGGAATGAGAAGCGCGGGGAATTTCGTCGCAAGCGCAAAACCCCATACCACGCCGCAAACCACGCTCCACTTCCAATCGTGAAGACCTTTCCAGAAGCAATAGGCGGTTATAAACCACATTGAGGCCAGCGGCATGTCGGTCACGGCGATGTGAGCAAAGCCGAACAGATTGGGTATCACGACTAAGGCGAGCGCCGAAAATAAACCTGTAGCGCGACCAAAAAGTTCGGACGTCCACAGGAACATCACCGTGACCAGGACGGCGAAGAAGAGCGCCGGCGCAAGGCGATAGCCTGAAAACTTGTCCAACCCTGCGGAAGTTACCAACCTGGTCACTCCCGAAACGATTCGCGAAAAGGGCGGGTGAGGAACGTGATATGGGTCCCAACGCCAGGCGGCCTTGATGTTTTCATCGGTTAGATTCTCGGGAACGTGTCCCTGAATGATACTTGTTCCAAAATCGGCGATCCATGCCATGTGGAGGTCAGTAGCATGGAAATAGGGCGGTTCGTCCCAGGTTACGCCGTAATCTTTCAATGTCGCGCCAACGAGTAGCAGAGCGGCGAGAAATAAGCCGAAGGGAATCGTCCAGCGCACTAAAGCAGGGCTCCTATGGGGCATTGTCGCTGCGATGGTAAATCAGGCGGACTCCATCTTGTGCCACACCGCCAAAACCGACTTGCCAACATTTCCCAACAATAGGCGGTCAACGATCCGGGAGAGCGGCACGCAGAAGCGATCCCATATGGCGATCTGCAGCCGCGATGGCATGGCTTGCCGCAGCGCCAGGACGTTTCCTAACGACAGTAGAACCCCGACCGAATCGAGGTAGGCCATTTTTTTCTCTTTCCAACCGGAAGGCATGAGCGACTGTAGACGCTGCTTGTCGTAGCGGCGCAGATGACCGATGCTCTTGTCGAATTCACTAAAAAGCCACTGGTGGGCTGGAGACAGTATCACGATGTGCCCGCCGGTCCGCACGAGCCGTGCAGCCTCTTCGATTTGACGCCGGTCATCGTCAATGTGCTCAAGGACGTCGACGTACACGATGCAGTCGAAAGACGGCCGTTCGGCGAGGCTGCGCAAGGATCCTACGACGACGTTCGTCGTGGCCGGGTCCCAGCGTTCGGCGACCAGCGCTCGTAGCCGTTTAGCGTTGCCGGTATCGGGCTCAAGGCACACCCATCGGCGCGCGGCACCGTCGTGCAGGGCCGCGGTCGTGCCGCCGATGCCGGCCCCGACCTCAAGCACGTCGCCGACCAAGTATTCTCCGATTGCCGCCTTGACGTAGCGTTTCCAATTGGTGGCAAGAAAAAAGAGATCAAGCTCTCCGCCCACATAGGCGGTCTCATCGGCTCGCGCCATATATCCGTTGTATTCCACCCGTCATATGGACATAGTCACGACTCGGAATGATGCTTGCCGTGTCGCGCGCGGCCAATATAACGAAGGCGAACGCAAGCACCACTAGCAGCATCTGAATCAACATGACTAGGAGTAATCCCGCAGCATAGGTCGCCCAACCCGGTACGGCTAGAGTCGTTAATAAGCGAATGCCGATAACCGTGAGCAGCCCGCCCGCGGCCAACGCCATCCCCAAAGAAAGGACGATCAACAGGCGTACGCCGATGCGGTCGCCAAAGACGGCCATCGCGCTCAACCCGTGGACCACGAGAGCGACAAGGTTCATGCGGGATGAACCTTCCAGCCGGCGACTGCGACAGGTCGGGATCAGCGCTATCGGTACCCTTGCCTTATGGACTGCGGCCGCATAGTGGTTCCATAATTCGGAGACCGCCACCAGACGCTTGAGAGCGGCGGCCGGCACGATGCTGAAGTTGCCCACTCGAACGTGCACGCCGGTTAACAAGAAATGAACCAGCCGATAGAAGTGGTAAAATAGTTTGAAGAATATATTCTCCGACCGTCGAGTCCTCGCCGCGAAAATAACCTTGCCCCCCTCATGCGCGATACACTCCGTCACGAGCCGGCATACATCGCGCGGGTCGTCTTCGCCGTCACAGTCCATGACGACGACCGCATGACAGGTTCGGTTCGCTTCTATGTATGACAGCCCCACGGCGATGGCCCGCTGGTGACCGAGGTTGCGGCGCAGTGACAGGATATCGATGCTTTCGATAGAGTTGAAAGCGGCTTGCCCCAGACTTGCTGGCCTGGATTCTGTGGACCCATCATCGACCATTAAGATATCGGCTCTGAGGCCATTCGCATTCAGCTCTCGCTCCAACATGGGGAGAAGAAGGGCAAGCGCCTTCCAATCATTGTACACGGGCATCAAAATGATCAGCTTGTCGTCGCGGATTTCTGCAGCAGCCATTACACTCGGTATCAGGTAAGGCGTCTCTCGTGATCGATTTGATGCTCGGATCGGGCCTCTTCTAATTGCAGCGCGGCGGCAGAAACTGCCAAGGGTTTGTTTCTCAATTGCGCGATCCCCATCGGCTGGGTCGAAACACTCATTGGTACATGGTTAAAACACAAACTGGTGTTGTCGGATGGGTGAAATCGACGGACATCAAGAAGGACGGCAACGCCCGGGGCGCTAAATAGCCGCTGACTAAACCGGCCGCGTTCAAGCCACTGTTAGCCGCTTAAGTACAGAATGATTGCCGATCACGTGTTGCTCTATGTAGTCAACGAACATCGGCGCCATGCAAAAGTATTTCTCGAAGGGAGCGGCGTACGTCAAGTTGGTGTTCGAATCTCCGGCATCACCCCTATTGTAAGGCTCTACTTCCTGAACGAAACTCTTGAGGGTCGGCGGCAGCACGTCCCAGAGCCCCGTTTTTTGGCAGGTAGCGACCAGTTGATAGTCCTCATACCGCTGAGGAATGGTTCCGTTGCTCTCGATCAGCGCGGCTTTGATCGCCTTTTCCGTCGCATCCGCCAGTTTCCGCAAGTCTGCGCGGCCTGGAGGATCGGCTTCGATAATGGTCCGGCATGAACTTATTCCATGACGCGCTTCTTTGAGCCACGAATCGGCAAATAGCCGCATTGCCACCTCCCAAATAGCTGTTCCGATGCGAGCTAATGATAAAGTCCGGGCAGAGTTTTCGCAAGGAAAAAATGGAAGTGAAGTACTTTCTGTAATCTTGAGCACCAAAAAAAGACCCCCGGGGTATGCGGGGGTCTTTTGTGCCATTCCGCGGCAGTGCGTCGAACCGCCGCCGCTTTCTGGTGCGCTGAGTGGCCTAGGCCGCGGAGCGAGCTCTTGCCGACTCGACGAGCGGCTTATACTTGGCGTTTAATTTCATCCAGTGTTCCGCGCGGCGTTTGGCTTTGGCCAGTTCGACCTCGGGAAAGGTTACAAAAGGCACGCGAGTCGGGCCAACCTTGCAATAGTCGGCAAACTCCGCCGGCCGTTTGTTGCCGGCGCCTGGCACCGGTCTGCCGCCGCTGCCGTCGCCGATGAGGTCGTCGATGACTTCGATCGCTTTTTGATCCTCGCCCTTTTTTAGCAGCTCCACTAGATAAAGAACCGGCCAGGGACCCATCCAAACTTCCGTGGACCAGCAACCGGCCGCGCCCATCTTGTAATAAGGATAAAGCTGGGTTTGATTGACGAAGACGCTGATCTTCCCCTTGACGATCTTCTGCAGGTTCAAAAATCCCTGGGTGGTCCTGTGGCTGTCCTTCATACCGATGATGTTGAATTTCTTCACCAGTTCCCTGAACGCGGATACGGGGATCGTGAACTTGTGATTTTCGGGATTGTGGTAGATGACGATATTCAGGCTGGGAAACAGATCGGCGATGTCATGGTAAAATTTGATCGCGTCTTGCATATGTAGCGTCTCATAATAGGGCACTCCCAACAGAACGCCGTCGGCGCCGAGGTCCTTTACGAAGTTCATTTTTTGGATGACTTCCCTTGGGTTGGGGCTGGTGCAGCCGATGAACAGCGGCACTCTTTTCTTCACCGCGTCGACCGTCGCGACCGCGAGTGTTTTGAACTCGTCGAACAGCAAGTTGTAGCACTCGCCATAAGTTCCGGTGGTGGCGATATTGTTGATCCCGTCTCTAATAATCTTGTCGACCCCTTCCTTGAGATTATCCACGGCGATCGTTTGTGTCGCCCGCACATCCACCGCATCAGGCGTAGAAAAGGCCGGCATCATCCCCAGGACTCCATTGACTTCGCTGGCAGTTAGCATTGAGGCACCCCCTTTATGAAATTTGGGCTGACGGCGATTTGGCCTCCAAGCCCTTCAGCCTTGTTAACAATTCCCCTAAGTCGTTGTCAAACTGACGCCCAGGCTGTTGAAAAAGACCCACCTGCCGATTGCCCTGAGCATTGTCGAAGGGTGCGCTCGCCCGATTCCGCTACGACGTACTAACGGAGTACGCCTCTGCTCATCGAGCTTCGCACGCCTTGCATCCGGGATCTTTTTGACCAGCCTGTTTAGCAGAGTTTTTCAACACTCTGGACAGCGGATTAAGTTTGTTGCTTTGGCAAAAGAGACTGGAGCCACCCGCCGGAGTCGAACCGGCGACCAGTCTGGGCATCTGGTCGTCCGGTTTGTGCGGGTCCCTTTGGAACGCTTCGTCAGACACAAAGTCGGTCTAAAGCTTGGGCCAGGTCGGTTATCGTCGGCCAGCCCTCAGCGAAACGGCTCGCGATCGGCAACCGTCACTTCGGCTTTCCCCGCCAAGAAAAGCCGCAGGAGGGGCAGCGATATTGCGGTTCGATGCCTTCATCGTAGCTCTTGAGGTCTTTCGGCGGCTTCTCCAGCAGAAACCTTTTGACTGTGTGGCGCGTCAACTCCCATTCACCGGTTCGCGCCTCTGCCATGA
>JBOHVS010000390.1:0-9187 GCA_050735975.1 Binatia bacterium | reverse complement strand
GTGGCCGGAACTTCGGAAGAGTTACGCCATCGCCGGTGTCTTCGAAAACGGCTTCGACGTCTATACCGATTTTCACGCTTTTTTATCGGGCAGCCGATGATGTTGCTGCAGAAGCGCGGGCCTTCGTAAATCGATCCCTTGGCGCGCTTTGCGCCTTTGCGCGAGATTGCTTCTATCCCGTTTTCCTTCGTGTGCTTCGAGTCATTCGTGGTTAAAGTTTGTCACCACACAAGAGCACGAAGATCACGAAGTTTTCGGCCCGATTTATCGCGCCAAGACGCCAAGGCCGCAAAGAGCGTTCCAGCGGCTGGTTGTCGCACGGATCTAAACGATAATTGGCGGTACCCCTTCGGTGTTCAGACCGTATCGTTCAAATACTCGATCGTGGGAAATAATACGCAGCTTCTCGACGCTAGCTTGAGCGACAAGCATCCGATCGAAAGGATCACGATGCACAGCAGGCAATCGACCAACGGCGACGGCGTGTTGAAAAGAGATCACTAAAGGTTGGAAGCCGCTCGCGACGATCGCGTCCTCGAGATCGTTGAGTTCAATCTCAATTCGCCCCAACGCTGCCTTAATCGCGATTTCCCAGACGGACGCTGAACTCACTAGTCCGTCATTTCTCGGGTTGGCAATGATCTCACGCGCTTCCTTGGAAAGCTTACGGTCATCAGACATCCACCAGAGCAGCACATGGGTATCGAGGAGCAACCGCACGGTTTACCCCATAACACAGAACGCCCCGCACGTAAGTACGGGGATGAATGTCCCGAACTTCCCCGAAGGGGCAGAGCCCCAAAGCCATAGAGGTAAGTCCGTGGTACGGGGTTTACGATTTGCTTTCGAATGAAACCAGGATCTCTTTTGGAAGAGGCTGATCAAAATTCCTCTTGATGCGTATCTTGCCACGCAGTTGTCCGGGCCGGCGCGCTTTGCCCCCGGGAGCGTACGGAACCAAGCGAGCGACCGGCTTTCCAGACTTCGCGATAATGATCTCTTCGCCCCTGGCGGCCAGTTCGACTAATCGTGAAAGTTGTGTTTTCGCCTGGTGGATGTTTACCTGATTCATGACTAAACTAAGCTTAGTCCACTAGTTCATTGGTTGTCAAGAATCTAATAGGCCGTGAAAAACCCATCTGCTTGGTGTCGGTAATCCAACAACCCGAAAGATGATGCCAAACGGTACAGAAACACGTCGAATTAACCGGTCTGCGCAAACCGAGGGCTGAATTTCGGCAGAGTCACGCCTTCGCCGGTGTCTTCGAAAACGGCTTCGAGGTCCATGCCGATCTTCACGTTTTCTATCGGGCAGCCGATGATGTTGCTGCAGAAGCGCGGGCCTTCGTCGAGATCGATCCAGGCGGTAACGTAAGGAATATCGGGCGCGAAGCCTCTGAGCGCGCGGCCGACGACTTCGCGGATAACGGTAAAAGCGAAGACTTTGCCGCGGCCGCTGAGCTGGGTCCATTCCAGTTTGTCGCTGCCGCATTCGCCGCAGACAGGACGCGGGCACCAAACCCAGGCGTTGCAATCGCTGCAGCTTTGCATAACGAGCTTGCCCTCTCGTGTACCCGCCCAGAAAGGCTGGTTGAGCGGCGTAATCTCAGGAAGGGGTTTTCGAGTCGCTTTCGTCTCTTCCGCCATAGTTTAAAACCTTCCTAGAACTTTCTCACCACGAAGATCACGAAGGGCGCAATTCATCGCGCCAAAACGCCAAGAACGCAAAGAAAAAATATCGTCCTATTTCTGTAAACTTGGCGCGCTTTGCGGCTTTGCGCGAGAATGCTTGTAACTCTTTCCTTCGAACCGCGAACCTGTTCCCTAACCTCAGCCTTAACCTCAACCTGCTTCCTTACCCTATAGGGTGGCGTGTCGGTGCGCTCAACCTTAGCCTGAACCTTAACCTGCTCTACAGGGTATTTCCCAGGATGGCCGCTGCGGTGCAGCCGAAATTCTTGCCGTAGTTGACGGCGCCCAGCCCTGTTGAAATGCCGAACTTGATGTTGGGCACTTGACGATCGCCGCCTTCACCGCGCAACTGGCGGACGGTCTCGATAACGTGGAGCATTCCGCCCGTCGTCGATGGCTGGCCGCAGTTGATCATGCCGCCACCGGTTTGGATCGGTAGATCGCCTTTGAACGTGAAATCGGTTTTTTCGAAAAACTCCTTTTCATTCTTGTTGCAAAAACCGAGATCTTCGATTTGTAGCATAACGATAGGAATGTAGTCGTCATAGAGATTAAGACATTTTATGTCCTTGTGCGTCACATCCGCTGCCATCTTGAACGCCGTTTCAGCGCACTCACGGATGCCGGTAATCAGCGGGTTCGCGCGATAGCGCGGCCCCGCCGTAGGATTCTCCCGCTCGCCCCAGCCGAGCAGCCAGATCGGCGACTTGCGGAGCGACTTCGCCCGTTCCGGCGAGGCGAGAATGTAAGCTTTGCCGCCGTTGGCCGGCAACACGCAGTCGTACAGCCGGATCGGGTCCGAGATGAGCCGCGATTTTTTGTAATCCTCGATGGTGATCGGCTTTCTGAGATAAGCGCTTGGATTCAGCGAGGCATGGTAACGGCCTGTAACGGCGATCTTGCCGAAGTGATCCTCGGTCATGCCCGACTCATACATATAGCGGCTCATGACGAAAGAGATCTTGCAATTGGGGCCCATGACGCCGAACGGCATTTCAAAATCGCGCGTATCCATGGGTTCCCCGCGCGTGCGGCCATGTTCGCTGAAAGGAGCGGCCGCGGCAATGACGAGAACGAGATCCACGAGTCCGGCGGCGATAACGGCGGTCGCGTGTCCCAGCAGGGACACTGAACTTGCGCCGCCGTTTCCCCCGGCGAGCGCGACGCTCGGCGTGAACCCCACGATGCTTGCCACTTCCTCGGGCCAGAAAGGCTGCGAATGGTTTGTCGTGTAGATCGCGCCAAGCCCCTGGCCGTCCAGATCCTTTATGGTGAGTCCTGCGTCTTCGAGCGCGAGGCGTGACGCCCACGCGAGATATTCGGCAGTCGACTTGCGCGACTCGCCGGGCTTGCCGCCCGAGCGATCCACCGGCGTTTCGCCGACGCCAACGATTGCTGCTTTGCCGCGGATGCTCATCAATAGTTCTCCGGCTGTGTTGGTTTCATCACTGATAGTTCAGTGAAGATAGTGTGTCAAGGGAAGTTGAAATCTCGGCGGATGCGGGATTTAACCTCAGAGGACCCAGCGCGGCTGAGTCGCAACCAAATAGGAACAGAAACTTTCACCACGAAGGTCACGAAGAGCCACGAAGTTGAAGAGTATAAACTGTCCGAACCCTTCGTGTCCTTCGTGGTGAGATCATATTGTCTTGTCAATTGGCCGATTTAAAATCGGTGACCGGAAAATTTGCGCAAGGCGCAAAAACTTTCAACGATATAATACGAAGAACATGAAGGTTTCAAAAATGGAATGGAATTCTTTTATTGACTTTGGACGACTTCTTTCGTAGTTTTGCCGAGGCGGACAGCCGGAGTCGGGAATCATCCCTCCGACTGGTTCCTTCTCCCATTAATTATGCAGAGGGCCTCGTTTTCGACCCAAAGATTTGGACAGTAATGAGGGATATTATAACGATCTGAGGATGCACGAATGACACTGAAATATTTCCGGTTTGTTTTCATTGCGTCGGTGCTCTGTTTTTTTGCGGCTTCCGCCGGCGCAGCCGACAAAATCATCGCGGACTATGGCGGTCTGTCGGGTTTTCAAAGCACCGTATGGGTCGCGAAGGACCTCAAAATCTTCGATAAGCACGGTCTCGATGTCGATGTGATCATGATCACCGGCAGCGCTCGGTCCGTGGCCGCGCTGCTCGGGGGCAGCACCCAGTTCGCCACCGGGTCTGCAACGGGACCGTTGGTGGCCGCCGCACGCGGCGCGGACGTTAAGGTCATTGCCGCGTCGTACAATAAATTCCCCTACGCCATCGTCGCGAAATCGGATATTCGCTCGCCCAAGGACCTTCGTGGCAAGAAAATCAATATCCTCAATTTCGGCGGTTCCAATGATCTCGCGCTTCAACTCGCATTGAGAGAATGGGGGCTGAAGCAGTCGGACGTTCAGGTGTTGATCGGCGGCGACGCGCCTACACGGCTGGCTTCGCTCATGGCAGGCAGGACCGATGCTACGATACTGTCGCCTCCTCATCTGACGAAAGCGGTTCAAGCCGGCTATCGATTGTTGGCGGACATGGGAGAAATGAGCGCCAATTTCACCCAGTCGTCATTGTATGTGAGGGGCAGCTATCTCCGGGAGGATCGCGACCGAGCTAAACGTTTCCTCAAGGCATATGCAGAGGCGGTGCACGTGATCAAAACCGACCGAGAGAGAACGTTGAAAGTATTCGCCAAACGAATGCGCCTCGAAGATGCCGACATCCTCAACTCCACGTACGATTACTTTGCCCCGCGTTTCTCCTCGCCGCCGCGGGTGGATTTGATCGGCGTTCGCGATACGCTCAGGTTCTATGGCGAACATAATCCCGAGCTGAAGAACCGCACTCCGGAGGAATTCGTCGATCACTCTTTGCTGGATGAGCTGGAGAAGGAAGGCTTCTTCAAAAAGCTCGGTTTGTAGCGGCAGGTCCAAAACGCCCACCTGCTTCGTTCCGCTTGCCCGACTCGCTCCAACGTACTAACGGAGTACGCGTCCGCTCATCGACCATCACGCGCCTCGCATCTGGAACGTTTTTGACCTGCCTAATGCTTATACATTGCCTGATTCAAAGCGTGAGAGGCGATATTGGCTCTTATACGTATACAAATTACAAATCTCCCCAAACCCCTCTTTTTCAAAGAGGGGTAATGCTATGCGAACCGTGAGGGACTAGGAACTGCGTGTAGGAAATTCCCCCTTTGGCAAAGGGGGATTAAGGGGGATTTTTTCCTCCACGGCCCGAAAGATCTCCTCCGTTACGAAATCCAGCTCCAGTAAAACCTGCCGATCGTTGTAGCGCAGCACTCGTAAGCCTAGCCGCTTCAAGTAGGCGGCGCGGCGGCTTTCGTATTCGGCTTGCGGGGACTCCAAGTGCTGTGAGCCATCTACCTCTACCACCAGTCGCACGGCGGGTGCGTAGAAATCGGCGATGTAGTTGCCGATCGGCTTTTGTCTGTAGAACTGCACGCCGAGGATCTGCTTTCGGCGCAGGCGAGTCCAAAGGCGTTGCTCCGCATCGGTAAGGTTCGCTCGCAGTGAACGGGCTCTACCTTTGAGTCGTGGGTTGTATCGAAGCATGCTCATAAACCGCCCATCTGCTTCGTCGCACTCAAACGCCTCACTTCCAAGCTAGCGGAGAGGGCAGGAGCAAAGCACAAAGAGCAGCTATCAGAGGTCAGAGGTTCGCGGCTCCTTGCGCCATGCCCTTAGCCGTTACCGCTTTTCGCTATTTTATTTTCAGCTCCGCCTGCGCCTTCTTCGCAAAGCTCCAGTCAACGATGTCGGACAATCCCAGACCGTCTTTCGACTTCCGTGTTTCGCGCACGAGCTGGATGACGTTTTTCATAGTTTCATCCGACGCAATGCCGTTGCGGGTGTAGACGCCGGTGATATCGCGATAGATGCCTTCGCGGATATCCGCCTCTTTGATTCCCCACTTCGTCTCCATAACGGCAAGAATTTCGTTCTTGTGGTTTCGAATGTAATCGACGCCCTTGAGCATCGCCTTGATCATCTTCACGATCTCATCGGGCTTTTCTTTCATTTTTTTGCGTGTGGACCGCGAGGCCGCCGAGGGGGATGCTCATGATTTCATTGAAAGAAAGAATTTCGTTGAATCCCTGTTTCTCTGCCAGCTTGTTGAAGGGCGGAACCAGCATGGCGGCATCGATCGAGCCGCTGTGCAGAGCCGCGTAGCGGGAAGAGCTGCCGCCGATCTGCAGGAAAGTCACGTCCTTGTCCGGATTCATGCCGTGCTTTCGCAGGATCATGATCGCTTCGCTATGCGGCGTGCCGCCGAAGCTGCTGATGCCGAATTTCTTGCCCTTGAGATCTTCAACCCGTTTTATATTGGGGCTGGTGACAAGGTAGTGGTCGGAGCCGTCCATAACTGCCATGACGATGCGCACGGGGAGACCGGAAAGGGCCGCGCCAATGAAGTTGGAAAATGTTCCGCCGTAGTCGACGTGGCGAGTAACGACGCCGTTCACGACGACTTGATTCTGCATGACGACGGAGACAGCGTTGAGTCCTTCGCTCTTAAAGAAACCTTTCTCTTCGGCGACTACGAAGGGTAATCCAGTCGTGCCGGTTTTCGTGGTGATGCCGACAGTAATTTTGTCTTGCGCCCGGCTCGTTCCGGGTAAACCACCCAAGAAAGTAACAGCGGCCAAAACCATGACGCCGAGTTTGATCATAATCATACGACACCTCGTAAGTTCGTGTTGATGACCTTTCTAGCAAATCGTCAAGCTTTTAACAGAGCGAGACGGTTGAGCGCAAGGAAGCAGATGGGCCTTTTTCAACAGCCTGTCAAACACTGATGCGGGTGTCCCACAGAATCGGGTCGCCGCCTAAACTGGGGCTGAACAGATCGACCTGAAGCTGGGTCGCGCAACCCGGGCAAAAGTACAGGTGGTACTCGCCAATGTAGGGATCGCCGCTGGGCAGCGGCGGCATCACCTCGTTCAGATGGACCGAGCGGTGCAGCGCGTAGTTTTTGTAGTTCTCGTTGGCGCTGCAATAGACATGGCCGCAGCGGCTGCAGCGAATGACTTTCTCACGGCCATGGGTTGCGACTTCGAGGACGGCATGAAAGCGCACCCATGATCGCCAGCCATCAGTCGATGAAGCCGGGACCGCGCTGTCCTTCCCGGAGACCGGCTTTTCGTCGCGACGCCGCTTGCGGATTTCTTCTCGAAGCGCTTGGGTGCCTTCGGCATCGAAAGTCTTGCCGTCGGAAGTGGTCACGACGCCGTAGACGCGTTCCGCAGTCTCGCGGGTGACCCAGCCGCGGCCGAAATCGCGCAAGACCGCCTGCGGGTCGCGGTCGATCGGATCGCCGAAGCCTCCGCCACCGGCGACGTAATCGACGAGCAGGCTCCCCTCGGGAAGCGGAATGCGTTCGGGCACTCCCGCGGGATGGAATGCTCCGCCCCATTCGCCGGCGCGCATTGTTTGCGCCGTGGGATGATCGCCGGTTTTTACTTTGTCCAGCATCTCGAGGCCGGCTTCGATCATGACGCGGTTGGCGCCGATCCCCGTCGGATAACCGCCGCTCAGGCCGAATCCGCCCTGGGCGACGCCGCCGTAAGGCTTGTAGTCGACGCTGCAATCCCGCGAACCGTAAATGAGATAGATACGGTAGCTCCCGAGCCCGCCCCGGTATTGGCCGAAGCCGCTGCCGTCGGGATTGTGCGCGCGGGTGAAGTAGAGAAACGGATACTGCATCTCGATCCGCTCGATGTCGCTGATGCCGGCGGACGGGATGTTCATGTGGCCGCCGGTGTTGACGCCGTCGCGCCGCGGAGTCGCTCCCATGCCGGCGCCGTGGATGTCGTAGAGTCCCTGAGCTACGGGAATTTTTTCGCGCGTGTGCCCGCCGTAAAAATAGCCCGGACCGCCGACGAATTCCAAATTTCCCGTCGTCGATGCGTTCACGTCATCGTAGCGACCCGAAGCATAAATCATTTTCGCGACCGCTTCGCAGACGGTTGAGACCAGAACGTTGCCGATGCGCGGACCGGCGCCGCAGGCTGCCGGATAGTTGCAATTCAAAATTGTTCCTTCGGGAACGTGAACCTTCACCGGGCGCATCTTGCCGTCGCTCCAGGGAACGTCCCAAAAAAGGGTGTTCGTGAGGGCGAGCGCAAGATGGGCCACCGTGCTCGGCAGAGTAGAGTTGTGGTCCGTATCGGTTTGCGGGCTGGTGCCCGTGAAATCGAATCGCAGCTCGTCGCCCTTCTTGGTCATAGTGCAGAATAGTTGCTGGGCGACGGACTTGCGGCTCTTCCGATCCAACGTAGTCACGTACTGGCGCGTTACCCAGGTTCCGTCGGGCATGGATGTGAGCTTTGCGCGCGCTTTGGCTTCGGAATCTTCGATCATCTTCTCGCCGGCGAGCTGGACGAAATCCAGACCGAACTTTTCCACCAGGCCCAGATAGCGTTTGCTGCATATGTTGTTGCCGGCGATCATCGCCTTGAGATCCAGACCCACATACTGCGGATCGCGGCACTGACCCGTAAGCGATTGGAAAACATCTTCGCGGAATTCATCTTTCTCCACGATCTTCAGTCCAGGGATGCAGATACCTTCGTGGAAGACCTCGTAGGCGCCGCCGCGAAGAACCCCGCCGGTATCCGCGGTATGGGTGCTGGTCGCGGTCCAAGCGATCAACTCGCCACCGTGGAAGATCGGCTTGATGATCATCATGTCATAGGTATGCGAACCGGCGACGTAGGGATCGTTGAAGAAAAACTGATCGCCGTCGTGAAAACCCGGGCTTTTGCTAAAGCGCTGCATCAGGCTCATGATCGCGTCGGAGGTCGCCGCGGCGAAGCGCAGGTGCCCGGAGCAGGCAAGCACCATCGTGCCTTTCTCGTCGTAAAAAGAGCTCATGCACTCGCCGCCCTGGGAAACGATCGGCGAGGCGGTGACCCGCTGCAAGGTCATTCGGCCCTCTTCGCCGATGGCCCACAGCCGGTGCAGGAACATTTCGTAGCGGATCGGATCGATGGCGGTCTTCCTCTTTTTCATTTCTTCTCCTGTTCATACTTGATTCTTCGCCTCCGGCGCATAATATTACTCAGTCAACGGATTTCCGGAAACTCCACACTTGCAGGTTGGCAGGCTGCTCAAAAGGATCTCAGAGGCGAGGCGCGCGACAAATCGACGAGCGGAGGCGTACTTATCGAGTACGTTGGAGCGAGGCGATTGAGCGCAACGAAGCATATGAGGCTTTTTCAGCAGCCTGCTACTGCATTTCCATCACCAGGTTCCTATACCGGTCCACGCTGACTCTGTACTCCGGCGGCACCAGTGTCGTCGTGAAGGGCAGCTCGATAACCGCCGGCCCTCTCAGGGCGGCGCCGACTGGCAGACCTCTGTAATCATAGACGGGCGTATCGATAAACTTGCGTGCCGGCCGAACGAAAAATACCTCTCGTTTTCCTTTGCGCGCCGCGCGGGCGTTGCCTCGCCCTTTACGCCTTGGGTTCAGCC
>JBOHVS010000389.1:0-4150 GCA_050735975.1 Binatia bacterium | reverse complement strand
ACCCAAAGTATAACCCGTTGCGTGTAGGGCTGCAACTGTTACGATGCCTGCATCGACAAGGTTCTCAGACTGCCAAACCCGCGGAATTGTCCAAGCAGCCGACGAGATTCGAGCTGGTGATCAATTTTAAAACTGCCAAGCAGATCGCCGTGACGATTCCGCCGATGTGCGAGGCAAGGAAAATGAAAATGGGCAGTCCTTGCGGTTTAAGGGATGATCCGGAACGCTCGGTTCCGATGCATTCTGTAGGTAGAAAATCCGCGGCGGTCCAATGTAAAGACCCACTCGGTTTCAAGCTCTTCCGCCAAGACAGCCAAGGTGGCGTCCGCAAAATCCATCGGTACGTTACGGTACTTTTCCATCAGGACCGCCACTCGTCGCAGGCTTTTGGTCGAAGAAGGCACCAACAGAAAAGCCCCTCTGAGAATAAACTCAAGACAAGCTTTTTGCGCGCTCCAGCTCGGCCCGACCAAGTAAAGCGTCTCGGTCAATACGGCTTCCGTGGTGACGACGGGACCGGTCCATTCTTCCAACGCGGCGACGCAGTCATCGTGCAGCTTCTCGTCCCGGTCCACGAGCGCCACGAACGCTCCGGTATCGAGCAGGAGCTCAGCGGCCACGGCGCAACCGGCGGGTCAGGTACTCGCGGTGCCGCTGACCCAAGTCGGGCCGGCCACTGGCGACGCTGCCGAGAAGATCGCGTACGCGTTCGATGGGATGCACTTCGATCTGGGTGTCCAGATATTGTTCCAAAGCTTCGCGCACTACTTCGGATCGCTTGCGTTTTAGCCGTTTGGCTGACCGCTCCAATTTGGTGGCAAGGTCCGCTGGCAATCGCATTGTTAATTGACGTTCCATACAGATGTTCCCTTTGTATTGCACTGTAATGTAACGACTTGCAGATGTCCAACTCAACGTGAGGAACGTCGAGCAGATCGGTCTCACGATCCCGCCGAACGTGCTGGCGCGGGCGGGTAAGGTAATTCGATGAATTTTGGATTTGCGATATTTGCGATTTTGGATTTTGGATTGGCGGAGGAATACATGACTAAGATATTTCGAACCGCGTTCCGGATTGCTCGATCCGACAATCTAATATCGAAAACCTGTGCTGAGCCAGGTCGAAGTATCCAAAATCTAAAATGGGGTAGGCTTGTCGCCGTCGGCGTCGCATTCGCAATGTGCGGGGCTGTGGCTCATGCGCAGCAGCCGAAGATCCCTCGGATCGGCGTGATTCTCCCTGGCGGCGCGTTGTACGAAGCAATAGACGGGCTTAAGGACGGACTGAAGGAGTTGGGGCTTGAAGAGGGAAAGCAATTCACGCTTGCGGTTCGGGATACAAAGGGCGATGCCAAAGTAGCGGAAGAGGCCGCGAGGAATTTTGAACGAGAGAAGCTCAGCCTGATATACGCGCTGGCTACTTCGGTCACCACGGCGGCGAAGGGAGCAACTGGAAATATCCCGATCGTTTTCTGCGTGGGGAGCGATCCGGTCACCGGCAAGCTCGTAGATAGCTTCGCGAAACCCGGGGGAAGACTTACCGGCATCCACTTCCTAACAAGGGACCTCACGGCGAAGCGTCTTGAAATCTTGAAAGAGGTCCTCCCAAAGGCAGGTCGGGTGCTGACGTTCTACGATCCCGGCAATCGCGTCGCCGCCGAATCCGCTAGATCGGGGCGAGAAGAAGCAAAACGCCTGGGGCTTAAGTTCGTCGAACGGCATGCAAATTCCGTCGAGGAATTGCACAAGGCGCTGCAGGGGCTCAAGCCGGCCGACGCTGATGCTTATTTCTACACTCCGGACGCAATGGTGGGTAGCCAGGCTCAACTGATCATTGACACGGCAAAGGCCAAGAAATTACCAACGATGTTCCAGGAGCAGAGTCTGGTGGCCAAAGGGGGGCTCGCCAGTTACGGCCAGAGCTATCATGAGATCGGCCGGCTTTCGGCGAAGCACGTCCAGAAAATTCTAGGCGGCGCTCATCCGCGCGATCTTCGCATTGAGACATTCGAAGGTGTCGAGCTTGTCATCAACCTGAAGACCGCCAAGCAGCTCGGAGTCAATATTCCTCCGGAGGTGCTGGCGCGGGCGAATAAGGTGATCAGATGATTGCGGAATTCGGATTGCGGATTGCGAATTGAGGGAAGACAAAGAGAGACCGAGATACTGAGAGAGAAAAACCGATGGTTAAAAATACACAATTTTTGTTTCTCTTCCCGCCGGATTTTTCTTCACTGAATTTAAAATCCGCAATCCAAAATTCGAAATCCGCAATTCTTGTTTGCGCTTTGCTCCTGGCTCTTAGCTTTCCAGCCGAAGCCCAGCAGCCGGCCAAACTGCACCGGATAGGTTTCCTAGGGAACTCGAACGCTACCCTTGAGGCGAATCTCGTCGGGCCGTTTCGCGAAGGGTTGCGTGACCTTGGCTATATTGAGGGGCGAAACATTTTAATCGAGTGTCGTTGGGCCGAAGGCAAGTATGAGCGCTTTCCGGCCCTCATCGCCGAGCTGATCGCCCTGAAGGTTGACCTGATCGTTACCGCCGGCACGCCCGCCTCTCTCGCCGTCAAGAAGGCGACAACGTCAATCCCCCTAGTCATGATAGCCGTCGGCGACCCGGTGGGGACGGGCCTCATCACTAGCCTCCACCACCCTGGTGGAAATATCACCGGGTTAACCTCGATTGCTGCGGACTTAGAAGGAAAACGGCTCGAGCTACTGCGGGAGGTTATTCCCGCGCTCTCCCACGTGGCCGTCTTCTGGAACCCTGCCAGCCCGTTCCAGGTAGTTGCCGAGAAGGAGCTGCAGGCCGCGGCCCAGGTGTTGCGCATGAAAGTGCTGTCCCTGGGGGTGAAAGCCCAGGAGCAGTTCGACAATGCGTTTGCGACAATTCGCAGAGAACGGCCAGGCGCGCTCCTCGTATTGGCAGATCGCCTTTTCCTACACAACCGCGCGCGCATCATGGACTTCGCCCTCAAAAACCGCTTGCCGGGAGTGCATGCTTACGTGGAATTGGTCGAGGCCGGTGGCTTGATGTCTTACGGACCGAGCTATGCGGGCATGCACAGGCGCGCCGCCACCTATGTAGACAAGATCCTGAAAGGCAGAAAGCCCGCAGACCTGCCCGTCGAGCAACCGACGAAGTTCGAGTTGGTCATCAATCTGAAAGCGGCTAAGCAGATCGGGCTGACGATCCCGCCGAACGTGCTGGCGAGAGCGGACTGGGTGATCAGATGAAGACATGGAGTGATGGAGTCATGGAGTCATGGAGTGTTGGGTTAATCCGGCTAAGAGCATCACTCCAGTACTCCGACACTCCAACTCCCCGCAAGCTATTGAGATTGTGCTTTATCGTTTACGCAATGCTCTTTGCCCTTTGCGCGCTCATCAGTGACGTAAGTGCCGCCGAGCGCACTCAGCCTATTCGTATCGGAGCATTGACGGATTCGTGGGGCCCGACTCCCGGTGTCGTGGGGCTTCGCGACGGTCTCAAGGAGCTGGGGTATCGCGAGAACCAGGATTTCGTCATCGGGGTTCGATTCACCCAGGGCAATATCGCGGCTCTTCCTCAAGCTGCGCGAGAACTCGTGAAGCAGGGTGTAGATATTGTTTTCACCAACAACCCTGCGCCGGCCAAGGCGGCGCAGATGGCCACTAACCGTATCCCGATTGTCTTCTACGGCGCGGGGGATCCCATCGGATTGGGATTGATCAAGAGCTTTCCCCGTCCCGGAGGCAACATCACTGGAGTTACTGATTTGGATCTTGAGTTGGACAGCAAGCGTCTGGAGATTTTCAAGGAGATGATACCCGGACTTACCCGGGTCGTGTTTCCCTATGATAAGGCGGAGGCTTTCTCGGTCGCGCAGGCAAAAATTTATCGTGAGAGCGCGCGCAGCTTGAGAATCATGCTGATCGAGAAATCAGTAGGTTCTGAATCCGAAGCACAGGCAACCTTCGACGGTATCAGGAGGAGTGAGGTGCATGGCATCGTCGTGCCACGCTCATTGTCATTCAACATACCAGGTCTTGCTTTGGAGGCTACGTCGCGGCAACGGATTCCCACAATGTTTTTTGGTCCTTGGTACGCGGAACAAGGCGGCCTCGCTAGTTACGGCCCGAACTTTTACCAGTCGGGGCGCCAGGCAGCG
>JBOHVS010000388.1:0-5471 GCA_050735975.1 Binatia bacterium | reverse complement strand
CATTGAGCGCAATCGTAAAGGCAAACAGGCCGGTATAAATCTTTTTCGGATACTTCCCCCGCAGATCATTGAGAAAAGCCGCTGCCATGATGGCCATGAGAGGATAACAGACCAATAGATACCTAGGGCGGAAATATCCGACCAGGCTCGCAAACGACAAAAACACCAACAGATCCAACTTGCTCCCGTTGTCTCTGTCTTTGGCGACATTGCCTTGGGCGGGAGAAGTTGGACCCGCCCTTATCTTGCGATAAAGCCATGGAACTAGAGCCGATCCGAAGAAGAATAAAATCACAGCCCAGTAAAGATGCGGCGGTTCGGGGAGGTTCAGAAACGCGGGCGTGCTCAGGAGCCCGGGCTCTTCGATGACGCTTCCCTGAAACCCAAACAGGATCGCGAGGTTCTGCCCGAGATCCGGGACTTCCACGACTCTCTCCGCCAGTCCTCCTACAATCCTTTCTACTTTATCCTGGTAATCGAGACGCGAAACGTCGCCTCTAACATCAAGCCCTTTTCGCGCCAGAATCCGAAAAGTCACGAAGGGGTCGAGGACATTGCTGATGATCAGCGGCGACGCGCCTACGACAAATGTCACAAGCAAAACCCAGAGTCTAGCCCCGCTCAGCAAAGCCGGGGACTTAAACCACGCATACAATGCGAGCAATGCCAAAAAAGGTAGAATTAGCTGATTGACCCAGAGGCTGAAACCGGCGAAGAAGCCCCAAAGGCCATAGAGCCAGAACGAATCCTTCCGGTGAAAATAAATCAATGAGAAAAGCAGCAAGACGATCAGGGACAACACCACATATTCAATAAATCCTCCACGGGCCTTGAATCCCCAGCCAAAGAAATAGGGCGAAGGGACGGCTATAAGGGCGGCACTAACAACGCCCACCCGTGGGTCAAATAGTTTAGTTCCCAACAGGTAGACGACAAAGAGAAGCATAATGGAAAACATAAGTGGGACCAATTTTAGGGCCACCATCGAAATCCCAAAAATGGAAAACGAGAGCGCTGCCAGGTAGGCCTCAAAAGCTCCTAGGTACTGCTGGCCGTAGAAGAATAGCGGCAACTCCACCCCCGCGGCGATGTGTTTTCCCATCAATCCGACAACGGCCTCGTCGGATAAAAAGATATGGTACTGCCTGCCGTCGATGAGTTCGTAGTTCAGCAAAAAATATCCTCTGAGGACAATGCCGACAGAAAGTACCACTCCAAGCACGAATTTTGTTTTGTCATCCATTGGTTGTACAAATGGTAATGTTACAGTTAAAACAGCGCCAGATGATAGTAGGCGAGCTTGAGATACTCGTTGGTCACCCGGATAAGATTTTTCTCGTGTCTCCACCATTCCTTGGCGTTGAAGTCTGAATCGTCCGCCGCCGGACTATACCGAATGGCAATTGCCGTCCCCTGAAAGAGATGTGCAAGAGTCGCTCGTACACGCCGCATATGATAAGGAGAGCTAACGGCAATTACGGAACGGTACCCATGCGTTCTCATGAAATCTTTGATGGCTTCCCCTTCTTCGTAAGTGCTGGTGCCCCGCGAAAGAGCGGTTATGGCGCTGGGCGGAACTCCGGTCTCGTTTACCATTTTGGCCATAAACTCGGCGCCGGTCACCCGTTTGTGACAAAAGAGTTCAACGCCTTTCGTGATCACCCCTCCCGTAGCCAATACCCGAGGCGCAAGTCCTTCCCGATAGAGCCGGGCGGCATGTTTTGCCCTGTCTTGGTCGGCGGCAAAAACCGCGATCAGATCAGAAGAACGCAACTGATCTTCCACAATCAAATTCTCGGCTATCCACGGAAGCCAAACTGTGCTTGACTGGACGGCTAAAAAAATGGCACCGGTAGTCCCGGCCAAAAACCACAACAAACCGCGAACTCTCATATCGACCGCCTCTCGATCGCAGCCAAGCTAATTGATCGCGCGCGACGAGGTTCTTCACCTTTTTCTGTTGTTTCCACCTGGAACGAAAATACCTTGCCGCTTTTCGTTGGATGGGGATCCTCCCTGCGCACGCGCAGGGTTCCCGCCTCTTGCCAGACCTTCGACATCATCCGGGCGGAGCCTCCATTCTTGCGGAGTTCGCCCAGCACCGTGTCAACCAACGCAGCCTCATTGATTTGTCCGACCCTCGGGCTGACCAAAAGACTCACTCGAACGATACCGTCTGCCCCCTCCTCCTCAATTGCCTGATAATCGAGGGGGCTTCCGCCAAACGTTGCGGGTAAAATCTCCTCTACGATCCGGGCCAAGTCGCTGGCAAAGAAGGTCATGCCCTCGCTCGTGAGCTTCTCGTAACTACGGATGTGGCTCAAATGATCTGTAAGACCCAACTCGTCGAAGTTGCAGCCGCATGGCCGCGTCTCCAACTTCCCGTAGTCGCCATTTTCCATGTTAATGAAGATCTTCGGCGCCGCCGGCAGCAGAGAAGTTATCCGATAGGCGTTGACAGTGATCCCCGTGGACCCTGCCTCCCTGGCTTCGCTTATCACCGCCACCATATTCTTCAAAACGTGCACGTCGTCTTGGGTCGAATTTCCGCAGCCGTATCCCATTCTCCCCGTCTCGCTCGTAGCGTAACGAGCTGTGACGGAGCAGCCGGCTCCCCGTATGATCTGCTCCCGCACCGGAGTCAGTGGTTCGGAGCCGGAGATAAAGTGAGTATCTGCGATGTCGAGGGCGCGTTCCTTCGCGGCCAACGCAACCCTTACTGCGCCGCTGGCGCTTGTCCACACCACCGTCTTGCAAACCATGCGCTTCCTCTTTGCGAGCCACAATGCAACTTTATCGGCTTCCTGGCGGCTGATCGGCTCAGGTTGAGGTAGTGAATAGCCCAGAACTCTTCCAGCCCACACGGCATAAAAAGAGGCAAGCCTATTTTTTTTGCTGCTTAGAGGGAGAAACCAGTGAGCCGGAGGCGTCCCCGATTTAACGCTCAATAGGAATACTCCCAGAATGTTATGATAAAAGAGAAAGGAACCACCGTAGACTCCTAACTCATCAAAAAGCAGCCCTTCTGCCGCCGCCTCGTCGGTCAAAAAATCGAACTCTATGCGAGTCGGAATGCCCTGGCTCCGGCTTCCGCCGCTCGTTTTCTCCAGTGTTGCTGAGATCCTCGGGTTATCGAAGTCTTCCGGGCGCGCCTGAAACGACAGTCCGGAACGTTCGATCGGTCGCCGGCCCTTGAACTCTTCGATGCTGACATAGACTCCCGAGTCCCCGAGCTGCTTGAGCGTTCTCTCCAGGCCCTCTTGCCGGACCATGTTCTCCGCATCGCGGTACTCACAGCCCGCGTGTCTAAGCAATTGCAGATACGGGCTTCGCGGATTGTTGTAAACAGCCCGCCTTAGCTGTGCAAGGAAGTTTTCTTCCCGCTGTTCAACCCGTTTTCGAACCAGGGCGTAGCAGTCGGCCAGGGAGAGCGGTTTGAAGAAAAAACGCGGCAACCCGACGCCGTATCGCAGGGCCATTTTGCCTTTATCGAAATAAAACGAGGTGGACCTCACCAACGATGTCCTCCTGGATTAACTGCTCTCGATCTGGAACGAAAATATCTTGCCGCCACGGGTTGGGTGGGGCTCTTCTCTGCGCACCCGCAGAGTTCCCGCTTCTTCCCACGTACGCGCCATCATGCGACCGGCCACGCCGTTTTTTTCTAATTCTCGTAAAACCGCGCGAATCACGGCGGCTTCATCGATGTTGCGGAGCTTCGGGCTTACGAGAATTGTCAGATAGGCCCCGCCCCCCTTGCCTTCTTCTTCGATCGCTTGATAGTCGAGCGCGCCGCCGCCGAATTTTAACGGCAACTCCTCTAATATTCTGACCAGATCCCCGGCGAAGAAGGTCATTCCTTCGCCCGTCAGTTTTTCGTAGCTCCGGATTCGGGTCAGGTGATCGGTCATACCCAACTGGTCGAATTTACACCCGCAAACCCGCGTCTCGAGCTTTCCATAGTCGCCGTTCTCCATGTTGATGAGGATCTTGGGCGCGGCGGCAATGAGCGACGTGATCCGAAACGCGTTGACCGTCGCCCCGGCGGCTCCTGCCTGCCGCGCCTGCTGAACGATGGCAACGTTCCCTTTGAAAAGATGGACATCATCACCGGTAGAGTTTGTGCAACCGGCAGCAATAGTGCCCGTCTCGCTGGAAGCATATTGAGAGACAACCCTACATGCGGCGTCCTTTATGGCCTCTTCGCGAGCCGGAGTTAGCGGTTCGCCATCCGTTATGAAATGGGTTCCGGAAATATTTAAGCCTCTTTCTCGGGCCGCGACGCAAGCTCGCACCGCGGCGCTCGGGAACGCCTTCAGGGCCATCGGGACGCCCCGGACTCGATTCTTTGCAAGCCACTCCGCTACCTTATAGGCCTCGTCCGGTCCTACGGGCTCCGGCCAAGGTAATCGGTATCCAAGAAGTCGACCCACGCCGATCGCATAGGAAGCGGCGAGCCTGTTTTTTGCGCTGCTCAGAGGTAGAAACCACTTCACTAGCGGCAGGCCCGCTTTGACGGCGCAAATGACATTCCTTGAAGTTGTCATCCAGAAAGCATAAGGGCTCCGATAAACGCCGACGGCATCGAAGTGCAGCGCGTCTTGCGCCGATCTCTCGGTGAGAAAATCAAAGTCGATTTTGGTTCGAACAGGCGAACCTCTCGTCCCGCTGCTACGTCCCTCTAAGGACGGAACGACGCGCGGATTGTCAAAGTCGTCCGGTTTTGCTTGGAACGAAAGCCCAAGTCGCTCTATGGGCCTTTTCCCCTTGTATTCCTCGATAGTGATATAGACACCGGCGTTGCTGAGCTCTCGAAGAGTGGTTTCCAGGCCCTTTCGATGGATCATGCTCTCCGCATCGTGATACTCACATCCGGCATGGCGCAGCAGCTTGTAGTAAGGATTCTGCGGATTGCTGTACACGGCGCGCTTTAGCTGGGCGAGAAAGTTTTCCTCGCGCTCTTCCACCCGCTTGCGGACGAGCGCGTACGATTCGGCGAGAGAGAGGGGTTTCAAAAAAAATCTGGGCAGGCCGAGCCCGTAGCGCACGGCCATGACGCCTTTATGAAGATTATCAATAGGCATGATGAGTTAGTTTAGGGTTTAGAGTTTAGAGTGGAGTCTTGTAGAACCATCGGAAGTTCGAAAATACTCACCACGAAGCACACGAAGAGCACGAAGTTAACATTTGAGGTGAGGAAGAGTTTAACCACAAAGAACTCAGAGAACATAAAGTTTTTATGTGACTTTGCGTTCTCTGCGGTTAGAATCCAGGTTTTCTGTCCGAACCTTCGTGACCTTCGTGATCTCTGTGGTGAGAATATGAACTCTCGACTCTCAACTAGGCCCCCTTTTAACTTCGAACCTCGAACGTTGAATGTTCTTACCTCTCAACCCTCAACTCTAACCTCTTGTCAAACGAGGCAATCCACAGCCGATCTGCGGGAAGAACGTCGCCGGAGTTATAAACAT